>JAUSIS010000011.1 GCA_030647355.1 bacterium
CCCGAACCGCCCCAATAAGCCCCGCTTCGCTGAAGCTACGAGGGACAGGCGAGCGCATTCCCTCCCCACACCCCTTCCTGCGCTCGCCAGCTACAGCTTTTCCTTGAGTTCCGTTCGAATATTTTCGTAAAGACACCGCCAGAAGTAGTTTGGAGCTTTTTTAGAGTAAGTGTACTTCTTAATTACCCTTATGGTCTTTATTTGATCGAAAGATTTTTGTTACTCTTACTGACGCCTCGGGGTTATGGATCCATGATAGAAAGAGCCCGTAGTTAGTTATTGGTACTCTTGCTTCTCTTAATTTAAAGATTCGCCGCATATATTTCTGACGATCAATCATACAGCCTCCACAATGGATAACTAGCTTATATTGTTTTAGATCGTCAGGTAGTACGCGACCGAAAGAAAAATCTATTTTCAGTTCCAAGTTTAGTTTTTCTTTAATCAAGCGAGGTATCTGTTGAGTACCGATGTCATCACATTTCCGATCGTGGTTACAGCTTTCCATTATCAGGATGCTGTCGCCATTTTTAAGAAGGAGAAGAGTTTTCAGTCCTGTCACGAACATTTCTATGTTTCCGCCACTCATGTAGTTTGCCATAATGACAGAAAAGGTTGTGATAGAAATATCGTGTGATAGCCAAGGGCCCACAATATCCATTGCTTGACTGTCAGTAATGACCAATTTCAATCCTTCCGGAGAGTTGCGGAGGTGCTCAATTGTCACTAAAAATCGCTTTTTTTCTGCTTTGTCACCCGCTCGGGCTTTTTTAAGATCCATTCTGTAGAGTACCGGAACTAGATATTTACGCAAAAGTCTTTCCATAACCATATCTTGGGGACGTAGCAGTCTCATGGCCGGCGTCTCCTCGTCCATAGGGATATTCAAAAGAACATATCCTTTATGTCCATATATAGGGATCAGATCTGGTTGGTGATTTTCTTTTCTAAAAAAAGTCATAATAAAAGCAATAAGCTTTTTTTGATCTTTTAGGTTTAAGGCGTTAATATAAAGACAAGGCAGGTCTTGATTCAGTTTTTGGCTTGCTATATTCTTAATTTTTTTTAATTTATTTGAGGGGAAATTATGATGAAAAATATTGTAGATGATTAATACTTGCTTTTCATATTTAAGGGCCCTTGTTATTATCTCTTTCTCGACTGCAAAGTCTGAAGTTTCGCCATCGTTTATCAAATCTATTACTAGTAAAGTTAAATCTGCTTCTTCCACTGCTTCATATGTCTTTTTTCTTTTCTTTCCTCCAAGTTGAGAGTATTCGTCTACGCCGGCTGTATCGATGATTTTTACAGGTCCAAGTTCGTGGATTTCCATGCGAGCCATTACCGTGTCGGTGGTTGTCCCAGGGTGAGCATCAACAATGGCGAAATCCCTTTGCCCACTTAATAAATTTAAGATAGACGATTTACCAACATTAACTCGTCCGGCCAGAGTGATTGTAATATATTCTTGCTGTTTAGACATAATTGTTACTTTTGAGGCGGGGTGGTTTTTGATTTCTCGTAATAAAATGGCGAATCACCTAATTCGTCAAACATTGGTTTTAACCCGGCATAAACAATTTTGTTTGTTATGCAGTTTAGACATTTATCGGCATCTTCATCTATACAAGGTTTTCCTTGATATAGTAGATAAAGATTTCGATAATCTTGGGGGGTAACGGAAGGCATAATAATATTACCGGCAATCTGCAAGACTTTTATTCTACCCAACGGATCGAATACGTCACAGGCCGTAGCGGCGGCAATATTAACATTTGGCAATAGTACCCTTAGGATTGCCAAAAAATTCAGGAAAATATTAAAATTTTTATCTTTATTCTCTTGCCACCATTTTTGAATGGCGAGATCTTCACCTAAGGGAGTATTTTCATGAATTACATAAGGTCCGATACCGAACATATCAAATTTATTATCAATGAAAAATCTTAAATCCTGAATCAAATCATCTATTGTTTGCCCGGGAAGTCTAACCATTACACCCGTGCCAACTTGGTAGCCTAGTTTTTGTAGGTTTTTCAAACAAAGGTATCTATTGTCCCAAGACATCTCGTTTGGATGAAGTTTCTCGTACAGTTTTTTATTTGACGACTCAATTCTTAATAGATAACGAGTGGCTCCCGCCTGTTTAAGTTTTTTTAAAAAAGTATAGTCCTGCTCTCCGCAGGAAACCGTAATACCTAACTTAGGATATTTTTTATGGGTCATAAGAACAATTTCCAACAAATAGTCTTTAAAGGTATCAGTCGTTACTTCACCGCTTTGGTAGACAACTGAGCCATAATGGGCTTGGTCAATGAATTCTAATGAATCCATAATCTCTTCTAGACTCATAGAGAACCTTTTTTGCTTATGATCTTTTCTTATTCCGCAGTAAAAACAGTTATTTTTGCAGATGTTTGAAAACTCAATAATGCCGCGAAACCAAACGCGGTTGCCAAAAATGTTTTCTTTTTCTTGTTTGGATAATTCGAAAAGTTTTTGTTGGAGCTTGCCCCTGGATTCAAGGCACTTCGTTAAGATTTGGTAGTCAAAATTGTGAATTTCTTGTTTGAGATTATTTATTACTTCTCCTAACCGAGGATTTATTATATGTACAAATCTCTTGTACCATCCTCTAGTTTCTTTAGATTTTCGTTAAGCCGTTTTCTCGTTTGCGGATTTTCGATTAGTTTCATGTGATCAATAATACTTTTTTCACTAACTTGACGTGTCTCTGGGGATGCATAGTCTAGCAGATATTCCTTAAAGGTCGTTAAGGCGTTTGGTTGGCACTTCTGATGAATAGTTCCCGCTTTGGCTAATTTCATAAAAACATCACCTGTTCTGCCGAGACGGTAACAGGCAGTACAAAAACTAGGTAAATAACCGAGTTGACAAATATCCTGGACTACTTCATCCAGGCTACGGTGATCGTTAATATTAAATTGAGACCCTGTTGCCTGATCATTGTCTGTTTTGTACCCGCCTGGTGCGGTTCTGGAAGCGGCACTGGCTTGTGAAATGCCGATTGCAAATGCTTGGCGGCGAATTTCCGGGCTTTCTCGTGTGGAAATGATCATACCGGTGTAGGGAACGGCAAGGCGCAAGATAGCAATTAATTTCAAGAAATCTCTATCGGAAACACGATGTTTCAATTGGAGGTTGACTGTGTGGGCGGATTGAAAGCGCGGTACCGAGATAGTATGAGGTCCGACGCCTAAAACCTTGTCCATAAATTGAGCATATTGTACTAAGGATAATACCTCAAAACGATAATCATATAAACCGAATAGAACACCAATGCCTAAGTCGTTGATCCCAGCTTCATAGGCCTTGGGAATAGCTAATAATTGTCTTTGGTAGTCTGCTTTTGGTCCATGATGCATTTTTTTATAGGTTGCTTTGTGATATGTCTCTTGAAAAAGTTGATAGGTGCCAATACCGGCTTCTTTCAAGCGCCGGTAATTCTCGACTGTTGCTGCTGCAATATTGACATTTACTCGTCTAATCTCACCTGGCGCTTTTTTTGTGGCATAGATTGTTCTAATTACATCGACTACATATTCAATCGGATTTTCAATTGGATGTTCGCCAAACTCTAAAAGGAGACGCTTATGCCCCATAGCTTCTAAGATTTCAACCTGCTCTTTTATGCTTTCTAGGGATAATTTTACTCGCGAAGCGGGATTACGAGTATGGAAAGCACAATAGTCACAGTCATTCACGCAAAAGCTACTGCAATATAAGGGGGCAAATAGAACCAGACGTGGGCCGTAAATCGTCATTTTTACTTTTTTTGCGCTAGCGAAGAGCATTTCTAAAAGCTTGTCACCCTGGATTGAGAGCAGTTTGGCGCAATCATTTAAATCCAGGCCTTTTAGTTCTTCCCCTTTTTTTAAAATTTCTTTCACTTCCGAATGGCCTGTCCGTGTGGAGAGCAACTTGAGAAGTTTGTCATCTTCGATGATATTTATTTTCGCCAAGTCAAGATCTGTCATATGTCGGGATCCTTTGGTCATTAATAGCTACATTCCAAATATAATTTGTATAGTAAGTGTATGAAATTTTTATAGATTGGTCAAGCTAAAGAAGTAGATTTTCTGTAATAAAATCTACCTAATGTATGATAATATGGATAGCAGAAAAGGGATACAAAATCGGTTAAAAGTTCTAGACCCGAGTGTCCCGCTTACAACAAATTGCCAATTATTGTGGTAATTTGTTGTGTGTGAGAGAATATCCTAAGGACTCGGGTAATTAATATAATTTTAAATCGCGCGCGATTTATTAATGATGGCCTAAAGGAGACTAAGATGGCAATAATGGAACCAAGTATAGAGCGGGAAAGTTTTGCCAATGAAGCAAATGATGGTGCATTAGAGAACGATAACCCAACAGAGATAACCGATAATGACGATCATCAAATTGAAGAGGAATCCGGGGTTGAACTGGGCGGTCTCGAGCAAGATGAGACTGGCGGTGATGTATTACAACAGGATGAGAAAGTGGCTAAACAAAAAGATCAAGAAGTTGGGGTTGATGAGGAAGAAGAGAGGGGCAAAGATGACGAGGAGAGTAGAAGCGAAGAGGACGAGGGTGAGGATGATGAAAAAAAAGAAGATGAAAGAAAAAAATTATTGGAAATAGCACGACAGAAGGCATCCCACGTAATGGCACGTTTGAATCCGGATGTGGAAGTTACCACAGATGATGTGAGGGTGACTACCTATGAAAATAAACAATATAATGCGCGAGTATTACGGTTTAAGCACAAGGAAATCCAAAGCTTTGGCTGGACGATGGAGATTAACTTTAGTTTAGATTATATAAATAATGAGCTCCCGCAGGTAGTAGAAAAAATATATAATGAACAGTCGTCTCGTGAGCAGGAGAATCAAGGAAATGAGTATACACTTTCTGAGGAGGATGTAGAGAAATTATGGCAGGAGGTCAGAGATAGAGCAGACGATCAAAAATTTGAAATATTAGAAGGTAAAGAGAGAGAAAAAACCAGTCATGAAAGGCAAGCCATAAGTTTAGCCGATCGATTGACTAATGAAGTAAGACAGCGCTATGGTTTGAGCGCGCTGGAAATAGAGGATAAACACACCCATATTATTAAAAGTAGCGAGTGGGCTGATGGGCAAAATGATGCAGTTTATAATTCCAGGTACCGTGCCGTAGGACTTAAAGAGCAACAATCTTTATTGGTCTTAACTAAAAAAGCAGTACATGAATTCTTACATATGAAATCTTTTACTAAATTATCAATGAAAAAGGATGGACGGATCAGCGAAGATCGGCACGGATTTTCAACGACTGATGAGAATCATGCAAGGTCGCTTGATTGGTTGAATGAAGCAGTAACCGAGGAGTTAACAAGGAAAATAATTCAAGAAAAAGCGCAGACAGACCCCCTATTTGCGGGAGAGGTTACTAATTCTGTACAAGTGATGGCGAATAATAGAAATTTATATACCGAAGCAGGCGAAAAGTTATTTAACTCGGATACCATCATAGCTGGTGCCGATGACGAGGGTAATGTTTGGGCGGAAAATTTTACCTGTCATCAGGAGCGAATGGTGCTAGATAGTATGGTTGAGAAAATTTACAGCAAAAATAGCGAACGATTTGCGGATAAAGAAGCAGTTTTTGATGAATTTGCCGGTGCTATGCTTAGCGGAAGAATTGAGCCAATACAATCTCTTGTTGATGAAACTTTTGGCGAAGGCACTTTTGCGAGAATGAATACCAAAGGGGTAGATGTGAATGAGCAGCTTTTATTTGTTCAAAGCTTGAGCTGATTGTGAGTTAAAAAGGAAGTGGATAGGACAGGAGAGCTTTATGCTAGGACCGCTATATTGGTGGTATTTGAAGAAAAGTGGGCACGATAGCCGTTCGATTATCCGTATTATGATACGAGATACGATAATTACTTTGCTCATCATTCTATTTTTAGGGTTGTTAGTTTTACTTGTAAAATGAGGAATGTTAAAAGGCGGTATATGAAAGTAGCAGTTGGGTCAATCAATCCGGTTAAGGTTAATGCCGTAAGAACTGCGGTAGGGCGGATTTTTCCAAAAGAGAAACTAGTAGTTGACGGTATTTCGATTGTTTCAGGAATATCCGATCAGCCGATGTCGGATTCTGAGGCAATTAAGGGTGCTAGAAAGAGGGCGCTAGATGCGCTAAAGGCACTGAAAGCAGATTTTGGTTTTGGCTTGGAAGGTACGGTATGTGAAGTCGAGGGCATATTGTTTTTAACGAATTGGGTGGCGGTAGTCGATAGAGGCAAAAGATGGGGTTTGGCAGGAGGCGGAAGGTTGGAGTTGCCAAAAAAAATAAGTGAAGAAATACTAAAGGGCGAGCGCGAGTTAGGTGAGATTATTTGCGAATTTTCCGGATTGAAAAATGTAAAGAAAAGCCAAGGTACCCCCAGTATATTGACTAAAGGTTTAAAAAACCGGACAAGCGAATTTGAGAATTGTTGCATTGACGCCATGGTCAGATTTATTAATCCGCAGTTTTACGAAGAGATTTCACGAGCCGGTATTCAGGTTGACTAAACAAGAAAAAAATGGGATAATTAACTGGTAAATTTGTCCCCATAGCTCAGCGGATAGAGCGTCAGATTGCGGATCTGAAGGCCGGAGGTTCAAGTCCTCCTGGGGACGCGAGAGTAAAATCAGACTTAATTCATTTCAGCCAGCGTTTCGCTTTCTGATCCAGCTGGGTCAGAAACGCTGCACTTCGCTTAACTGGCTTCAATGAACAAAGTCTGATTTTATAATAAGAAAAAGGGAGACCAAGACATATTCTCTTCTTAAGTTTATGTAAAAAATCAGCCGTGGGCGAGGGCGAGAAGCCAGATTCTTCTGACTCCGCCTTGGCGCAGAACTTTGGCACATTCCCCTATCGTGGCGCCAGTTGTGACGACATCGTCAACTAAAATGATAGTGCCGTTTGGGATCTTAGTTTTTGGGCGGATGCGAAAGGCGCTGGTAAGATTGCTTTTCCTGTCTTGGTAAGTTAGACTGATTTGCGGTTTAGTATTTTTAATTCTTTCCAATAAATTTTCGCAATAATTTAGACTAAATTGGTCTGCAATTTGTTTGGCTATCAATGTTGATTGATTAAATCCGCGCGTCGATAGCCGGCTTTTATGCAGGGGTACGGGAACTATTGTACAATTTTTGGGAAAATCAGTTTGCTTTAGGCGTTCAATCAATAAATCTCCTAAGATGCCGGCGATTTCTTTTAACCCTTCATATTTAAGATTATGAATGAGTTCTTTTAAGATTGGATCGCGATGGTATCCAACGATAATCGTTTTGGTTAAAGGCAGGGCTGATTTGCAGCGAGGGCATATCCCCTCTTCTGCCAGCTTCTGGCATTTAATACAGGTCGGATATTTAATTTTAATTATTTTACTTTGGCAATTCCAGCAAAGAAAACTTCCTTCTTTATGACAACCAATGCAAAAACGAGGGAAGATTAAGTCGAGTAACCACTCCCCCACCGTTTTTTTATCTGGATTAACTTTTGTCTCCACTTGACGAACCTCTTGAGTCTATTATAATGGATATAGACTTAATTGGTAATTACGCCTGAATAGCTTATTTTAAGCGTTCAGCGGGGAGGGTTTATGGCTAAAGAAACTGCCGTAACAAAAGAACCGGAGACAGAAGATTGGCTGGAAGAGTATGAGGGTCAATTAGCGATTGATGCTTACCAGACAGAAGATAATGTTGTTATTAAAGCGCCTATTGCCGGCGTATCGCCGGACGATCTGGAGATATCCATAACGGATGAAGTTGTCTCTATTAAAGGTGAGCGCAAAGACGAAACCACAGTTAATAAAGACGGCTACTACTGTCAGGAATGTTATTGGGGAGCATTTTCCCGATCTTATATAATGCCGATTGCGGTTGATGCCAATAAAGCGGAAGCGGCATTAAAAAATGGAATCCTGACAATAGTTATTCCTAAGCAAGAGAAGACCAAAACTCGGCTCTTAAAAGTTAAATCAGAATAATTTGTCTTGGTTGGGCAGGAGCATTGATGAAAATTAAGAAGGCAATCATTCCAGCGGCCGGATTTGGTACGAGATTTTTGCCGTTTACTAAAGCATCTCCCAAAGAAATGCTGCCTATTGTAGACAAGCCGGTTATCCAATATGTAGTGGAGGAGGCGGTGGCGGCGGGTATTGAGCATATTATTATTATTACAGGTTCTAACAAGAGAGCTATTGAAGATCATTTCGATTACAATTTTGAGCTAGAACACAGATTGCAAGAAGTCGGTAAAATGGACGAATATAATGAAATCCGGGCGATTTCCGATATGGCTAAGTTTACTTATATCAGACAGAGAGAACAGCTTGGTAATGGTCACGCTGTACTTTGCGCCCGAGAAGTTATCAATCACGAGCCGTTTGCGGTGCTATGGGGTGATAATTTTATGGCAGCGGAACCGGCGTCTGTTAAACAGATGATTGAGGCCTATGAGAAACACCCGGGTTGTATTATCGGTTCGCAGATTAGGGATTCAGAGGCAGATTATAAACGTTATGGATATGGCAAGGGAGAAGAGATCGAGCCGGGGATTTATAAAATTTCTGATATTATAGAGAAGCCGGGGGCTAAGGATCCATCTTTGAAGGTTGCATTTATGTCAGGTTATATTTTGACTCCCGAGATCTTGGATGTTTTGTCTGAGTTAAAGCCGGGGATAGGCGGGGAAATATATTTAGCTGATGGGCTGAAGGGAATGATTGATAATGGTTTACCGGTTTATGCCAAAGTGATTGAGAATAGTAAGTTTTATGATTGCGGTGATAAGTTGGAGTATCTGAAAGCAAATTTAGATTTTGCCATGAAGAGAGAGGAACTAGCGCCGGGACTTACTAAGTATATGAAAGATTTACTAGCTGAAGCGGAGGATAGTAAGCAGTAAGCGAATAAGAATTAAGCAATAAGCAGTAAGAAGTAGGTTGGGAAGGGAAAGATTGCCACACTACGCTCGCAATGACACGGGAGGGCTATGCACGCTCGAAGCATAATAGATAATGAATGTAGTTTTAAGTGGGCTACGGAAGACCAAAGGAGGGACAATGCTGGAGAATAAAAAATTATTAATCGGTATCGGGGCAGGGATTTTTATCTTGATTATTGTGCTGGTGATAGTTTTTACCAGAAAAACTGGAACGAATAATAATCAAAACAATGGGATTACAGATCTTGGCGCAGGGACCGTGACTCTCTGGACACCGATTGGTGACGAGGCGGCTTACGCACCATTTATAGAAAGATTACAAGATCAAGATGTAGTTCTGAATATAGTTGCCAAGAATCCGGCTACTTATGAGGATGATTTAGTTAATGCGATCGCGGCTGGTCAGGGACCGGATATTTTCTTACTCAAAGATGACTGGGTAGTTAAGCGTTATGGCATGATCTATCCGATTCCTTATCAAAAATCCAGGTATAGTGATACGGTTAAGGATTTTAAAAATTTATATCCGAGCGTAGTAGCTCAGCAGATGATAGGTGCAAAAGGAGATATTTTTGGCTATCCTATTTCATCAGATCCGCTGGTGCTTTATACGAATCGAACAATTTTTGATAACCTAAGGATGCAATTACAATCACGTGAGGAAGGTATTGATGAAGCGACGGACGCATTGATGAGAAGATCTCCGACGACATGGGACGAATTCAAAACGGTATCAAAGATGTTAACAATAAAGAATGGTACTTTGGTTTCGCAGGCGGGAGCGGCTCTGGGAACGGATAATAATATTGAGTCTGCCCAAGATATTCTGTATTTATTGATGTTGCAGAATGGTACGCAATTTGCCTCTTCCGACGGTAAATCAGCAACTTTCCAACTTCAGCAGAAAGCACAAAGCGGAGCAGATTGGTATCCGGGAACTAGCGCACTTGATTTTTATACCAGTTTTGCCAGTCCTGCCAGTGATGTCTATAGTTGGAATGAGAGTATGCCCAATGCCACCGAATACTTTATTCAAGGCAAGTTAGCGATGATGGTAGATTATGCTTCGAGGGAAAATTATATTAAACAGATGAATCCTAATTTGGAATACGGAGTAGATCCTCTACCCCAGGTTAGACAAAGTCTTATTCCTAACGGGTTTATGCATTATTGGGCATTTTCAGTCAATAAGAATTCTAAAGTCGGGAATTTGGCTTGGGGAGTTATTAGTGTGCTGATGGGTGAAAATGATCGGTCAAAATACTTGACTGCCAGTGGTCGCTACCCTATTATGCGAGATGATCTTGGTTCTGGAGGTGCCGGTACTATCGAAGGACAGATTACTAGGGCTAAGACGATTTATAAACCTGATTTAGATAAGTATAATACTATCATGTTAAAAATGATAAACGATGCGACGCATAGCAAGCAGCCGCTCCAGAGCAGTATTGAGGCGGCGGCGAGGGATATTACGGCGCTTCTGAAGTAAAGTGGAGAGGGTATGAATAAAAACGATTTAATGGTTAATTTGCCGAATATGCTAAAATGGAAAATTGGACCAGGGGAAACTCCCTGGGATAATTTGGTGCTGGCAGTTTTTGGATTGATGTATGCTAGCGAGGCAATATTTGTTATAGCGATTATTTATAGCGGGATAATGTATATAACATCAGGTGGCTTAGTAGGATCGGAAACCAAGCCCGCCAAAGCGGCAGCAGCAAAGAAAAATCTAATATGGGCGATTACTGGTTTTGTGATTATTCTTTTGGCGATTGCTATTACTCAATGGATACCACAAGCTTTAAGTGGAACATTAGGAGATTAAACAATGCTCGGGGTTGATGACATTTTTAGAGACATTTTCCAAGGTCCGGCCGGTTTTAAGTGGGCAATGGTGGGGTGGCTTGATGTTATTCGGATTTTACTGGATGCAATCCAGTTACTTCTTGTTCTAGGTAACATTGCTGCGGCCTTTTTTATAATTTGGAATGCGTATGGCTATGCTACCGCATTTGGCAGTGAGGAAAAAGTAAAAAAAGCCAAGCAGGGCATAACCGCGGCAGTGACAGGGGTAGTGATAATAACTTTATCTTACTTTCTGATCCATTGGGTTTATGTGATGTTTGTGGGAGCTGATAAGATTCCTAATGAAATACAGAACACTCCAAAGGAGATTGTGTATTGACTTGGGACAATAATTTATATATATTGTATGTGAAGCAGGGAGTAGTATGTTAGATTTATTTATTACAAAAGCATATGCTGTAACCGTAACCTTCCCAGGAGCTATTCAGCCATTTGTGAATGTGCCTTTTGATACCTTAGTAGGAAATGTTATAAAAACTTTGCTTCTAATTGCGGGAATACTAGCGACCATTTTTCTTATTGTAGCCGGCATTCAGTACATCACGGCTGGCGGCGATGCAACCAAAGCTACTGCGGCAAGGACAGCCATTGTAAATGCGATAATTGGGATTATAATAATATTAATTGCTTTTTCCATAACTAGCTGGGTAACCGGTGCTATCACGTTAGGCAAACCAGGATAGAAAGCATCGGATATAATAAAATATAAAGTAATAATTAAAAATTAATAAAAGGAGGTTTCGTGGACTATATTGGGTTCTTATTCACGTCGGCTTATGCGACACAGCCCGCTAAGATAAAGGACATTGGAGTACTAAATTTTAATACTCTGATAAGCAGCGTAATCAATGTGATTTTGATTATAGCTGGAACTTTGGCGGTAATTTATCTTATCTATTCTGGTATACAGTACATAACATCAAGTGGAGATGCAACCAAAGCGACTGCGGCAAGGACGGGGATTATCAATGCGATCATTGGGATAATAATCATTTTGCTAGCTTTTTCGATAGTCAAATGGGTGCAAAATTCGGTTGAGGGCGGTAATCCTAGTAATACAGGGGGTAGTATTACCACTACTCCACCGACAACGGGTACGGGTGGTGGGACTGCTCCAGGTGGTGGCACTCTACCACCGGCACCGTCAAGCGGCGGAAGATCTACATAGCGAGGTTTAGTAAAACCAGGGAAATTAAAAACGGCCTCGAGCTGGGATGCTCGGGGCCGTTTGAATAGGGGGAAGGGGGGTGCCAGCTCACTTATTTGTGGTGGCTGGCGGTGATGGTGAAGTTGGCTTTATCCGCCAAGGATTTGGCGGCTTTCGCCGTGGCTCGCACCATGACGTCATCCTGGAGCGATGCGCTCCAGTTGTCGACGCCAACATACTGGACCGACGCTTCGCCCTTGCCCTTGAATGTCCAAGACATGAGGGCATTGGTCAGGGAGTAGACCTGGGCAGTGATTTCCACTGTCAAGGTAGTGACGCAGATGTCAACGCCTCGATCGTCGAAGTCGAAGAATCGGGACGCATCATGCGTCACCCGGACCGTCTTCCAGTTGAGCGTGAAGCTCAACGCCATCTCGTGCGTCGGGGCGATGTACTGGCCAAACGGCGGTACGGTATCCTGGCGATATCTGCCCGAGGTTCGGGCATAATCACCGGCCGCATTGGCCCAGTCGAGGTAAGTGTTAAATGGAGCTATCTCCGCTTTTCCACTTGCCTTCATGGCCGGGCCAACTTGGTCTCGGAGGAATGTTTGCCAATCCTCCGGACCGGTGACGACTATGAACAGGACGGGGACTGTTACTTGGTCGTTGTTGCCCTGCTGGCCATTGGACTGCTCAAAGTCGTTGATCTGCTCGGCTGAGCAGATCAGGGGGGTGATCAGAATTGCGATCAGTGCGCTCAAAACTGTGGCTTTCATTCGGAAGTCTCCTTTTGCCGGGTTGACCGGCGATTTCGTTCTTAAAATACTTGATATTTGACAGGCATGCGCCTGATTATTGCCAATACCATCTTAGGGTAGAATTATAGCATAAAAATGCGCTTTTGTCAAGGGCATGTACCGGTTGAGGACATCGGTAACAGTCGTCCTGTTTGGATGCAATAATTAATTGGCGACTGGTAGTTTAGACTGGCATGTCTTCTTTTGGAATTGTAGTAGGCAAGCCAGTGAGTTAAGTTCTTGTTAA
>JAUSIS010000012.1 GCA_030647355.1 bacterium
CCCGAACCGCCCCAATAAGCCCCGCTTCGCTGAAGCTACGAGGGACAGGCGAGCGCATTCCCTCCCCACACCCCTTCCTGCGCTCGCCAGCTACAGCTTTTCCTTGAGTTCCGTTCGAATATTTTCGTAAAGACACCGCCAAGTTTCACAAAAAGTGAAAATTGGCGGTGTCTTTTGATTGATGTTCGAACATTTTTTGTGAAAATTGGCGGAGAGGGTGAGATTCGAACTCACGAGACCCTTGCGGATCTACCACTTTTCGAGAGTGGCCTGTTCAACCGCTCCAGCACCTCTCCATATATTTATTTTTTTGTTTAGTGAGAAAACTGCCACATATCTTGCCGAAGGTTCGGGCGTGTCCTTTGAGGACAGTCAAGCGTAGTGCAGCACTCCCGACACAACTGTATCGGGAAGCGAAACGCTGTCCGAGAAGGATTCGGCCGAACCTAAATCTTCTACCCTACCTTCTTCATAATCGGCTTTATCACTACCTGCCTATCGGCCTTTTCTCCAATACTCTCGCTGATCACCCCTTCCATCTCCTGAACAATCATATGCACCAAGCGCCTCTCGGACGCACTCATTGGATTCAGCGCTTCATGCTTGCCGCTCGACGCCACCCTTGAACAGATATTTTTCACTAAACCACTCAAATATTCCGCTCTGCGCTTCCTATAACCCTCGACATCCACTCGAACCGAAACAAATCCTTCCATCTGTTTATTCAAAAGCGATCTAAGCAAATGCTCAAAAGCATCCAAAACCTCGCCTTTATTCCCAATAAGCCGCGCCGCTTCTGCACTCTCTATTTCCACCATTACGGTATCCTGTTCGTGGCGAGTTTTAACAATCCCATCAACCTGTATCCGCTTGAGCAAATCCTCCGCCGCACTACTTATCATCAAATGGCTATCGTTCACCTTTCCTCCTAACAGTCACTACCACATCTTTACTTTTTGTTTTAAACCGTTGCCCTGCCGGCGCATCTGTTACAGTCGGGGTTTCGTTTTTTATCCCCATGAATGACCCGCCAGATTCCCCACCAACTATAGCCAATCCTTTTTTCTCAAAAAACCACCATTGCTGGGCAATAGTAAATAATGTCGTCACGCCCCAATATAGAGGCAATGCCGCCGGCAATCGCAGAGAAATGAAGAATGTCATGACAGGAGTGAAATACATCATCTGTTTGGTCATCATATTTACCATATCACTCTGCCCGCCGCTGGATTTTGTGGGATTTCCGATATATCTTTGCATCTGCCACATCTGAACAAGCTGAAGTAACCCGACAATAATCGGCAAGAACCATTTTTCCGGCCTGGCTAGATTAATCCCCAAAAAGTAAGTATCCACCACCGATGGACGCGGTATAAAAGAATATAACAAATTGAAATGGCTGGTGTCTAAGCCCACCTGGAAAACACTATACAAAACAAAAATAATCGGCAGTTGAATTAAAAGCGGCAGACAGCTTCCCAGTGGATTAACCTTATGCTCCTTGTAAAGCTCCATGGTCTTTGCCGCTTGCTCTTCTTTGGAATATTTTTTCTTAATCTCTTCTAGTTTCGGCTGAATCGCCTTCATCTCTTTCTGGGCCTGATAAGATTTGTTAGTAGAGGGAAGCAGAGCCAAACGAATCAGTACCGTCAGCACGATAATCGCCACTCCAACATCATTTCCAGGCGTTAGCCATACCAAAAAAATTAGTAAATTATATAGTGGCGTGTATAAAATTGCCTTAAAAAATTCTTTCATTTGATTTATTCCTATTACTTAACCGGATCCCATCCCGTTTTTCCCCAAGGATTACACCGACAAATTCTCCAAGTACCTTTCAATCCACCTTTTATTAAACCATACTTTTGAATTGATTCATAAGCATACTGTGAACAGCTGGGCCGAAACCGGCAAAACCCTCCCGGAAAAAATTTACTCAAAGGACTATGATCAAAAGATAAAGTACTCTGGTATAAAACTATTAATTTCAATGCAACTTTTTTCACCTTACCTCTTATTTTCCAGTAGTTGAATCAGACCCTTATCAATCTCTAACCGAAGCTGTTCATAAGTTGCATCATTCCTAATTACTGTAACTAATATATCAACCGGCTTGCCCTCATAAATCAGTATATATTCCCTTAAAATTGCAGCAACCCGGCGGCGGATCTTGTTGCGGACCACTGCCTTATTACTTATTTTTTTTGAAACAACAACAGCGCTTCTGGCTCCCTCGTTTTCACCTGCCAGTATGGATAATCTAACGAACCCACCCGACCAACGACGTCCCAAACGTCTAATCTTCTTGAAATCCTCTTCTTTTTTAATACTTCCGATCATTAACATATTACCGACCTTGTAAACTAATTATTTGGCCAGTATTTTTCTGCCTCTTGCCCTGCGGCGCTTAATCACTAAAATACCAGCTGCACTCTTCATTCGCGCCATAAAACCATGCTTTTTCTGAGCCCTTCTGTTATTTGGTTGATAAGTTCTTTTCATCCTGCTCCTATCGTTTAGTTATGCTTTGCACAATAATCATATTTTAACCTAAAATCCCCTTAAAGTCAAACCTATTAATCAGAACCGGCGGCTTTGGCTTACCTCTTTTTCGTCGGCTTTTTATCAATTTATATAAACTCTTGACCGGTGTGGATAACTTTGCTATGTTACAGATACCTGTGGAAAACCATTTGTTTTCTCTTAAAACTTTCCGCGCTATACCTATTAAACCGGCACTACTAAGGAGGACCCATGAGCCCCGAAGAAATCTGGCAAACCGTTTTAGGAGAAATGGAACTATCTATTAGTAAAGCTAATTTTACAACTTGGTTTAGAGGCACTCGCATTCTAGAGCAAGACGATAGAAATATCGTCATCGCCGTACCAAACAACTTCAGCAAGGAATGGCTGCACAACAAATACAACCCTCAAATATCTCAAATCATAAAAAAATCCCTTCCCGATCTGCAAAAAATTGACTATCGGGTCTCGACTGGTGTACTGCATAGTATCGCCGACACAAAACCAAACGAAAACGATCAAACTCCTAAAGCCGCTCACCAAACCGATTTAACCAAACTTAACCCCCAAAACTCTACTTTTAATGCAAAATATACTTTCGATAATTTTGTTGTCGGCTCCAATAACCGCCTGGCCCACGCTACCAGCGTCGCTATTTGTGAAAAACCAGGAGAAACCTACAATCCTTTATTTATCTACGGGGGGGTGGGTCTGGGTAAAACCCACCTCATTCACGCTATCGGCAATGAAATACAAAAACGTCACCCCGGAAAAACCGTTCTTTATGTGACATGTGAAAACTTTACTAATGATTTTATTCACTCGATATCTGCTGGAAAAACTAATGATTTTAAAAAGAGATACCGTAATGTGGATGTTTTGTTGGTAGACGACATTCAGTTCCTCTCTCACAAAGAAGGAACTCAAGAAGAGTTTTTCCACACTTTTAATGCCCTCCACCAAACAAACCGGCAAATCGTCATTACTTCTGACCGCGTCCATACCTCTATCCCTGATTTAGAAGTTCGGCTATCTTCCCGTTTCGGCTGGGGCATGGTAGCCGACGTCCGTACTCCCAACCTAGAAACTCGCCTTGCTATCTTGCAGACAAAATGCCAAGAAAAAAATTTTACTCTACCGGAAGAAATGATTGAATCTGTAGCTCAACAAATCACTTCCAATATCCGTGAACTCGAGGGAGCTCTCACCAGAATCATTACCCATTGCTCCTTATATAAAGTCGCCCCCTCCCTAGATATCATTAATGAGCTTCTTGAAGATGTCCTTCAAAATAAGAATAATAAAAAGGTTACCACCGACCAGATACTAAAAACCATCACTAAGTTTTTCAATATTTCACTCGATGAACTTACTGGTAAGAAAAGAACAAGAGAATTAGTCTATCCTAGACAGATCGCCATGTATCTGCTAAAAAATGAATTAAACCTGTCTTTCCCCGCGATCGGCCGGGAGCTAGGTGGAAAAGACCACACAACTATCATCCACGGAGCCAAGAAAATCAAAAAAGAAGCCGCGAGTAATAAGACGGTTCAGCAAGACATTATAAGTGTTAAAGAGATAATATACGGTTAATAATTTAACGTCGTTGTGGATAAAATGTGGAAAACAATTGGATAACTTAGAAGAAATTGTGTATATACTTTCTTTCCGCAAATAATTCAATATTCTATCCCCCACAAACCCCCTGTCTAACCCGTTGTTTTACCACCTCCTTCCACAACCCCAGAAGGTTTAATCCACAGTTTCCACAACCCCTATTACTACTACTGTTAATATAAATATCATTTAATTAATATATAATCTGTGGAAAAGGTTATCTAATAAAGGAGTCTATATGAAGCTAAGCTGCACCCAAGAAAATCTTGCCAAAGGACTATCAATAGTCGGCCGAATAGCTACTTCCCGAGCTACTCTGCCGATTCTTGCTAATATATTAATCTCAACCGACAAAGGCCGCCTTCGTCTTGCCTCCACCGACCTGGAAATAGCTATCACCACCAGGGTCAGTGCGAAAATTGACCAAGACGGGGGACTGACCATACCCTCCCGAACTATCAACGATTTTGTGATAACAAATAACGACCTAGCATTAGATTTAAATATTTCCAAAAACACCCTCAATATTAAAAGCGACCACTATGAAGCTAATATCAATGGCATCGAGATAGGGGAGTACCCTCTCATCCCGACGATTACCGAACCCGAAATATGCCGGATACCGGCAGATAAATTTCGCGAAGCTATCGCCCATACATCTTTTGCCGCCTCAACAGACGAGACCCGTCCCATATTAAATGGCATCAATTTCCACTTTTCCAAAGACGAAATTAGATTAGTAGCTACTGACAGCTACCGCCTAGCCGAAGCCAAGATAAAAGGCAGCAAACTCATAACCGAACACGGAGATATTGTTGTGCCCACTCGAACTATGATAGAGCTGGCGAGGATCATTCAGCCCAGCGACGGAATAGTCAAAATATTCCTAAGCGAAAATCAAATTGCCTTTGTCTTTGGCAATACCGAAGTAATCTCCCGCCTAATCGAGGGCTCTTTCCCGGCTTACCAACAGATTATTCCCAGCACCTCCCAAGCCAAAGTTATTCTCAAGTCAAGCGAATTAACTAATGCTTTAAAGATGTCCTCTTTATTTGCCAAAGAGTCGGCAAATAATGTGAAAATTAAAGTCCAAGGAAACCAAGTTCAAATTATCGCTGTTTCCCCTCAACTAGGCGATAATACTGCCACTCTCGTATCCACAACCGAGGGAGGGGAACTGGAGATTGCTTTTAATGCCCGATACATCCTCGACGCCTTAAGTATTATTGGTAGCGAAGAAGTCCGGTTGGACCTAAATGAGATTAATCCCAACAAAGACAGAAAGCCAAGTATTTTAAAACCTAAAACTAATAGCGACTATCTCTACATCATCATGCCCCTTGATGTTCAAAATAATTAGTTCTCAAAGGAATCTCGTGGAAATTAAAAAAATTAAACTAACTAATTTTCGTGGCCATAGAAACTTTTCCCACCATCTCGCACCCCTCACTATCATTACCGGCCCCAATGGAATAGGCAAAACCAATATACTCGAGGCCATCCTTCTTTGCTCCACCACCCGATCTCACCGTACCAGCTATGACCGGGACCTTATTCGTTGGGATCAAGAATATGCCCGAATTGAGGTTGAGCTGAAAGAAGGCAAAGAAACCGTTAAAATAGCCACTTTCCTCACCCTTGTGCCGGTCTTTAACAAAAATTATCAAATTAATGGATCAACCCAAAAAAGCTCCGATATAGTGGGAACTCTGCAAAGCGTCTTGTTTTCTCCTGAAACAATGGACTTGGTTTATGGCAACCCTGCTACCCGGCGGCACTTTATGGACGTTATCCTTTGCCAGAATAATCGTCAATACCTGCGCACGCTTAATCAATACAATCGGGTTGTCCGGGAGAGAAATAGACTGCTTTTTTTAATAAATCAAAACTATGCTCAAATTGACGAACTCGAGTTTTGGGATCAAGAGCTTGTTAAATTAGGCTCACTAATTATCGAAAAACGCCAAGAACTCTCCAAATTCTTAAATAGCTCTATTAATAACTATTATCAATCAACTAATGGCGCAAATGAAAAGGTAAAGATAGCTTACAAAACCAGCGTTTTGCCTCCAGAGTTTATGAAAATATTACAAAAAGAGAGAAATAAAGAGATAAAATACACCGCCACTCTCTTTGGCCCTCATCGAGACGACTTACTATTTTATCTCAATAATCATCCCTTATCTTCCAACGCTTCTCGTGGCGAGTGCCGTAGTTTTGTCTTGGCAATTAAGCTTTCCGAAATAGATTATTTTAAAAGCTCTAATACCTCTCCCGTGCTCCTGCTTGACGATGTTTTCTCCGAACTCGACGATAAACGCCGCCAACATTTGACTGAAATAATACAAAATCAGCAAACTATCATTACTACCGCCCACCTGACAGATATTGATGATAAAATAATTAAAAAAGCGCAGATTATTACCTTGCCCGTCAAAACTTAGGAGTAAAATGGACTCCCTTGGCGATTTATTACCACCTCGCATCAACCAATTAGGCTTGTCCAGCCAGCTTAAAGCCGCTTATATCGTGTCACAAGCCAACTTGCTCGCCAAAGGTCGGTTTGAAGCAATTCATTTCACTGGCGGCGTTTTAACAGTAAACTGTCCTAGTTCAATGGCTGCTCAGCAGCTGCGATTCAGTTCGCAAGCAATTCTTGAAACTATCAACGAGAAAATAAAACCATACACAATAAAACGTTTTAGCTACCGCATCAAATCCTGATCAGCGAAAAGCTGTTCACTAAACACTAAACCGAAGATCCCAAATTTTGAATTTTGAGATTTATCCGCCAGCTGGCGGATAAAGATTTGAATTAATACCCAATATGTATATTTGGTTGGGCTTCTTTCATTTGAAATAAACCATAGTTCTCTGCTCTAGTACCGCCATCACTGATGGCCTTCCCATAAAGCTCATCTAGTTTAGATTTGAAAGGATCCACATCGCGCTTCTTGCTGAAGGTAATTAACTGTCTGATCAGTAAATTATGGTTATTTAATTTTGTGGTTATATCTAGGAGTTCTCCGATTGCTTTGTGGACTTTATATCTCGCTTCCGGCCGTTTCACTTTTTGCATAATTTCCGCTTCTCCGCCTCCGACCGGTATTAATCCTCCACCACCCAGTATATTGCCCAATCCCAGCATATCGGCTGGCGCTCCCAGTCCTCCCAACACATCACCGCCCACTCCTGGCAGCATATTCATCCCGTCTGCAAAGTTACCGATCATATCAATATTTCCCAAGTCTAATTTTCCGGTTAGATTCTGCAGATCGAAATTATCCATCTTGAATTGGCTACTGAATATATCGCCCACCGAAGAAAGATTGGGGAGATTGCCGGAAACCAAACTCATAACATCTTTATTGCCTAAGTTTAGACTACTGGCCAGCCCACCCTGGAAAACCGATACAGATCCCCAGTTGCCTGAAGTCAGATTGCCTAGATCAAGATTATCAACATTAAACATATTAGCCGCCATATCCTGTACCAAAGGCAAGTTTTCCATATTTCCCAGTTTAATAATATCCACATCCGGAATCTCTATCCCTAACTTGCCAGCCAGGTCGCCCTTAATAATATTCGCTCCTAGCCAGTCGCCCTTAATAACCGAATTTATCTCCTCACTGGTTATTTTACCTGCTAATTTTTTCTTTAAATCCTGTACTGCGCTACTATTTAATAATATATCGCCCGATACTATCGAGTTGATATCTTTTTGCGTAATGCCTAGTTTATCCATTGCTATATTTTTTAAGACATTTGCATCCTTGAATTTCGAATCAATTAGCATCGAAATATCGTCTACCGGTAAATTCAAAGTCTTTGATAATTCGTTTTGCACCGTAGACATATGGCCTATTTTCCCCTCGAGCATAATATCAATATCAGACCCCGGCACTTTGAGAGTTTTAGCCATTAAATCTCGAGCGAATTGCAAGTCCTTAAAATCACCCGACATCAAACCCGCAGCATCGTCTTCTGATATATTCCACTGCTTTGCCAGGCCGCTTTTAACCAAGGAGATATTCTGAACCTTTCCGCTATACAGATTCTCCATATCAGTGTCGCTCAAATTATACTTTGACATAATAGTGCTTCTCACAAATGGCATTGCCTTTATATCTCCTTCTTTTAGCGCCGCGATGTCATCTTTGCTGAAATTTTTACCCAAAATATTCTTTTTTAGCGCTGTAACATCTTTAGCTTGTCCCGCTTGTAATTTAATGGCATCGCTTGGGGTACTGTCTAACTTATCTTTCACTATTCCGCTAAATAGCGAAGTTCCCAGAATATCTCCACTTGCTAGTTTTGCCGTATCAATGCCGGATATTTTCAAGATATTCCCAAGCTTGGTTTTGACTTGAGGATTTTGGGCAATTTCACTATTTGGCGTACTGTTGATCTTCTCGCTGCTCCATTTCAAATCCTTTAACAGATAATTTCCTATTACTGCCACATGTTTATAATCTTTATCTACAATTGCCGCTATATCATCGTAAGACAAACCCGTTCTATTAGCCGCCTCTTCCTGTACCAAATCCATATGGATAAAATCACCCGATATAAATTTACTGTAATCATCTTGTCGGATACCATAGGCTTGTATTACCGCTTCCCTAACAGAGGGCATAGAAGTGAAATTGGTATTGGAGAATATATTAATCTGGTCATCAGACCACTTAGCTTTCTGCAGGGCTTGGTTTACAACTTCTAGGTTTTGAATTTGCCCACCCTTGAATTTATTGATCTCGCTGGCGGCCAGTCCCAAATTGCGGGCAAGAATTTTTCCTCCGATCTCTTCCGCTGCCGAGATCGGATCAGTCTTTAACTTTGCCTGCTGTGCTTCATCAATTGACACAGTCATATTACGCGGACCATTGGTTAGCCCGCCAGACAATAATTGGGTTCCATAATCTTTAATAAATCCATCAAATCTTCCTTTAAATAGGGCCGTCCCAGCTTCTTGCAGTAAACTATCGTCAAGCAAATCAATCTGATCAAAAGGATCGCCGTCGCCCTTTTCCTCAAACGATTTTGTAGTGCCAGGCACCAAGGCAAACGCATTATCAATTTTCCAACCCCCCAGATCTTTCATCGCATCAGAAATATCTTCTCCGTCACCCAGCTTATTTAGAATAGCTTTAATCTTTTCTTCCGGTATGCTTAGTTCTTCCTCGTCCATGTTAATTTTGACTGCCGCAAAATCTATCTTGTCCCCCAAATCACCAATTCCCAAGCTATTTGGATCAATGTCACCTCGTAACCAATCACCAAAATCTATTTCTACTTTCTCTCCTTTTGCTCTGGTGATGTATGGATCTAATACCCCATCATCTATACCAAGCGATCTCTCAAATCTCCTGGCACCTAATATTATTGCTGCACCTTCGTCAATCGTTCCGCTCTTGGCTGAATCTATAAACCGGGTTAGCGCATCGGCTGGAAAATTAGTTGCTTTAGCAATTTTTTCAATGTTTTGGCTGTTAAATAGCTCTTGAGCAAAGTAGGATTTTAAAGCATTGGGATCGTTGTAGGCATCTTCAGAGAAGCCAAACTCTTTGATTGTTGATAATCCTCCCAAAGATCCAAGTGTTGATAATAAATCTTTCCCCTTCCAACTGCCGGCAGGCAGACCGATAGCTTCCTCAAATGAGCCGCTCCCCGCCGAATCAATAATCTGCGATAAGGTACTGCCATTAAGAGAACTAATCCCTAACCCTGCATCTTTAATAAACCCAGCCTTCCCTAAATTGGTAAAGAAATCGGTCGGATTTGACCCTTTCACCAACGCCGGATCTACTCCTAATTGCTGAGCTATTTCCGAAAATCCAAACTGCGCCAGGGGATTATTGCCATTACTTCTATCCAAACTTCCAACCGGTAGCTTTCCCAATCTCTCTATAAAACTTTCAGCGCTTCCCCTAAGAGTCCCTGCCATGCCACCGCTCTTTTTAGACGATTCGTCTTGCCAGGCGATTTGGATGGGGATAGCTTCGGTAGAGATACGGCCCACGAAAATTGGACCGCCCTTTTTCATCATCGCCATGCTACCTTTGCAGCGCTGCCTTAAAAGTTCTGCCCCGCGATCATTAAACCAAACGATATCGCGCCTCGGATCTTCTGATCCGCAAGTTGGCAGAGGATCAATACCGTCATAAATAAAATCAATGGCTCTGATATCAGCCGCCTGCCCGGAAACATGCGCTGAAATATTCGCTACCACCTGAGAATTCGAACTATTTTCAAAATCAACAGGCATCTTTTCATAAAGATATACAATATTGCTAACTTTTATATAGCTATGCCTGTTTGCTAAATAAATTAATGCATCCAACACTCGACGATCCATTCTCGAATTATTCTTTGGATCGTAACCCTTACTATAAACACTATTTAAAAATTCCTTATCTCTCTTAGATAGTTCTAATCTTTTATATTTAGCAATCGAAAAACCAAAATTATTTCTCAATTCTCCGGTTTTCTCTGATCCTCCATTGGCAAGATCACCCACCGCATCAGACAAACCTGGAATCCCCAGCCCTGATAATGTTACATTTGATTTTGCCGTCTGTTTCGTTGCTGTAAGTATTGCGTTTGTGTCTGAAGCGCCGCTTTCCACTGCCACTTGCTGACTTTTCCCGCCACTGCCTTCAATTGCACCAAATGCTATTGACGATAGAAAGGCCGCCCCCATTACCGTTAAGACAATAATTAACATTGCTGCCAATTTAGTTAAATTCTTTGAGTTGCTAATGAAATCCAAATGATATTTCTTCAAAAAATCATTCACCAGCATTGCCGCTTGAATCGCCCATTGAACTGCTTTACTAATCCCAGCGGTCTCCACAGCTAATGCATCACCCCCAGCTTCTAAAGCGGCATTAGCTGCAAGCTTTTCCCCGCCCGCCACAGCAGCTTTCTCTCCTGCTTGCAAAGCAGCTTTTCCTGTAGTATTAGCGGCTGCCTTTTCTCCCGCCTGAAGACCACCTTTTTCTACTGCTTTCTCCCCCGCTTGGCCGGCACCCTTCTCTACAGCTCCCGATTCTGCATTTGTTAACCCTTTCTCGCCCATATTACCTGCTTCACCAGTGGCATTACCCGTAACTGGTTCTACTGATTCACCTTCGCCAGTCCCGGGTTTTGCTGTACCTTCGCCGCCTCCCGATTCTGCCGGACCTTCGGTCTCGCCCTCACCTTTTTTATCGCCAAAATGCTTATCGTATTTTTCTTTCAAATCCTTCGCGTCATCGTATCGGTCTTTCAGATCTTTGCCGTCTCCCGGGTCTTGCTGGTCGCCGCCGCTACCTTCTCCACCGCCCTCAAAAGGATCATCCAACGAAAATTGATTAGCAATGTCATCTACTACACTACTTCCCGTGTCCTTTGTAGGACTATCTACTGGCATAAACCCTCCTTGGGTTCGTCTTAGCTTTATACAAAGACGACCATTATCTCGAATCCGCGAGAATATAAATTAATATAAATTTACTCGACTATTACACTGCTTGGCTGAAGATCGAGCCTAACCAACTTATTATCTGCCAAATAAAATACACTGCCCGCCCCTTCCAGAACGGTGATGGCATCAATATTTTTCACCCGCGAGCCATTATACCCATAATCCGTAACCAAACCCGACTGGACATTGATTTTTTTAAATTCTCCATTTGTAACTCCGATGATTTCCACTCCATTTGGCAGCCATTCAAAAATATCTAAACTCACATCCAACTTCTTAATACCCGATCCGTCTAACTTGCATATATAGGACCCGCTTTTATCGGAAAAGACAATATATTCACCACTCATGGACAACTTTGCCATTTTAACATCTCCGCTTTTGGTGATCTTATTTAGCTTATGGGAATAAAAATTATAGACAAAAATATTATCATCGGTTACCAATAAATCCTTGCCGTCTTTTGTCCATTCAAGTATAGGATCCTTAATATTTACCTTATCCAAATGAAAATATAGTCTTTCTGCCTCTTGATTGAGAGGAGTCGCTTTAATAAGTGAAAATTCACCATCCCCAGGTTTATAAACATAAACAACTTGATCGCCCTTTTGATTCCACGCCAAATCCATCACTCCCTTATTCCAAGCTGCAAACTCTTGGCTAAGGAGGTCGTATCGTTTCAAATCAACTAACCCGGAACTACCGTCCACCCTCCATATATATGCCAGAAAGAAATTCGGGTCCCATTTGGTTTTAATTGCACTGCCAAAATCCACTCTCGACAAAAGCTGCTTTTTATTATTAATAGGGTCAAACTGCAAGAAATCCGTACCCCCCTTTTCAGAAAGCAGTAAATTTTTACCCAACCCATCGCGTACCATAGTGGTAATGTTAGATTCTAAAACCACTGATTCGGGTAACCTTTTCATGCTCAAATCCAATGTTTTAGTTTGCCAACCTACGACATGTACGGTAGCCATATAGGTTACAAATCCTGACTTTTCTATCTTGATATCATATAAACCCCTTGCCACCCTCTCGTCTGCTTTTCCTCCCGCCACCCCCCCGCCATTAAACGAGATACTGCTATCCGACTGTCCGGTCGTTACTACCAATCTTCCTTGAACAAAAAACCAATAAAGTAAAAACAGCACAAGCAAAAAACCAACTATAGATCCGGCGATTATTAACATTTTTTTAACCAAAATTTCTCCTAATTTGGCAGACTTACTATCTGTCCTTCTGGCCACCATTCCTGTCCCCAAAAAACTACATTATCCTTAGTAGGGTTAGCTCCGTTTTGCTCCAGCCAATTAACACCCTCAGTTGCATACTGTTTATATGTAGTCCACTGCTTTGAAATTTGATCAAAGTACGAATCAACGTTATTGAGAATAATTTTTGGCACAACCTCATAATGGGCCAGATCGTCATTCCACGAAACGCTAAAATGGTCATTTTCAAACGGCATTGCATTAATAATAGGGTTACCATCAAATACTGTTGGTTCAACTACTTTATCGTTCACCAGAACCAATTGCATTTTTACGTCTCTCCCTTTTTCAACTTGGAATTTCTTAAAAAAAGGCACGTAACCATCCTTGTGGACTGTTAATTCATATTCACCCTTGACCAGCTTTATTATTGCGGGAGTTTTATATACCTTTCCATCTAATGTAATACTTGCTCCACTCGGCTTTGATGTAATTTCTATTCTATTTTTATCACCCAACATATACTGAAGAAAGATAAATAACAAAAGAGTTAAAAAAACGCTTAATATCAGTACAGGAATCGGGAGTTTAGAATGATCACTTGTCATACTGCTCCTCATGATGCATTACTCGGACTGCCGTTAGCTGATTTAATAGCATTGGCTAACGTAGGACCGTACCAATATTTATCTTTCAGGCCAATATAGTCGAAATGCCAACTTTCACTTACTCCATATCTCCCACCCGACCCATTATTTACTGCAAATCGATGTCGCGAAGCCGCCGCTTTAAATTGTTCATATTGCGCTCTTGTTAAGCCTTGCGAGGAGCGAGCTCTCCCCGATGTGGCTAACCCAATATCAACTGCCAAGCCCGCCTCATGCATACTTTTTCCTGGTGGAGCGACTTCCGAACTGCGGGAACAACGCCCATTAACGACTGTTCCGCACATGGATATCTGTTGTGCACGGCTTCTAAACATCGAAACAATATCCAACTTTCTTCCGGAAATTCTATTAAAATCTTCGGCCATCGCATTAAAATCTTGAGCGGCTTGTGGCATCATTCTGATATCCGCCGAACGAAAAGTTATATATCTTGTATCAACACGAACAACACCTGTGGCATTTCCATCGGCTGCTCCGAATAGTACGGTGCAACCCTTCCTAACCTTTGCATAGTATTCCTCCATTTTTTTTCGTGCGGTAGCCCCATAGGACCCCCCATGATAATTCTTTTCATAACCCATAAAATAATCACCATTATGTAGTTTGGCCGTCGAGGAAAGATAATGGGCAGCTGCATAAATAGATCTCTTTGCGTCAAATCTTGTATCATCTGCAGGCGGCATACCGTCATATACCTTCCCTGTCGGCCAGACCATACCATGCTTGTCGTCTCCTCCCACAAATTCTGGCCATCCTCTGGCAGAACCCGGTTGGAATTGCCCCAAACCCACTGCATGGGTTGAAGAACTGATATTTTTAGCATGCGGATCCCACCCGGATTCATTTTGCACTAAAGCTATCAATAAAGCGTCATCGCCTCCTAAGTATTTGCTGGCTGCATCTTTAACCCAACTCATATATTTAGATGGCACATTTGCCACCCCCGAGCAATCCACCTGGTCATTATAAGCGATCTGATCTCCTCCAGCGCTATTATTCTTACTATTTACTCCCGTATACTGTCCCGAGATTCCCGCTACAAACATCGCCGCCATGCCAAGTACTAAAATACAGGGAATAATAACTAACAAAATAACAAAACCTTCTTTTCTGCGTTTTGTCTTAAAATTACCCCTCTTTTCCATTTCACTCCTGTCCTAATTGCCCCATTTCCTTCATCTGCAATAACTGCTGCGGATTTGTAGTAATAATCTGATCTTCTCCGTAAGAAGCCACTATTTCTATGGCTACATGATTATTTCCCGCAAAGAACAGACCTTGTCCGACATCGCATTCTTTTAACCAAACTTTCTCTCCCTCGGTTAAGTTAAAAACTTCCGCTAACTTTTCTGCCGCAATGTTTTGCTGTTTTAACAAAAGTTGTGTCGAAGAACTTGTTACTACTACTCGGCCGTATTTGGAATCCAGAAAATCCTCTACATCTTGGCTGATTACCGTCAAACCGAGATAATACTTCCTACATCGCTTAGCCAGCGCATACAGGAATTTTGCCGAATCCTCATACTGCATCATTATCCAAGCTTCATCAACAATCAGTATACGCCTTTTCATCTTAGATTTCACTTTATTCCAGATATAATTCAAAATCATATACATCGAAATCGGCCTAAGTTCTTCTTCCAGGTCTCTAATAGAAAAGCTGACAAAACCGCTTTTCAAATCAATATTCGTTGGCTTGGTAAATAATCCGGCAAAAGTTCCTTCTGTAAACTTGGACAGTCTCTGCACCAACGATTCCGCTCCTGTCATATTGGCTAAGACATTCTGCAAATCAACCATTAGCGGAGCCGGATTTTTATGGGTTGCTGGATCTTCAGTAATATCGCGCAGGGCATATGTCTCGTATAATGCCTTATCCAACAGCGCATCTTCTTCCGGCGATAATCCCTTCACCATCAAAGCTACAAGACCATGCAGCGAGACTACTGCGCTTCTCAGTGTATCTTCTCCTTCCGACCCCTCTGTCATTTCCGGTAAATCAAATGGATTAAACCGCACATCAGAATTAAGTGATACGGTTAAATAAGTACCGCCCACCGCTTCTGTTAAGGTCTTATATTCGTTCTCCGGATCAATCACTATCACATCAGTACCCAGCATTAAATAACGCAACGCTTCCAGTTTAACTGCATAAGATTTTCCCGAACCGGGCTTCGCAAACACTACTGAGTTAGCATTTTCTAAATTAAATCTATCAAATAAAATGAGTGAATTGTTATGTAAATTAATACCGTACAATATACCTTCATTAGACGACAAAGTCATGGAAGTAAACGGAAACGTCGTCGAAAGCGAACCTGAATCCAAATTCCTTGCTACTTTAATTGCATCGTCAAAGAGGGGAATGCTAGCATTAAACCCTTGCTCTACTTGCAATAGTGCCTGGCGAGTGTAAATCATCATTCCGCCCAGAGTTGATTCCAATTTCTTCAGCGAAACATCCAGTTCATCTAAAGTTTTGCCATATACTGTAAAATAGAGGCCGAATTGAAACAATCTTGTATCGCCTCTTTGCAAAGAATCTCTCAATGTCTCGATATTCTGTATTGCCAGCTCTAATTCCGGGTTTCGAACTAATCCTTTTTCCTGCTCTATAGTCATTGACGATTCCAGCTGACCGGCCTTTTTTCTAAGATTCGTTGCCACTTCATCCGATTCAAGAGGATAAATATACATACTCACATCTAAAGTAATATCGAAGTTTATAATCGGCGAGAGCCAGTTGGAATGTACCATTTGCGGATAAGTAACTACAAATAGACTCTTTACATAAAGCCCTGACAATTCCAAATAGTTAGTTGTTATATTAAAAGCTGCCGGCGAAATCAAATCCAATACACTCGCCATTCCCTGCTTAAATACCTGATCCGCCTCTTCCTGCTCAGGCGTCAACCCGGTTTTACCGGAAATGAATCCCAAAGCGCCATTTTTACCAAAAAGACTTTTTTTCCCTTTTTTAATATCCCCCTCATCTTTTTTTGCCTCACTTGCAGTATTGACAGGTACCGCTTGAGGATTATCAAGAGATTGAGCGACTACTTGGGGATTGTCGCCAGTACTGGCTTTTGGTTGATTCTCTGCTTTTTTCTTTCCGAAAAGTGCCATAAAACTCCTAAGTTTGTGCTGATATGTTAGTTGTGTCTTGGACATTACCGGTATCTGCGCTGACTTCTGTCTTGGGGTCAACCGGAGCAGTTGGTTGCGGACTATTTTCAATTGATACCGACGCTGCCGGCGGCTCGTTATTAGTATTATCAGTGGCAACAATCGAAGCTAAATCGCTCTCTTGTAAAGGTATTGCATATATCTCTTGCCCAACAGGTACCGGTGTTATGGGTAATTGATTCACTACATTTAATTGAGCAGGTATAACGCTATCCACGACCTGTATCGGCGCAGTTTGATCTAAAGTAGCCGTACTTTCTTGGGTCACTGCCGGGCTATCTGCTTGTAAAGCTTGCTCGGGATTAACACTACCCGATTCGCTCGCCCGACCGACTGCGCTTGCGTTTTCGGCGGCCCCGGCATTTCCCAGAGAAGTTGTCGGTAGATCGCTCTGTACAATTAGAGATTCGAGATTACCTACCTCGGTCATTCTCTCGCTCAACGCCTCTGCCGGATTGTAAATACTGTACAGTAATTCAATGATTTGCTGAGTTCCAAGAGGTGTCACTCTCAAGCCCATCGATCCCAACCCTCCAGAAACAATATTAACTCGCTCATTCAGCTTATCTTTATATTCAGCAAATTTCTCTTTTGTGAAATGGATTTCCCCGGTCTTACTCTTTGACCCCAATACCTTTTCAATCATTGAATTTTTTTCTATTCCGCCGGGAAAATAGGGAACCACAACATAGAATTTCTTGTCCATAATATTTGCTCTGGTAAGTAACCTCTCGACATAAGTCGTATATTCTTCAGTCTGAATTCTGATGAGGTCGTTCGTCTGCTTCTCAAGAAGCCCCTTGAGCATTTTTAAATAAGAAAATAGATCTAACCTCTTGGATTGCATTACTATCTGTAAGGGAAACTTCAACGAATTAAGGAATTGCTGATATTGGCTGAGCATTCCATTCTGCTCTTCTTCGGATTTCAAAGCGAAATTTAATGACCCGACTTCGAGAATGGTCCTTATCCCTCCGTCATTCAAAATCACCATGCCGTCTCTTATCGCCAGCACATTTAAATATTTTTGCGTACTTGCTATTTGTGCGGCTTTGCCCGCCAAAACCCCTCCTCACAGACCTAAGTCACTTTATTGTCCTCTTCATTATCGGCATCAAGTATTTTTGTCAAATCTGATAATTCCTTAACATTTATTGGTTGTTTGGTTATCTTTTGTTCCTTTGGTTTTTTGCTTTCATCCATTATTATTCCTTGTTGTGCATCATGTTTTCGCCAAATCCTTTGCCTCGGCCGAATAAAGAAAATAAGCGTTGAAACAAGAAAATCACCCAATGGCCGCCCCTGAATCTTCATAAAAGCTAACGCTAAAGAAAAAAGAGCAATAGGTATTGCAAGCATTATTGCCAGTTGATTGTTGCCTTGAGGACCGCCAATTTTCTGGAAAACAGTATAAGCAATTGTCCCCCCAACTAACACATATAAAAACTGCCGCAAAGTCATCGGCCCGATAATTTTATCTTCCAGGTCGATGTCTTTTGGTACTGGAACTTGCACAATACCTCCAATTATTGGAAAAAGAGGACACAGCTCGCTTAGCCACTTGAGATTTACTCCCCTCCTTCCACATCAAAAGTATAACAAATATTTATTGATAATTCCACAACGGATAAGTATTTCTCTGGTATTTGCAGTCGCAACATAACACCTAAACCGTAAAAATGGGGATTCTAACTCCCTTAATACCCTATACTTAATACCTTTTAATGCTAACGGAGATGTCTTCTTTTTCGCTCCGCTACCTTTAGTCGTACCAAATTTCTCTCTAAATAAGCTGCGGCATCAGCAAAAGCAACATCGTCTTGGGCTTCTTTCATCAATGATTCCGCTCGCTTTCTCGCTTCAATTGCTCGCATTTCGTCAATTTCTTCTGCTCTCTCCGCCGAATCAGCTAATACTCTTATGCCGCCAGGGTAAACCTCAATACAGCCGCCATAAGTTGCCATAAAAATAGTTTCCAGCCCTTTTTTAATTCTTACTTCCCCCGGTTTTATTATAGAAAGCAAAGGAACATGGTGGGGGAGTACGCCAATTTCGCCATCTAAAGTCGGCAAAATAACCTCATCAACTTCCTCATTAAATACAGTCCTCTCCGGCGTAATAATTTGTAATCTCAACTTATCCATCTCCCAATCCTTCCCTTGCAGCGTCGGGTTGCTTTTGTGTTGTGAGGGGAGTCTGCAAGTGCGAGCGAAGCGAAAACGCTCCCCGAACAATATGAAAGCAACCTGGAACTTACTTTCTCACCTCGTCAATACTCCCTTTCATATAAAACTCCTGCTCAGCTATTTGATCATACTGTCCATCTAAAATTGCTTTGAATCCTTTTACTGTATCTTTAAGAGGAACATACTTCCCCTGGATACCACTGAAAGTCTCAGCGACAAAGAATGGTTGCGATAAGAATCTCTGCATCTTTCGTGCTCGCGAAACAGTAACCTTATCATCGTCTGATAATTCTTCAATGCCTAAAATTGCGATAATGTCTTGCAGTTCTTTATATCTCTGCAACACCTTTTGTACTCCGCGGGCAACCTGATAATGCTCTTCTCCGACAATCCTGGGATCCAAAATTGTTGACGAAGAATCCAACGGATCAACCGCCGGATAGATCCCCAATTCAGCCAGCCCTCTGGCTAAAACAACAGTAGAATCGAGATGGGCAAATGTTGTAGCCGGAGCTGGATCGGTTAAATCATCGGCCGGCACATATACTGCCTGCACCGATGTAATTGAACCCTTCTTGGTTGAAGTAATTCTTTCTTGAAGTGCGCCCATCTCTGTTGCCAATGTCGGCTGGTAACCTACCGCTGATGGCATTCTTCCCAGTAATGCCGAAACCTCTGAACCCGCCTGCGTAAAACGGAATATATTATCTATAAATAACAACACATCCTTGCTCTGGTCACGAAAGTACTCGGCAATTGTCAATCCTGTCAAACCTACTCTCATGCGTGCTCCGGGCGGTTCATTCATCTGCCCAAAAACCATTGCTGTTTTGTCAATTACTCCAGATGTTTTCATCTCATGATATAGGTCGTTGCCTTCTCTTGTTCGCTCGCCGACTCCGGCAAAGACCGAATAACCGCCGTGTTCCGCTGCGATGTTGCGAATTAGTTCTTGGATCAAAACCGTTTTTCCAACCCCCGCGCCGCCGAACAATCCAACTTTACCCCCTTTAATAAAAGGCGCGATCAAATCAATAACTTTAATCCCGGTTTCGAAAATCTCCGTTTTTGTCTCTTGATCGGTAAATTTTGGCACTTCCCGATGAATTGGATATCTTTGCTTCGTCTTAGGTTCGGCTTTATTATCAATCGCCTCACCGACTACATTCAAAATTCTCCCCAATACCTCTTCTCCAACCGGTACTAAGATCGGCTCGCCAGTGTCCATTACCTCCATCCCTCTCCTGTATCCGTCGGTTGATTGCATAGCAACAGTTCTCACTGAATCGTTTGATAAATGCTGTTGCACCTCAAGAGTCAATGTCTGTTTATTGTTTTTTACTTGTAGAGCATGCAAAATCTCTGGTAAATTTTCGCTAAATTCGACATCCACCACCGGCCCGATAATTCTGGTAATTAATCCTTTGTTCATTTTCTTCCTTTCTCTCTCTTTTATTTTTTCTTATAGATATGTTCGTTGGTAAGAAAGGACTCACGCAGGCTGAGCGGGCACGGTCCCCAATCCGCCAACCGGCGGAGAGGGGGAGCGAAGCCGAGTTCAGAGCAGTGATTTTCACGCTGGGAAAATCAACTGCGTGCCTTTCTTGTCAATGAACATATCTATTTTTGTATCGCCTCACTACCCGCACTCACCTCGGCCAATTCCTGCGTGATAGATGCCTGCCGCATAGAATTATAAGTCAGCGTCAAATCGTCAATCAGATCGTTGGCATTGTCGCTGGCACTTTTCATTGCCATCATTCTAGCTGACTGCTCGGATGCAATCGCTTCTAGAACTGAATGAAAAATCTGCGTTTCAGAAAGTCGAGGCAGAACATAATCCAGAACTTTTTCTCGATCCGGTTCATATGTATATTCATAATCATTTTTCTCATCCTTAACCTCTTCTTCCAAAAGCTCGGTAGCTCTTAGAAGAGACATTGGTAATAAAACTTGAGTCACTGCAGTTTGTTTCAAAGTTGAAATGAAGTTAGTAAAAATAATTACCACCCTGCCATAGCTTTTCTGGCTAAATCCATCTAAACTTATCCTACTTATTGGCGCAATGTCCTGGCTCTCCGGGTGGGTAGGAAAATTATTAAATGTCGCTACAATATTTCCCTTGAGCTTTTTAACGGCCCGCTCGCCCCTCTTACCGATTGTTATCCAATCAATCTCTCTATCTTCATTTTCTTTAGCAAATACGTGTGCAACTCTGACAATTTGACTATTATATCCGCCACACATCCCTTTATCCGAGCTTATTACTATCGCTAGTATCTTTTTTGTATCTCGTTCCTCCAGCAGGGGATGAATCACCTCACCCTTAGTGCATCCAGCCAAATTCTTCAGCAAGTTCAACGCTTCTTGTGAGTAAGCTCGACTTTGCAAAGTAGACTCTTGTGCCCGCTTCATCTTAGAAGCTGCCACCATTTCCATCGCCTTTGTTATCTGCCGAGTATTTTTGACTGATTTAATTCTCCGTCTGATCTCTTGCGTGCTAGCCATTTTTTCTACTCTTTTTGTTCGCTTGCGAGACGGTTTTTTTCGGCTCTTTACTCTTTTTATCTTGGGCTGTATCTTCAATTGAACTTAATGTACCTAATACTTGCTCGATCTGTTTTTTCAAATTCTCTTCTGTTGTCTCATCCATTTCGCCTTTCTCCTCTATTGATTTTATAATCTGTGATTTATTGGCTCTAATATTATCAACAAGTGCAGTAGTCTTGCCGGAGATCTCTTCTACCGGAACCTCGTCCATCATTCCACTGGTGATTGAGTATAACTGAATAACTTGCTCGGCTACCGGCATTGGCTCTCCATTTACTTGTTTTAATACTTCGGTAATCCTTTTTCCTCTTTCAATTTGGCGTCTTGTATCTTCATCAAGATCGGTGGCGAACTGGGCAAATGCCGCTAATTCGCGAAACTGGGCTAGATCCAAACGCAATTTCCCTGCTACTTTCTTCATAGCCTTAATCTGTGCCGCCCCACCCACACGAGATACTGACAAGCCCACATTTAGTGCCGGTCTGGTACCCGCATAAAATAGATCGCTTTCAAGGAAGATCTGCCCGTCAGTAATCGAGATTACGTTCGTCGGAATATACGCCGAAATATCTCCTGCTTGAGTTTCAATAATTGGCAAAGCCGTTAAGCTTCCTCCACCATTATCTTTATTAAGTTTAGCCGCTCTCTCCAAAAGTCTTGAGTGCAAATAAAAAACGTCTCCTGGATAAGCTTCCCGGCCCGGTGGGCGTCTAAGCAGAAGCGAAACCTGTCTGTAAGCCCAAGCATGCTTTGAAAGATCATCATAAACAATTAGTACATCCTTACCTTGTTCCATAAAATGCTCACCCATCGTGCAACCGGCGTACGGCGCGATAAATTGCAAAGGAGCAGGTGCTGATGACCCGGCAATTACTACAATGGTATAATCCATTGCCCCAGCTTCTTCTAGCCCGGCTACGATCCGTGCCACTTTTGATTCTTTTTGTCCGATTGCCACATAAATACAGATAACACCCTTCCCTTTTTGGTTTAAAATAGTATCAATGGCAATAGCTGTTTTTCCCGTTGCCCGATCTCCGATAATTAATTCTCTCTGGCCTCTGCCGATTGGAATCATGGCGTCAATTGCTTTTATTCCGGTCTGCAAAGGCGTATTGACTGATTGCCTAGTAATTACTCCTGGTGCTACTCTCTCTACTGGTCTGAATTGATCGCCGGCTATTTTACCTTTTCCATCTACCGGCTGGCCAAGAGCATTAACCACTCGTCCCACAACGGCATTACCTACCGGAACCTGCATTACCCGCCCGGTCGCTTTAACCGTATCTCCGCTATGGATTTTACTGTCATCGCCCAAGACGATTACTCCAACACTATCTTCCTCTAAATTCAAAGCCATCCCGTATACTGAGTCACTTTTTCCCTTTGGAGTAAATTCCAGAAGCTCGCTCATGAGCGCCCCTTCCAATCCATAAACCTTCGCAATTCCATTCCCAACTTCAGTAACTATGCCGGTTCGCTCCATCTTCACCGCGCTGGAAAAATTTGTTATTTGTGCCCGCAGGTCCTTTAATATTTGATCTTTCAGCATATTACTCCTTTATCATTAACTTGCCAGTTGCTTATTTAATGTATCAATCTTTTTATCTAAAGTGTTATCATAAACTTTCTCGCCGATTCTGATTGCTATACCACCGATAACTTTGGGATCTACAATATTTATTACTAGCGGTTCTTTATGAAATTTATTTTTCAATTCTATCTTAATCAAATTAAGTCGCTCGTCGCTTATCGGTTTAGCAGTAATTGCCTCGGCTTCCAATACTTTATTCTGTTTCTCAAGTAATTTCTTATATTTTCCGGCGATTATTTTGAACTGATTTATTTGCCCTTCCCTCACCAGATAATTAACAAGCCCGATCATTGGTTTACTTATCCGTCCGCCGAAAAGCTTTTCCACTACGGCAAATTTCCTCTCTCCTTTAACAGCTGGGCTTATCAGTAATTTTTCCAGATCGCTGTCCAATATTGATTCAACTAGCTTTATCTCACCCAAAACTTGCCCGTGCGCCTCTTCGGGTATCTCTAATATCAATCGAGCAATAATCTTACTTCTATCCATCAATCGTCTCCAGAGTTTCTTTGATTATCTTATCCTCATCGGTAAGCTGGGATTTACCCACTATTTTTCTTAAGGCGTTGCTAATTAACCCGGCCGTTTCTTTTCGAATTGCCTTTACTGTATCCTGTCTTTCTTGGGCAATCTCTGACTTCGCCCTCTCCAGCATCTTTTCTGCCTGGCGATGGGCAGTATCCATTATCTCATCTTTGGCTTTTTCCGCCGTTTTATGAGCTTGGTTAATAATCTTCGCCGCTTCACTATTTGCTAATCTTAAACTTGATTTGACCCGCGCTTCCATTTCCACTCGTTCATTCTCGATAGCTTCCGCATTCTCTATACTTTTAGCAATTATCTCTTTTCTCTCATCCAAAACTTTCAGTATTGGTTGATATAGAAATTTCTTTAAAAGAAAAAGTAAAATCAAAAAATTTAATATACTGGCAACCAGTAGCGGCCATTGAATCCCAAATTCCTTTAATGTTTCTCCCATATATTCTCCTAATTACCTAATCGAGGCAACTATGCCAACCACTCAGATTTAATCCGAAATTCTGGGAATTAGCTATTGCTAATACCCAGCTATCCGGACTAACTCTACTAGCCTAAAAATGCCAAAACCAAGGCATAAATTGCGATAGCTTCGGCAAATGCCATGCCGAGCAACATAGGAACCAGAACTTTACCACTGGCCTCTGGATTGCGACCAATCGCTTCCATTGCTTTCATACCAATAACCCCGATGGCCAGGGCAGGACCTATACCGCCGATAGCGATCACAGTCCCTTTGACAAAAGTTATATCCATACGACCTCCAGTTAATTAATTTACAATTACTGATGTCCAAATTCCAGTATTGGAAACTCGGACACCAATAATCGAAATTTTCTAATGCGCCGTCTGTTCCGCACTCTCTTCATGTCCGGCGGTTATAATACTAATAAAAACCAAAGTCAGCAAAGCAAATACTGCTGCCTGCACAATCCCTACTAGTCCCTCCAACATCAAGAAAGGCAGGGGAGCGAGATAAGCAAAAATTCCCGAAACTGTTGCCAGCACCGCCTCTCCGGCGTAAATATTACCAAACAACCTAAATGATAAAGAGACAATTTTCACAAACTCGGAAATTAATTCCAGAACACCAACAAATGCTCCAATACCAATACCGGCTACTATAAATATAATACCTCCGGATAGGGGATTATGGAAATAATGCTTAAAGTAGCCCCAAAGACCTTGAAATTTCAAACCAAGAATCTGCGTCACTACTACCGAAACCAAACCCAACCCCAAGGTAATATTCAAATCACTATTTCCCGAGCGAAGCAGAGGAACAAAAATCTTATGGCCTTCTTCCATCTCCCAAAAACCAATTGATGTTAATCCCGGCAGTAGACCCATCCAGTTCGAGATTAATATAAATAAGAAAAAGGTCAAAACTAAAGGCAGAAAAACTCGTCCCTTATTACCCGCCAAATCGCGAATCATATTATCAGCCGCTTCGATTACTAATTCCAAAACGTTTTGAATTTTTCCTGGCACTCTAGCCAATTTTCTTGTCGCCAAAATAGCCAAGATTGCCAAAGTCGAAATTACCAGCCATGACATCAAAAGAGTGTTTGTTATTGGCAATTTTCCTATATGTCCGATTGTTTCTGCCGCCAGCGGGATTTCCATATACCTCCAAAACAAAAAAGAAAATTATTTCTTCTGCAATCGAACATATCATAATATAAGTATTAAATCAAGGGTTATCGCTCGCTTTGAAAATCCTTCTTCATCATCCCAAAACCAGAAGGCATCCGATATTTGGAAAAATATCTAAAAAATAAAAAGAGCCCCGCCGAAGCGGGGCATTGATCTAATCAATCCATTATCGCGCACTCTCCCACGAGAGTTAGAGTACTGGAGTTCTTCTCCAGCATCCCGGGCACAAGCACGACGCGCCCATCCTCTATCCACCGATCCAGACCGGATAACGCCCGAACTCGGTCCATCAGCTCGAAAGCTTCCTTCTTAGCCTGACATTTCGGCTCTTTCTCGTACCTCTGTTCATCGTAGGTCTGGCAACAGACCCAGACGATGGGCTTATGCTGCTCCACCACTTCGTTCATCAGCCCGATGCCGATCAGAATAGAGTGCTCTACGTCCTCGAATATATGCTCGTTGTCGAGTCGAGCCGTCACCGAGAACATACTGTCACACCGCCAGTTTAACCCGGCGCCTACAGCGCCGACTCTAGCCGAATGTTCCGGCAAAACCATTCTGTCGCATCGCATCTTATGGTTCAGGTTTTCCCAGAGTACTTGAGCAAGAGGATAGCAGAGCATCCGATCGAATGCCTCGGTTCGAGTGAGCGCCTGCGAAACATACATCAGCGCCATCGCCTCAGAGTCAACGTGTTGCTCCGGCACTGCATCAGCGCCATCTGTGCAACAGAATGTTACCCGACTCTCCGACCCGATCTCTCCCTGCCCGATAACCATCAGATCGGCAGTGTCGCCCACCAATTCTCCCCGCGTGTAGAACACTTTCGGTAAGAATTGCTGCATGGTTCTCTCGTGCTGATCCTGGAGCGTCCGAGCTAGCGAGATGTCGTAATCTACCCCGCCGCAATCGTCGTGAACCGACAAATCTAGCACCCACAATGACTGCGCCAGTGATTGAGCAATCTCCAGCTCTCGATTCACCTCCCAGGCGAATGCCTCCATATTCCGCATCGGACCGGCCGTTTTGACGATCGTGTAGATACCGGGTGCATACCCGAGCACTTCATTCACATCATAACGCTCGTCACAGCAGACGAAGACTAGCTTCCGGCATTGCAGATCGGGCAATAGTTCTCGCCGGTAATCTGCTAACTCGCGGAAGTCACTCGCCGCCGCCTCATGGTCGGCAACGATTTGATCCAGTGCCCCAGGCACCCCTTCATGTCTCTTTCTTCTCAATCCACTACTTTCCAATACTCCTACTACACCCTTCATTACTGCACACTTCCTTGTCTACGATGTAATGGCTCCCCTCCGTTTAAAACCGATGCTCTCCAGCTCCTTAACCGTCCTCTCCTTCTCCTTTCCAAAGGGCTGGAATTTTTATATAAATGTGCGCTTAACTGCTAACCCTGCTGCCGAAATATTGCCTCTCCCCTCATCCTTTTTAGGGTGAGGGGTCTGCAACAGGGTATTGCAGTCAAATTATATTTACTTCAAAACTCGTGTCTGATCGAATTCCATCAAGAGTTTGACAGTTTGCAGTGATGGATACTTCTCTTTAATAATATTTTCTGCTTGATTTAAATCTTCAGTTAATTTTATTTCTTCTTTCTCGGAGGAACCGAAAGCCGCCGATCCGCCATATGCGCCGCAATCAATGTGGTTAATTAAATAAACTTTTTTAATTTCATGTTTTCCGGTACAAATATCAAGTTGGCGAAACACCATCTCTCTGGTATCTCCGTCAACCAAATTCTTGGCCCCTCCTGCCATGGCGGTTAAATCATAACTCTCCAGCCCTTGTGTACTCAAAAATTGAATCAATTTTTTCCAAAAACGAAAGTCAATGCATGTTATTACCGCCGCTTCACATGAATGTTCCATATTTCTCCTTTATATGAGAGCATTCTATCTAAAAAAAGACGATTTGTCAATCCCGTATCAAAATTATGTTAGCGCAATATAGTAATGTCCTATTAATGAGCAACATAGGAATGTCCTCTTTCTCCGGCTTTTAGGTTATGATGTTTAGTTAACTTAAATGGTGGGATGAAAGGTAAAGTGGAGACATTCAATATGAGCCGTAGGGA
>JAUSIS010000008.1 GCA_030647355.1 bacterium
GCGGCTTGATTTAAGGATTTTACGAACTCACGAGCCGGTTCGAGCCAAGACAATCCTTTTGTCTCAAAGTCGGTTATTTTCTCGGAAAGCGAGAGCTTTTGAGAAACTAGACTTTGTTTTTTGGCGGCGTATTCTTCTGTGGATAAAGCGTCGTCTAAATAGACATCAAGGAGTTTTACTAACTTTGTTTCTATGTTCGTTAATTGTTCTTTCAGAACACTAACCTCGACTTGCGCGTCCTCTCGCGCTTTATCCTGCTCACTGTCCAACGCCACCAAAACTTTTTCGGTGTTTTGGCTCGATAAAGAAACTTTTTGAAGATAAGAAGTGATTTGCTCGGTTAGGGCTTCTTCGCGGAGGTAATGCTTTTCTTGGCAAAGACCTTTCTTTTTCGTACATCGGTAATAGTTATGACCTTTTTGTCTTTCGGCAGTTATTGAGCAACCACACGAAGCACATTTCAAGAGGCCAAGAAAAGCAAAATCACTTTTATGAGATTCCTGCACTTTCCCTCGTTTACTCATCACTTCTTGGCAAGTATCAAAAAGTTTCTTTGAAATTAACGGCTCGTGTTGTCCCTCAAAAATTTCCCCTTTCCATTTCATCAAGCCAAGATAGAAAATATTTTGTAGATTTTTTTGGATATTGGCGATAACAAGCGGTTTGCCGAGATTACCGACCAAACCATTTTCTCTGCACCAATTTGCGAGAGGGTGAAGCGTATATGCTCCGGTGGCATACATTTCGAACATCTTACGAACCTTTGGTGCTTTCTCACTATCAACATCAATCCCGCGCGTTTTAGGGTTGTTTAGGTAGCCCACCGGAGCCCAGCCGGGCCAAGTGCCATTGCGTATTTTTTGGCGTAGCCCTCACTTCACATTCTCTCGCAAATTATCTACAAAATATTTTGATTGACCGAACGATATATTGAGCATAAATAATCCTTGTGGTGTGGGCTCAAACCAAAAAGTCGGAAATTTGAGGGCCTTAATCAAGCCGCGATCTACGAAATGGATTATTTTGCCACCATCAACGCTATTGCGAGCGAGGCGGTCGGGGTGCCAAGAAATAATCCCGTCTGCTTTTCCTCTCTCAATCAATAACAACATTTCTGCGAATTTAATTCGCCCGGGTTCTTTTGCGGTTTTGGCTTCCTGAAAGGAAGCGACAATTTCAAGTTCTTCTTTGGCGGCATACTCTTGCAACTCTACGAGTTGCGCCTCAATACTTAAAATCTGCCTATCGTCTTCTTCGGTGCTCTTGCGAGCGTACAGTATGTATTTCATGTTATTTTTTAATCATTTGATTTTTTAAGATAAACAGCGTTAGCTGTTTTTTATTTTGCGATGGTTGACGAAACCATTTGCCTATGTTATCATCTACCATTGAACTTCGGTTCAACGAAGTAGTACATTCCCAAACCAAAAACTGAAAGGAGGAATCCTCAATGCGAACCAAAACGTCTCGCCTCGGGCAAGTCGTGCGGTTCTGCGTTGCAGGAGCCGCCGGCGTAATTGCCTACTACGTAGCGCTATACGGCCTTACGGAGTACCTCGGAGTCTGGTATGTCGCTTCTGCAGTGATTGGGTTCATCCTAAACACCGGACTGAACTTTACGCTCCAGAAATTCTGGACGTTCCAGAACAAGGAAACTCACATGGTCGGTCGTCAGCTCGTGCTGTATATCGCCATGACCGCTTCCTTCCTCATCGGCAACGCCGTCTTTCTGTACCTCATAGTGGAGCACCTGCACATGTGGTACATCGGAGCACAGATGATTCTCACTGTGGTCATTTCCATTTTGAGCTTCATCATCTCCGGCAAAATCTTCAAGTCAGAAAGCGGAGGTGTGAAATGAGTGACAGGGCGCGTGAACTTCTAGAGCTTCTGTACTTGCCGGAAGCTGTCTATCTCCAAGAGGTGGTGGACTACTCGGCGGAACGGAAGTCGGTAAGGGGGCGATTCTCTGTACCACGTTCCCACTCATACACTCGCCAGCCGATTGAATATGTGACGGCGGAGCAGTACGTCCGTTGTCTCTCGCAACTCTCGTATGTCGTAGTCGGCTTCCTGATTCAAGACAAAGTTGCCGACTTTGACTTCGCGGACCTCGAGACGTTCAAACGGCTTATGGTCGAGTGCAAGATGTGGTTCCGGCGGAGCGACCTCCGCTACCTCAAGAACATCACGAAAGGAACGGACTTCGAGTTGTCGTTAACCTTGAAAGAGGTTCGGACGCTCCGAGTGTTCTCAATCTGTGTTCTCGAGATCAGCGGTGTCATCCGTGGCGAACTCGAGTTTGTTGCCCCACTCAATAACAAGGGGTAACCGGGCGCTTCTCCTCGTGGAGTCGCGCCCTTTTCTTTTTATAAATTTCAAAGAACAAAGAATTTGTCGCCGAAACTGAAATTTGCTAAAATTTCAGTAGTTCGCTCCCCGAATTCTTGGATTTATGCCGCCAGAGAAAAACTGGAAATTGTTAAGGTTCAAGAATTCGGGCGGGCGGGTTTTCTTCGGCCTGACGGCCGAAATAAATTCGAGCTATTTTCAAAATACTGCACAATTAAAGAATCTACCTCAATACCATGTAGGTAGATTCTTTAATTGGGGACTCAAAGGGAAGTTGAGCGCATCCAGTGGATGTTTCGTCATTTTATATAGATCGGCGGAGCCGAATTCATCTTATGTCAGGCCGCCCTGATTCTCCGGCAAAGCCGGAGACGGCCGACAAAGGCGAGCGAATTTAGCGAGTCTCTTCTTTAATTCCCTAGTTATCCACAGTCTCTAACTGGTTAGCCCTTATGTATATATCAAGATTAAGTATATTAATCATACCGACTTTACGGAAGGGGTGAACTTAGATGTCGGATGACAAATTGCCAAACGGGGCATGGTGGGGAATTCCGAATCAGGTCCTATGCTTTAATGTTCAAAAGGTTCCGGCATCTTGGTTCATCAGTGAACTATATAAACTCAACAATCCAATGTTGATCCGGAGCAGAGTCGTACTCATTCAAACCGATGAGACTCGCTACGAGGGATTGAATCCTGCCGAAGTGACTTATATTGGAGGAGATCCTGAGCAAACAACCTTCTTCAGCATCAGAGTGGTCTGTATCGGAGTCCGGAAAAACCTTGAAAATCGGAAAAAGGTCATCATCTGCTACCGCTTTTCAAGCGATCCAGGGCTCGAACTTCTTCAAGAGAAGAGGCTTCGGGATAAGTTAGCTGAACTGCAAGATGCTTGTACTAAAAACGCGAAAATCGTGCCTCCATCCACCGCAACCTATGGCGTTCTTCCTGGCATCATCGAGCAGCTGGTAACTGATAACTAAGTTCCCTATGGGCCCTCGGGCCCTTATTTTTTATCTCAATTTATCAGGCAAATTGCCTTTATATCCTCGCTTAAAATCTTCCCAATTAGTCGTTTTCTTGCCCTCTAACTGCACTTCCCCCGGCACTAACTTTCCGTCTTCTAAGTGGGCTTTATGAATAATCAATCTCTGCCCGCTCTCTTTGCTTTTTTCTTTTTTATCTTTAATTTTGAGCATTACAAATGCTCTTGGCCATGGATCATATGCCCGTATCTTCCTTTCTATCATCCCTATCGGTTCATTCCAATTTATTTCTCCATCCTCTTTGCGGATAATTTTAGTATAAGTCGCTTTTACGTCATCTTGCGGTTCAGGCTGAACCCTATTGCCAAGATACAGAGGCAATGTTTTAATTAACAACTTTGCGCCCTCAATTGCCAATCGTGAACTTAGGGTTTCAGTCGTCGCATCCGACTCTAAAGCATATTCCTTTTGCCAAATAATACCGCCCATATCCATTTTTTCATCCATTTTCATTATCGTAACACCGGTTTTTTCCTCTCCGGCTAATATTGCTCCTTGGATAGGACTTGCCCCGCGATACTTTGGCAGGAGCGATGGATGGATATTAATTGCTCCATAACCCGGAATTCCTAATACTTTTTCACTTAGAATCTTTCCATAAGCACAAACCACTATATAATCCGGGTCTAATTTTTCCACAATCTCTTCAATTTCGCTGTTAGTCTCCGGCTGGAATACTGGCAAACCAAATTCTTGAGCAATAGTCTTTATTACAGGGGACGCTATCGCCTGGTTTCTACCCGCTGGCTTATCGGTTTCTGTGATTACTCCAACTACATTTAGGTTGTTAGTAATTAACGCCTCCAGAGTAGGTGCGGCAAATGCTGGTGTTCCCATAAAAACACATCTTAAATTATTATAGTGTTTCAAATTCTTTATATCTTTCACATGGTCGGTAAACAAAACCCCACCTAAATGGTCAATTTCATGCTGAAGGACTCGAGCCAGCAAACCTTTTGCCCGAACTTTGATCGCTTTACCAGATATATCCTGGGCGGAAACATTAACTTCCTTTGGCCTTGTAACGTCAATTTCCAATCCCGGCAGAGATAGACATCCTTCAGGCATTGTACATTTCTCGCTGGAAAATTTAGTAACAATCGGATTAATCAGAACTATTAATGGAAATGGTTTATCGCTATTTGTATCTTTTTCTCGTGGTATATACTCTAAAACGATCATCCTCTTTGATTCTCCGATCTGCGGTGCTGCCAATCCTACCCCATCATACTGCCTCATTATACTCACCATTTGAGATGACAATTGTTGTAATTCAAAATCAAAAGAAGTTACTCTCTTTGCCTTTTCCCGAAGTATTTTTGCAGGGATTGTTATTATTTCTTTTGCTTTCATGATGATTATATTTTACCTTAAAAATCGGCAAAATTCAATTGTTAAAGCAAACTTTCGGGATCAATTGTTACTTTAATCTTTTCTCCAAATAACAGGTTTCGTATTTGCTCTATCTTGGATTCTTTCCGTAGCTTAATTATAATTTGGAATTTATAATTTCCCCTCTCCTTTGAAAAATATCCAGGCACAGGCCCGATAATTTCTTCCCTTGGAACGATTTTACTTAACTCGCTATGCAATCGCCCAATCCTTTTCATCGCTTTTTCTTTATCAGTATCACCTAGCTCAATTTTTAATATATGTCCATAAGGCGGGTATAGATTAGCCAATCTCTCTTTCAGCAACTCTCTAAGAAAATATTTATATCTATTTTGGCTAAAAGCTTGATAAATAAGCAGGTCGGTATTATTAGCTTGAATCAGCATCTTTTTTTTGGTAATCATTGCCAGTCGAAGCATTGTATAAAAAGCAATTTCGCTAGCACTATAATCAGGCTTAGTTAAGAAAAAATCACTGTTTATTACAGCCGATATATATGGTCGAATCCCCCAGCGAAATATAGCTTGAGTTGAAACATAAATAGCCGCATTTGGAAGTTTTGAAAGCTTGGTGTCCTTGTCCAAATTTATCACTTCATACCGTCCTTTTGTAATCTGCTTTATCTGTTGTCCTATTTTTTCTACACCAGATCCGACGGTTTCTATATTATTACTCTTGCAAATTGGGCATGAAGTTATTCCCTGTGTTTTGTAATTGCATAAATAACATACTAATAACTCCTTCTCATGCCGCGCTAACGATACATCGCAATTAGGACAAACAAACTCATAACCGCAATCTGCGCATCGTGTTCTTGAACCGAGCCCCTTCTTCGGCACCAATATGACCATCGTTTCTCTATGGTCTATGGTTTCTTCAATTGCTTGAGCAAGTTCAATCGAGATATTACTCTTTTCCTTATTCATATCCACTAAACTTATTTTGCATTGCGGCTGCGATAATTTATCATTAACTGGATGGATTGTACCTGCTTTAATCTCTACTAATTGCCTCAAGCTTGGTATTATATCTCCTTCCACTATTTGGATACCAAACTGTGTCTGCCAATAATGCGCTACTTCGTTCGAGCGATAAGCTGGTGCCTGCTCTTCAACATGCCCACTGTTGCTTGCTTCATCTATAATAATTGTGCGGACATTCGCAGGCATATTTAAGAGAATCATCCGGCTTCCAATCACTAAATCATATTTGCCGCTGCGGATCGCTAGCCATTTTTGCCATCTTTTTTTTACGCTTTCGCCCGAGTAATAAGACATTGTTTTGTATTGGGAAAGGATCCCCCCCGATTGTCTAATGAAACTCCGCATGAGATTGAGATCTGGAAAAATAATCCAAGTTGTTTTCTTGGATTTTGCATTATCCTTGATAATTTCCCAATAATATTTATAGCGATTCTCTGAGCTATCAATTAATAACTTTGATTGCAAGTTAGTCTTGTTTTTCTGTAGTTCCTCGACACTACCTTCGGTATAAGAATCATGTTTCGGCACAGGGGGCAATATAGAAAACAATGATTCGCTCCAACTTGAAAAATATTTTTGCGCCAACCACTTCGAAAACTCTATCTCCCAAAGACTGAATCTAAACTGTTTTTGGAGCACTCGTTTTATATTTTTAATTTCTCCTCGCAAACCTTTTGGCAACGTTTTCGAAAAACCGACGATAATTCCTTCCACCATTCTATTTGTACCAAAAGGCACTTCCACTATTGATCCTATATGTGTATCAAATAGAAACTCTGGCTTGATTCCATAAGTAAAAACATCGTCCCATTGTTTGGTCTTTTGGTTAACTAAAACCCTAGCAAATTGCATAATGTCCTCAGCACCACCATATAATATGGCAAGCGCTTTGACAATTAAATTGTTTTTCTTATATAGATTACTCTTTTACCCTCTATCAAGCTATGGTATATTATAATTACATTAATTAATCGGAAGGAAACAATGGCTCTGCGAGTTGATAAAGAAAAATGCATCGGCTGTATGACTTGTGTCTCGATGTTCCCTAATAATTTTAAAATCGGTGAGGATGGCAAGTCAGAAGTTATTTCCCAGGATAATCTAACCGAAGAACAGATTAAAACGGCTATCAGTAGCTGTCCGGCAGGCGCCATATTGTCTGTTGATAAATAAAACTATCCCGCCCTAGCTATTAGAATTTTTTCTATAGTGCTATGATGGATATACAAATAATAGGGAGGGGGTTATGCAGAGACATCATTATAAATTTAAAATGAGAAAGAAAATTAAACAATTAATTCTAGTCTGTTTTTTACTGGTTGTTGTTATATCGGCCTACTTTGCTATACCAAAATATCTCGGAGCTTCAATCTACCCGCTCTCCTATCAAAATGAAATTATCGCCAGCAGTAAAGAATTTTCAGTTGATCCAAATTTCATTGCTGCGGTTATACTTACCGAGAGCCGATTTCGTCCTGACGCTCATTCTGGAGTAGGAGCGATCGGCTTGATGCAGATTATGCCTGCAACAGGCGCCGGTATTGCCAAGCAGCTGGGAGATAAAGACTTTACTACAAGTAAGCTCTATGAACCAGCCCGTAACATACGATATGGAACATATTATTTGAAGCAACAGTTGGATAAGTATGGCGGTAATGAAAGCTTAGTTTTAATGCATTATAATGGCGGCCCGAGAGCGGTTAACAGCTATCGAACTCGAGGTGTTCTGCCCCGCGAAACACAAGGTTTTGTTCGAAAAGTAACAGGTAGTAAAAATATGTATGAAACCATCTACGGAGAATGGTGGAAACCGAAAGAAAAATTTATTCCACTCGACGATCCATCTCAAAAGCCCACCTTAAACGTAAGAGAATTCTGGCGTGCTCTGATTGCTCCTAAGGGAGGCTGGTGATCTATGACAAGTCGTGAAATAAGAGAAAAATTTATTACGTTTTTTCAAAAGGAGGGGCATCGTGAAATGCCTCCTTCTTCTTTAATTTCCGATGATCCGACAACCCTTTTTACTACTGCCGGTATGCAGCGATTCAAGCGTCATTATGTTAATCCGGAAGAGGCGCCGGCCAGTCGCCTCGTTACTATTCAACCCTGTTTCCGCACCTCTGATATTGAGGAAGTAGGGGATAGCACCCATCTGACATTTTTTGAAATGCTTGGCAATTTTTCTTTCGGCTACCCTACTCTCCCCTCTTCGTACTTCAAAAAAGAGGCGATCGATTTTGCCTGGCGCTTTTTAACTGAAGAATTAAAAATTGATAAATCTCGCATCTACGCCACCTATTTTCAAGGCGATAATATGGTTGACGAAGATCATGAATCCAAGCAAATTCTGGAAACGTATTTAGAAAAGGGCTTAACCAAAATAGTAGCACAGGGCTTTGAAGACAATTTCTGGTCATTAGGCACAGAAGGTTCTCCCGGTGGCCCAACAGTTGAATTCTATGTTTCACCTCGAGCGAATAAACGTGGCGATGAGTCGAGGGGGGATGGTGTTGAGGTTTGGAATTTGGTCTTTAATGAATATATTTTCAAAAAAGGTAATTATCAACCCTCTAAACATAAGGGTGTTGATACGGGCATGGGCTTGGAACGTCTCGCCGTAATGATGCAGGATAAAGACGATGTGTTCCAAACAGATCTCTTTACCCCAATAATTGCAAAAATTGAAGAACTGACTGGTAAAAAATATCAAGACAATACCAAAGCGTTTCGGATCATTGTCGACCACTTACGCTCTTCTTGCTTTCTTCTTGCGGAAGACATGACGCCATCCAATATTGGTCAAGGATATATATTAAGAAGATTAATTAGAAGAGCAATAAGATATGGCTGGATGCTTGACTTAAAAAAAAGGGATCAACAACAAATCCTAAACTCCATCCTCTTGCAGTATAATGATATTTACTCTGCCTTGAAGCAAGAACAAAAGATAACACAATCCTTTCTAGAAGAAGAGAAAAAATTCCAACAAACTATCCAAATAGGTCTAAAAAAAGCAGCTTTCATCTTGGAAAAGAAAAAACCTCTACCGGATGATATCTACGCAAAAATCATGCAGCTTCCAAAGAGAGAAGAAACTTTGCATCGTCTCCACATTGCAGAGCCATCAGATGAGCTTGATCCTGAATTGCAAAAAATCGGTATCCAAATCACTAACCGCGAATTTCACAATGCCTTTATAACGGGCGAAGAAGCCTTTAATTTATTTCAAACCTATGGCTTTCCGATCGAAATAATAACTGAATTGGCGCAAGAAAAGCGTCTATTCGTGGGTGTTACCGCTTTCCAAAAAGAATTAAAAAAACATCAGGAAGTTTCTCGTGTTGGCGCCGGTATGTTCAAGGGTGGCCTTCAGGAAACTGGGGAGCAAGAAGTAAAATACCATACTGCCACGCACCTACTACATGCTGCGCTTAGAGAAGTTTTGGGTGAACATGTTCAGCAAAAAGGTTCCAATATCACCGCCGAGCGTCTTCGTTTTGATTTTTCTCATCCCGAAAAAATGACCCTCGAGCAAATCAAAAAAGTTGAAGGCTTGGTAAACGAAAAAATTAAAGATGATCTGGCAGTTCGTAAAGAAGAAATGACTCTGGAAGAAGCCAAAAAGAGGGGAGCTTTAGCATTTTTCACCCAAAAATACGGCGATAAGGTTTGTGTATATACTATAAGCGATGAAAAACCCTACTCCATGGAAGTATGCGGCGGTCCCCACGTTGAACGCACTGGCAAATTAGGTCATTTTAAAATTACCAAAGAAGAAGCATCTTCCGCTGGCATCCGCCGCATTAAAGCGGTTTTGGAGTAAATATATGGAAGGAATATATAATATCGTCTTTATATTTTTAGTCATTTGTATTGGCCTCATGGCTATTCTAGTAATATTCTTTCGTCAGTTTCCCAGCCTAATTTCCGAGCCTTTAATTCGAGCATTCCAAACTCAAAAGAAGACAAAAAGCAAAGACGAATTGGCCAAAGAAGCTATAGGTAAAAAATTCGTCGCCAATTACTACGGCTTTCTAGTACCACCAGAAAAAATTGGCTCACTACAAAAAAAACTTATTACATTCAGGAAAAAGCGTCCGCCGCTCCAATCGTTCCTAATTCAAGTTTTGATATATCTTCTTATCACCTACATTCTCATTCCTGAATTAGATCTGCCAATAATTAATCATCTCGCTCTAATTGGATTCACTCTTCTATCTGTCCCCCAATTATTTTGGAGGTATAAATATCAAATAGATGAAATGGAAATTAAGCAAAACAGTATCTCTGCCAAAGCAGGAGATAATCAATTTGAGGTCGCATCGGCTGATTTTCAAGTTACTTTAGTTAATGGACTTAAAAAAAAACGGTCCACTATATATAACCAATGTAAATGGAACGACATATGGCTTTTTTACAACCCAAGAATTAGACGAATATATGTCACAATTACCGGGTTTCAGAAATGAAACTAAAAAAGCCTTAATTATCCAATCAATCTTTTTCCTGTTAGGAATAGCCATATTTGCACTTGGAATCATAATGGAAATGTAGAGCATTTATACGCTGGCGTCCGTCGTATCAAAGCAGCACTCAAATAAAAAAAAGCGAAACCGAAGTCTCGCTTTATAAATGGATTCGGGCTAACCCGTGGGTTGCATAGCGAATGAGCCTGTCGCGATTACTGCCTGTGCGTACGAGGCATCCCGCTGAACTTCGCCGAGGGTCACTCGATTCTCAGCGAAGCAGGTTCTGAACCGCTCCCTGATCTCAGGTTCCAGTTCACTAAGTGCCCATCCCATCTCGTAGGCGATAGCGACCATCAGCTCGCTTTTCTCGTCTGTAGCAAGTATCATCTGTTTGACGATCGGCATACAGGCAAGCTGGCAGAGCTGCTGAGCGTTCGCCTCATCGGCGCCGATATGTCTGTAAAGTCCTTGGAGTAGCGATCTCTCATAGCCCAGACTGCTAGAGAAATCGGAGGTCAAGCGCTGCAGGCGGTCGGTCAGATCTATGATTGCCCGCTGAGTCAGTTGTCCCCTTTCTGCCAGGGATTTCATCCGGTCGAGTATGGCAAATACAACCACGAGTCGGATATATGTACGAACCGCCATTTCATCTACGACCGGGATAGCCCCGAATATTGACTCGATAGCCGACCGAACCTTCGGTCCACCTCGCTTCGCCATCTGGGCCAGTAGCTTGTTTTCGGCAAGCTGTTGTAGCCCTTCCGGTGCTCTCACATCCTGATAGATTTCGAGCCCGGCCACGATGGTTTCCCTGTTCTCCTCTAGAAAGTCGGAGGGTTGGGTCAGCACCATGTGCATCCGAGTGAGGATGCTAGATGACACTTTACCCTCATCCCGTAGCAACTGGACGAGAGCTACGAACACAGACAAGCGTTCAGAAAAACTCCATTTCTTCATATCCATCCCTCCAGAAGTATTCAGTATGAATAGTATAGCCCAACAACAAGCCAATGTCAACCATATACCCACTGGCTACTTGCAAGGTCCGAACCAACATGATAACCTATATAAGAGGGGTAGAACCAACATGGGAATTTTTGATATATTTACTAAAAAAACAAACACTGATGATTATGCCATTTCTCTAGATATAGGCACTGAATTTGTCAAAACAATAATTTTTCAAGTTAAAGACGGCAAGGGATATGTTAAGGGTGTTGGAAAACAGCGACAAAAATTGTCCGACATGCAAGGCGGTACAGTAACCGATATCCAGGGAGTAATCAGAAACTGCGAAGCCGCAATTTCTCGCGCCGCCGAACAAGCAGGCGCCCTGCCTCAACAAGTTGTCATCGGGATAGCCGGTGAATTGGTTAAGGGAGCAACAACCACCGTCCGCTATACTCGCGATAACCCGAAGTTAAAAATTGAACTTCCGGAACTAAAAGAAATAATCAACCGAGTACAGCGCCGGGCATTTGAAAGAGCTCGAGAAATTCTCGCTTGGGAAACCGGTCATGAAGAAGTTGATGTTCGGCTGGTCAATGCCGCTATCGTTGATGTGTTAATTGATGGATATAAAGTAACAAATCCCATTGGCTTTCAGGGCAAAGAGTTGCAAATTGGCATTTACAACTGTTTTGCTCCGATTGTTCATTTGGGGGCGCTACAGACCATTGCTGAAGAATTAAAATTAGATTTAATTTCTGTCACCGCCGAACCTTATGCGGTAGCTCGTTGTATGGGGAGCGAAGAATCAACTGAATTTTCCGCTATTTTTTTGGACATCGGCGGCGGTACAACAGATATTGCTGTCGTCCGAAATGGCGGTGTTGAAGGTACAAAAATGTTTGCCCTCGGCGGACGGGCATTTACTAAACGCATTGCTACAGTAACTGGAGAAAACTTTCCCGAAGCCGAGAAATTGAAACTCTCCTATTCTGCCGGCGATGCCGATAAAGAAGATAAAGAACTGATTAAGCGAGCCCTCGAAACAGATTGTGAGGTCTGGCTTTCTGGTGTAGAATTAACATTGGGAGAATTCTCAAATGTTGATCTCCTGCCTTCTAGAATTTTTATTTGTGGTGGGGGAAGTAATCTTCCTGAAATTGCCAAAAGTTTAAAAACTGATGATTGGCTAAAAACCCTACCTTTTGCCAGAAAACCGGTAGTTCATCATTTAAAACCGAAAGATGTCACTAATATTATTGACGAAACAGGTGAACTTCAGGACCCTTCAGATGTTACCCCTATGGCATTGGCTAATGTTGCTTTGGATTTAGTCGGCGAAGAAACCGTGATGGAAAGTATTCTAGGCCGCGTTGTCCAATCACTGCGCAATTGAGTTTTATATAAACAGAGTATTAAGATAGCTAAATTGTTAAAGGAAATTTATGGATTCAGTGATTTATTTAGAGCCAGACGAAGAGATCACTTCTGTAATTGAGAAACTAAAGCGTTCCAAGTCGCCCATTGTTGGTATTGTCGCCCCCAGAAACGCTGTACTTCTACAAAGCGTTGTCAATCTAAAATTATTAAAACGCCAAGCTGCCACATTAAAAAAAGAAATGGCCTTAGTTACTGCTGATAAAATTGGGCAAAATCTGGCTTTACGCACTGGAATCACCGTTTATGCCAACGTTCACGATACCGAACCCCTGGAACCTCTTACTGCCCCTAAACCGGATAGTATAGTGGAAGATGACTTAGCGCCTGCAATACCCATCTCACCGAGCGGAGCTTTCAAGGTCCATCGCTATGATGAGAGATCTGATATTGTTGACGCTAAGTCTGCTGAACAACTAAATGAGGATGAAAACATTGCGGATTTCTCCTCCCACCCCATAGAACAAAGCGATCCCCAGCAGTCAGAGAGCGAACCGGAAATTCCTGATGAAAAATCAGAAGACAAACCAGAGACTGAAAAAGAACATAAACCCACCCAAAAAGATGAGATACGTTCCGACCCGGCTATCCAAAAAACACATATCAAGAGCAATTATTTGAAAATCGTCCCTGTGCTGGTTGCAGCGCTGATAATTATCGTGGTAGTTGGTTATCTAGCCCTATCGTCCGTTTCAAAAGCTACTGTCAAAATAGTCGTTTCTGCTGAACCCATCAAGCAGGAGCTTGAAGTTACAGTAACCAAAGACCGCACCCAGATTGACGCGGTCAACAACCTTATACCGGGGCGCCTGATTGAATCTATTCAACAAAATAGCCAAAAATATGATGCCAGTGGAAAAAAAGATATTGGCGAAAAAACTACTGGTAAAATTACACTTTACAACGCTTATAGCTATACCTCAACTATTACTATTGCCAAGGGAACTAAAGTCACGTCCGGGGACAAGAATTATTATACTCAAGCCAGTGCCACAATTCCCAAAGCTACGCCTGGCATAGGGATCGATCAAGACGGTCAGCCAATAATAATACCCGATCCCCCTGGTTCAGTTGAAGTTGATATACTCGCATCAAGCTCAGGCGCTGGATATAACATACAACCATCCAAATTTACTATATCAGGATATTCGGCGAGTAAAGTCTATGGTGAGAACAAAACAGCCCTCGCTGGAGGTTCGACAAAAGAAGTTACCATCATCACCCAAGCCGATATCGATAAAGCAACCTCCGATATCACCAAAAGTTTATACGCTAAAGCTTTAACCGATTTGAAAACCAAATCAGGACAAGCCACTTTCTTGCAAGAGGCACTTAAAAATGAAATTGTTGAAACAAGTTCTAATACTGAAGTTGGGACAGAGGCTAGTGATTTCACATTTACTGCTAAAACCAAATCCAGCATCCTTATATTTGATAATGGGAAACTAAACGACCTAATAACCCAGGATTTAACCTCGAAGATTTCCAAAGATCAATCACTCCTGACTACTGATACCAAAAATCTAAAGATAATAGTTATCTCGTCCGACCCCCAAGCCGGTTTAATGAAAATATCTTTAACTGCCTCCGGAAAAATAGTTCCTAAAATTGATGAATCAAAAATTAAAGCTGACCTAGCCGGGAAAACACGATCTCAAGTGGAATCATATTTTCAAGACACCCCTGACATAAAAATGATTGATATAAAACTTAATCCTCCATGGTGGCTAAAGAAAATGCCTAAAACTATTGAAAAAATCAATGTTGACATAAGTACCAAAAATAAATAATTCAAAATCCATAAGATCCAAATGCAAGTCTACCAAAGTATTTTTATTTACCTGAATTTTTTTTTGTGTTATCATAATTTCTGATCCATATGATTAATATTATATTAATAAAGGTGTAATTTATGAGCTTCTTGGGCTTAGATGTAGGTAAAAAGAGGATTGGAATGGCAATTGGTTCAGTAATTGCTGAAGAATTTAGTACGCTTACCATCAAAGACCCAGCTAAATCATTTTTAGACGGTAAAATCGGAACTAATCAAGCGGCTCAGCGACTTAGAGAAATAGTAGAGAGCAATAGAATAGAGAAAATTATCATTGGTAACCCAATTAACCAAGACGATAGCGATACTCAAATGTCTCGAGACATTCAGCTATTTTCCCAAAAACTAATGAGCTCCCTAGATATTCCAATAGAGATGACTAATGAGTCGCTAACCAGCTACGCAGCCGAGGAAATGCTTAAAGAGGAAGGGCTGTCTATTAAAGAAACGAAACTTCGAGTTGATCAAACCGCGGCTAAACTTATCCTTCAGCAATATATTGAAGATCATCCATAAGAATTATTAATATAAGGAACTGTAAATGCTTAAGAGAATCATCTTAATAATATTTCTCATTATCATAGGCCTCGCTTTTGGTACGTTAATGTATCTTAAGCAAGCAGTCTACACCCCGCTTAATAAGTCCGATAATCATAAGAAACTTTTTGTTGTCCCTCAAAGAACTTCAACCCAAAATCTATCACGCAAACTTAAGGAAACAGGATTAATTAAGTCCCCGCTTGCATTTGTCATATATAGTAAGATAAAAAGAATAAACCTGCAAGCCGGACAGTATAAGTTTTCACCCTCAATGACTATTGCGACTATTGTAAACGATATTTCTACCGGAAAGGTAGTAGAATATAAAGTAACATTTCCCGAAGGATTGAGGATAACCCAAATGGCAGATATTCTTGAATCTCAAGAAGTGGTCAAAAAACAGGATTTTCTCAAAGCTGCCCAAGGACAAGAAGGATATCTCTTCCCTGACACCTACAGTTTTTCCAGTGGCATAAGCGCCAATCAAATTGTCAAAATTATGAAAGATAACTTCCAGCAAAGAACCTCGGAGGTAAGAATAACCCCTAGAATATTAATTTTAGCCTCTATTGTTGAAAAAGAAATAAGTGCAACTGATGACCGTTCCAAAATCGCAGGGGTATATACTAATCGTCTTAATATCAATATGCTTCTACAGGCCGATCCAACAGTCCAGTATGCCAAAGGGACCTGGGATGCAATCACCCAAAGCGATTACGAAACAGTGATATCACCATATAATACATATCTTAATGCCGGTCTTCCTCCGGGACCGATTTGTAACCCGGGGATAGCTAGTATAGAAGCCGCCGCCAATCCCGCTAAGCATGAGTACTTCTACTTTTTTCATAAAAATGGCCAGACAGTATATAGCAAAACATTTATAGAACATCAAAATAATCTAGCAAAATATTAATTTAAAAAGGGGATAGAAAGGTATTTTATGTGTGGTATAGTTGGGTATATTGGCAAAAAAAATGGAGCTATTCCGGTCATTGATGGCCTAAAAAGATTAGAATACCGTGGCTATGATTCTTGGGGAATTGCGGCAAAAGACTCTGGCCGCATTGATTTTCATAAACAAGTAGGTAAAATTGGCGCCTTTGAGTTAGCCAAGGATTTACCAGAATTCTCGGGAAATATCTGTATCGGTCACACTCGCTGGGCGACTCATGGCGGTGTAACAGAGGCTAATTCCCATCCTCATTTCTCCTGCGACAATAAGATTGCTGTAGTACACAATGGGATTATTGAAAATTACCAAGAACTGCGAAAAAATTTGGAGGCAAAAGGCCATAAATTCCGCTCTCAAACCGACACGGAAATCATCCCACATTTAATTGAAGAGAAGCTAAAGGAAAAACACAATCTTCCGTCTGCTGTTCGCCTTGCCCTAAAAGATTTAGAAGGAAGCTATGCCGTAGGTGTTATTAGCCAAGATGATGACATCTTGATTGGCGCCAGAAAAGGCAGCCCGTTAGTGTTAGGCATCGGAAATGGGGAGTTTTTTCTTGGCTCTGATGTCCCCGCCTTTCTTAAATATACAAATAAAGTCATCTTCCTAGATGAAAATCAAATGGCAATCCTAGATCAAAAAAACCAAAGCTATAAAATAATGGATGTAAACACCAATAAACAATTAAACCCGGAAATTGCCACTATAGAATGGTCATTGGATGAGGCGGAAAAAGGCGGACATCCCCATTTTATGATCAAAGAGATGCTTGAACAACCTTATGTTATAGAAAAAACGATCAGTGTGGAAGCAAATGAACTGAAAAAAGCCGCTTCGATGATTAAATCAGCCGAAAGAATCTATATTGTTGCTTGTGGGACTGCTATGCATGCCGGGATGTATGGAGCTTATATTTTTGCCCTAAGAAACAATCTTATTGTGCAGACCATATCGGCAGGAGAATTCCCGTATTTTGAACACCTGATTTCTACAAATGATTTAATCATTACTGTCTCCCAAAGCGGCGAAACGGCTGATGTGCTTGAAGCTGTACGCAGTGCCCATCGTTCAGGAGCAAAAGTCCTCTCGCTGGTTAATGTTATGGGCTCTTCGCTAATGCGTATGTCCGATATGTTCCTGCTAACTAAAGCCGGTCCCGAAATATGCGTGCTATCAACCAAGGCCTATGTATCCCAGCAGGCAATGTTTGTGATGCTTTCAGCAACACTGGCAGGCGACATTACAGCTGGCAAAAAAATCCTTCAGATAGCCAAAAACGATATAGCCAAAATTCTCAAACTAATGAGTTTAGATAAAATTAAAAAACTCGCTAGAGAAATTGCCACTGTGCCCAATATCTATGCCATTGGTCGGGGAGTTAACTATCCGTCTGCCCTTGAAGGATGCCTAAAAATCAAAGAGGTTTCCTATATCCATGCCGAAGGTTTTGCCGGCGGAGATCTAAAACATGGTCCCATCTCGCTTATTGAGCCGGGAGTTCCTGTCTTGGCTTTCGTTGCCAATGATGGCTCCGATAAAGAAATCCTTTCCAATGCTATGGAAGTAAAAGCGCGAGGCGCCCGAGTTATAGGCATTTCGTTTGAAAATAATCAGGTTTTTGACGAATATTTTCCTGTGGCTGCCAATGGTGTATATACTCCTATCTCAGCTATAGTATATACTCAGCTGATAGCTTACTTTATAGCACTAGAAAAAAAATTAGATCCCGATAAACCGCGGAATCTTGCCAAATCGGTTACTGTAAAGTAATCTACATAAAGAAATCATAAACTAATTTGAAGATTTGCTTTTACTGGTTTATTCCACTAAGATGAACTCAAAGAGGACTTATGCTAAATGGATTGTTAGGTTTTTTTTCGCACGATATAGGAATTGATCTAGGTACTGCAAATACCTTAGTCTATGTAAGGGGCAAAGGTATTGTTGTTAATGAGCCGTCAGTGGTTGCTATTAACCAAAAAACCAAACAGATTCTCGCTATTGGCGATGACGCCAAACGGATGGTCGGACGCACTCCTGCCAATATTGTCGCCATCAAACCACTAGTAGATGGAGTAGTCAGCGACTTCGAAGTAACCGAACAGATGCTCAAACACTTTATTGCCAAAGTTCATAAAGAGAAGTTCTCCCTTATCCCGCGCCCCCGTGTTGTTATCGGGATTCCCTATGGTGTTACTGAGGTAGAAAGAAGAGCTGTTGAGGAAGCTGCCATAAACGCCGGGGCTCGAGAAGTATATCTAATTGAAGAACCAGTTGCAGCTGCCATAGGAGCCAGGCTTCCGATACAGGATGCCAGTGGTAATCTAATTGTAGATATAGGCGGGGGTACGACAGAAGTAGCTGTTATATCTCTTGGCGGAATAGTTACCAGCCGATCCATCCGTTTGGCAGGTGACGAAATGAATGAAGATATTATTGATTATGCTCGTAGTCAGTTTAATCTCTTGCTAGGACCTAGGACAGCCGAGGAAATAAAAATATCCATCGGTTCAGCTTTTCCTCTAAAAGATAGAATTGAGATACCAATGCGCGGTCGGGACTTAGTTAGTGGCTTGCCAAGGGAAATAATTGTCAACGATGAGCAGATTCGTAAAGCAATCAGTAAATCGGTCGCTCTCTTGGTTGATTCAATACGCACAACAATTGAGGAAACCCCCCCGGAGTTAGTTGCTGATATCATGGATCGTGGTATAGTCTTAGCTGGTGGAGGAGCGCTTTTGCGAGGATTGGATGTTTTGATCACCCAGTCAACCGGTACAGCAGTTCATATTGCGGACGATCCTCTCACTTGCGTTGCACGCGGTACAGGCATTGTGTTGGAAGATCTGGAGAATCTTAAGGAAGTTCTTCTCCCAACAGAATTCACTCGATAGTACTCAGGAGGCAAGGTGCGAAAATACCGACCGCTTATTATACTGATTATTATTATAATTATTGGAATAACAATAAGTCCTTTTGGTTTCCTCAATCCAGTTAGGAATTATGCCAACATTCTTGTCTCGCCGGTAACCTCGGCTTTCAATAGGACTACTATTGGTGCAAGCGATTTTTTTCATACACTATTCTTTATTGGCCGTATCGTTAAAGAAAACACAGAATTAAAAACCAGGTACAATCAGCTGCAATCGGATAATATCTCTCTCAAAGAAGTACGCCACGAAAATAAGCTGCTTAAAGGAGAACTGAAGTTTGTTCAGTCAACCAACCTCCAACTCATATCGGCTAATATAATTTTAAAAAGCCCAAGTGGTTTTATAGATAGCGTTGTAATTAATAAAGGTTCTAGGAAAGGTATTAAAATAAACCAAGCCGTTATTTCACAAGGATTTCTCATTGGTAAAATTAATAAAGTTTATAAGAACACCTCCGAAGTTATACTTATAACCAGTAGCTCGTCAAAGCTTCCCGCTTATCTTCAAGAATCCCGGGGCACTGGTGTCATTCAGGGTGGTCTTAAAGGGCTAAGTCTAGAAGATATTCAATTAGACATCACCCCCAGACCTGGCGAAGCGGTTCTTAGCTCGGATATTGGAGGAATATTGCCCCGCGGAATACCTATTGGTTCTGTTAAAGAAGTTAGTTTGTCCCATAGCGATATTTCCCGATCGGCAGCTATAAGTTCTCCTATATTTTTTACTCATCTAGAGATGGTTTTTGTTGTTAAGTAAATATGAAAAATATAACACCATACATCTTCATCATCCTTTGTGCTTTACTGCAAATCAGTGTGATTCCCAATCTTGCAATAGCCGACTCTTTCCCTAATATTATTTTAGTTCTTATTTTAATATTCTTAATTAAAAATAATGATCAAGCGGCAATTTTATGGATTTTATTAGGCGGATTAGTGCTTGATCTATTTTCACCAACTTTCTTCGGCTATCATAGTCTGGAATTCACCCTAATATTTATTCTCTACCGTACTATACTTCGTCCCCTTCTTCTCGACCCCGCCCCTCCTCTAATCCTACTGGTCTTTATAGCCGCTAGCTCACTTTTAGGATTTATCAATATTATTCTCTTTCGTCAAGGTTTATCGCAATTTCTTCCCATACAAATTATTTACCAATCTTTAATAGGCTTGATTTTATATATTATTATTTCTAAACTATCAAAAGACACTTACCGTATTAAGGCTTAAGACTATGAAAAAAAACATTTTTGAAAATTATTCTCCTCTGGGAAGTATCCATCGTACCGCTGAATATGAAGTTGCCCCTGAATTGGTTGAGCATAAAGACATTCTCGAACATGCCGACGAACCGAAACAGTTCTTTCGTTATTTTTATTTAGTTTGTTTTATCTCAGCTATTATTTTTGTTTTCAGACTTGTAAATATTCAAATAACCCACGGTTGGGAAAACCGAGTTTTAGCTGATGGTCATAAAGTAAGGCTACGACAGCTCGAACCTCCTAGGGGAATAATTTCAAATAGTTCCGGTCAGCCCTTAGTTAGTAATATTCCGTCATATAGTCTGGATATTTATCCGATGGATCTTCCTAAAAGTCACTCTAACCGCCAAAAAATCTACCAGAAAATCTCTAATACCACGCACATTCCTATTGAAGAATTTAATCAAATTGATCGCCAGAAATTATATACTTTAGAACCGATCACCATAAAAGAAAATATCGAGCGAGATTTAGCTATCGCTTGGGAATGCCAACTTAATGATTTAGAAGGGGTGGTTGTAGGTAAGGAATCTAAAAGAGTTTATAGTTCTCTTCCTGCGCTTTCTCATATCTTAGGGTATGTTGGTAAAATATCAGAAGATGAGTTGAAAGCAGTAAGCCATGGATACAACACTAATAGTCGTATCGGTAAGACTGGCTTAGAGAATTCCTATGAGAAGGACTTAAGGGGTAAGCCGGGCACTGAAGAGCTGGAAGTTGATTCCAAAGGACGAATCCAACGTACGCTGTCGCGTACAGACCCAACTACCGGCAATAATCTTATTCTAAGTCTGGATAGCCGCCTACAGACTACTGCCGTAACTGCCTTACAACAAGCATTTATTGAGAATAAAAGCGAAAAAGGTGTTGCTATTGCCATGAATCCCAAAGATGGCTCTATCCTTGCCTTTGTCAGTTTACCGGCGTACGACAACAATCTATTTGCTCGGGGCATTAGTCAGGAAGAATATAATAGTCTGCTTCAAGATAAAGCTCACCCCATGCTTAATCGCGCTACATCAGGGACTTATCCCTCTGGCTCGGTCATCAAACCTATCATCGCTACGGCTGCCTTACAGGAAAAAACTATTTCACCAACTACCAAATTAGACACTTCCGCAGGAGTTATCAAAATAGGTAGTTGGATTTTTCCCGACTGGAAAACCCATGGTATTACCAATGTTAGGCAAGCAATTTCCGAATCAAACGATCTATTTTTCTATTCATTGGGTGGTGGATGGCAGAATATTAAAGGACTAGGAATTTCACGTCTTAATTATTGGTTGCAAAAATTCAGTTTTGGTACCCCAACTGGCATTGATCTACCGAATGAATCTGCCGGACTTGTTCCAAGTGATGCCTGGAAGCAAAAAATGAAAAAAGAACCTTGGTATATAGGCGATACTTATCATCTGGCAATCGGGCAAGGTTATTTTCTTTCTACCCCATTACAGATGGCGGTCGCCACCAGTGCTATCGCCAACGATGGAGACATACTCAAACCCCATCTGGTATCGCAAATTATTGATAGTCGAGGTAATATTATCAAAACTAATGGCAAACAGATTATACGTGCTGGAATTGCCGACAAGAGTAATCTACAAATCGTCCGAGAGGGTATGCGCCAAGCTGTCGTATCTGGATCTGCCTTTCAGTTGCGCAATCTATCTTTTACTTCGGCAGCCAAAACCGGAACAGCTCAATTCGGCGATAATACTTTTAGCCACGCCTGGTTCACTGCCTTTGCTCCTTATGAAAATCCCGAAATTGTCGTCGTTGTATTAGTGGAAAGCGGTGGACAAGGTTCAATAACATCTGCCCCTGTAGCTAAGGCGATACTCCAATCATATTTTGATAATAAAAAATAACACACAATAGAAAAATATCTAATAATAAATAATTATACAAACTCAATTTTACCAGTTATTCTGGTAACTGGAGTGCTAATATTCTTTATACTACCTTCAGAGATCGGAGGTGTAAATTTTTTAAAAGATCTCTACTAAATAAGGCGCTTTGCTCCCGCGCCTTATTTGATTAGTTATCAATATCAGATCAATCCCAGTCCATACTTGTTCAATTCGCAATCAGTGGGCTCTACCGCTCTACTTAAGTCGTTTATTGATTGGTTGATAATTCTCAATGCTATCGTATATTTTCCCTGGTCTAATTTTCTACAGACATCCGAAAATTTTTCTCTTCCGAATCTTTCGTCAATTTTATCCTCAAAAATACTTACATCGTCACTGACAAATGCTTCAATTAAAGTTTCTTCACCGACCAGACTGATCAATTTTGTTATAAACTCCACCTCATATCTGTAAGACAGAGATTGCCTTCCTATTACCTTGTTGCATAAATATTGAACTAAACCTTCATTCAATGCCTTGCAATCGCAACCATCCTTTTTCTTAGTGAAGAATTGTCTTTTTAACCCCGATTTTAAAATAGTCAGCCCGGGTATTTTTATGGTAGAATGATCGCTTATAGCATGGATTAACTCATGGATTAGTATTTCATGGACTAACTTGCCATCTGCCTTATTTATAAATTTTACATTAAAGTAAATTATATGTTTATTGGGATCATAGAAAGCGAGAGTACGAAATTCCTTACCAAAACTCTCTTTCCCGAACCTAGATAGCGTTCCATTCTTTAGAGGTTTAATTTTGACTGTGAATATTTTCTCGATAATTTTTTTTGAACATAGAATTCTTTCTTGAATGATCTGTTTTCGTGCCCAATTAAGTCTGATTTTCCGAGTCATTATCCTCCTCTTTTATATAATTTACAAAAATGCGACATCGTTCTATCAAATTATCGTCATCATTTACAACAGTGTCAAGCTGTAAGTAGTCGCTAGTATGGTTAGTAAGAGAAATAAAAATAGAATTTTTTGTATATTATCACAAAATAAATTATCAAAACAGCTATCTTTTACACTATAACCCCAATGCCCAAAATTAAGAATTCCACGATAATATTAAGTAAGGTTAGATGTTCTTACAAAATCAGCGCCGAACTGAATATCAACAACAGGTTTACTTAATCCATGGCAAAAAAAAGCTTGTAGGCATGAGAACGCAAAAAAGTTGACATTTACATATCGAAACATTATAATTGGCACACTCAATTTGTGCAATATGTACAAAAAATGCAGGGAAGAATATGGAAAATATTTTAGCTGAGAAGCTCCAAAATTACATAACCAATCTTCTCGGGGGGCAAGTTAGTATTGCAAGTGCTGATGGCGAAGTGATAACCAGTAGTGAAAAGAAACAAATAGGAACAATAGTTGATTTAAATACTATCCAAGGCTCAAATTATCTCTCTGGATCGTCTAGCGATCTATCGAATCCGAGTTTAATCGGCGTGGCGCTCTACTATGAATCAGAGATTCAGGGCTATGTCCTTGTGAACGACGAGAGCCATAAATTTTTTCCACAGATGACCTTAATTAAAAGTTTAGCTGAATTACTCATTCAACAATATTACGAATCAATCAAGCCAGATCTCGATTCTACCGACAAGTTTATTTGCAGTTTACTTTATAACAAAGATCTTAATAATTTAGAATATTTATCCTCACAAGCCCGAATTCTAGGTTATAGATTAGATATACCCAGGATGGCTTTCATTGTTCATCTTGATGGGTTCTGGAAAAATTATCTTAATAATAATATTGAATTTTCCGATGAAAAAGAAAACATAATCCTACGAAAAAAACACGACCTAGAAAAGACTATCTCCAGTTTCTTTACTAAGGATACTGAAAATATCTCTGCCTATATGGGAGAAGACAAATTCGTTCTTTTTAAAGACGTGAAATCAACACCAGAAGGAAAGGTCGTCCAGCTTTTAAAAGATAATTTTAAGAACATTATCGCACCTATGGTTAATTTTAATATCTCTAGGGTTTCAGCTGGCATTGGTCGAAGTAGATCGGGTACTATTGGGCTAGTCAAGTCCTGCAAAGAAGCCGATGAAGCATTGAATTTAGGCAGGAAAATGTGGGGAGATAACCAAGTTTACTCTTACGATGAGCTAGGTCTCCTTTCAATCATCGGGCAGGGAGCTAAAGACAAAAAACTATTCTTCTCAAATCAAGTTTTATCCAGACTCGCCGACCCTGATTTAGTAAAGACTCTTCAGTATTTTTTCGATCAGAACCTCAACTTAACGCAAACATCGGAAAAACTGGGTATCCATAGAAACACGGTCATCTACCGTTTAGATCAAATTGCCAAAACTATTAACAAAGATCCGCGCAATTTCGATCAAGCGGTAGAGATAAAAATGGCTCTGCTTGTAGATAAATTACTCAAATAGATCCACCAACTCAAAACAGATCTGTTGCACCCTGTCTATCCAGGTAACGAGCATAATTTATTTTTCTCGCATAATTTCTGGGTAGCATGGATACAGATCTGTTTTACTATATCGTAATACAAAATTATATTTGTTACACAGCAAAATAAACAAAAAACCTAGTGAAATTTTTATGTTTGTTAGCAAAGTCTACTATTGTTTAATAGTGCAACGCAATATCCTGCATCCGCCAGCTAGCTGATTAGCACATGGTCGGCTTCATTTGGTTCGATTTAATATAGTGTTAATTTTTGATACTACCTCATCCGGGGTATGATAACTTTTTACCAAATAACACTCTGCTCCTAAAGATAGTGCCAGATCTTGGTCGCTATCTGCCGATTCACTTCCTACATTTGTGAGAACAATTACAGGAATACTAGTTGTTTCCATATCCTGCTTCAATTCTTTTAACACCTCGAATCCGTTTAATCCAGGCATCATAATGTCCAGCAAAATCACATTAGGTTGCTTCTTCGCTTTCTTGAGGGCAATTTTACCATCCTCTGCTTGTATTACTTTATATCCTTCCATTGATAATTTTTCTTCATACATCTCGGCTAGCATCCGATCATCTTCGACTAATAATACTGTGTTGTTCATATTGTTCCTTTCTTATTTGTTATTTATTGGTACAGAAAATGAGAATATACTGCCTCGACCCTCCGCACTTTTAACCCAAATTTCTCCATTTTGCTGTTCAACTAAAGATCTTGTTATATACAGACCTAATCCATACCCTCCTGCCTGGTTACTTAATGGATTGTTGACTCGATAATTCTTATCAAAAACATTCTCAATCTGAGATGGGGGAATTCCCACCCCATTATCTTCAACCTCTGTCACAACATATTTTCCTTTTCCATCTTTATATAATTTAATACTAATTTTACCATTCCGATGTGTATATTTAATAGCATTATCTACTAAATTACTCAATATTTGTTTAGTTCTATCTGAATCCATTAAGACTAAAACATTTTTAAGTTGATTATTAGTTTTGAAATCCAATGCAATACCTTTCTGCAAAGCTTTCTGCTTGAAATCAAACATCACCTCTTTGGCTAGATTTTGTAAAGGCGCAGGTTTTATATTGAAAACCATTCTTTTTTCTTCAATTCTTACCACATTTAGCAAATCTTCAACTAAACCGACTAAGCGCTCGACTGAGCTATATACTCTACCAAAATATCTATCTTGCTTCTCATTGAGGGGTCCGGCATCCCCCTGGATTATCATACTCATATATCCTTTGATAGCTGTTAAAGGAGTTCGCAGTTCGTGAGCAGTCATGGATATAAATTCATTTTTCTTCTGTTCTAACTCCTTATATCGGCTAATATCATTTAATAAAATAATCATCTCGGTCTCACCCTCCCTATTACTAAGCGGTATTGCAAAGTGAATTCCCACCCATCGTTTGTTTCTGGATTTTGTATGTAATTCAATCTCGTACAATGAACCTTTTTGCTGGTTCATTTTGCGGCTACTATTAATTAAATCAATCAGTCCTAAATTATCCCGACCGGTTAGTAGGAACTTATTAGCTGCCTTGCCCATCGCTTCTTCTGTAGAATAACCGGTTAATCGGCTCATTGCTTCATTCCATAAAGAGATTGATCCATCATTATCAACTGCAAAAATGCCTTCCGCGCTACTCTCAATAAGTACCGACAAACGATCTTTTTCTCTTCCAATATTTCCCATCAGTTTTAGGCTTTTCATTAATGATTGAACTTTGTCGCCAGCAATTGAAATTAACTTTACATCGTCTTTATTAAATCGTTTACCTTGAAGTTTGTTTCTTACCGCAATTATCCCAGTACAAGCTCCACCCTCTACCAGCGGAACCGTCAGAATTGAATCTGTTTTCCGCGGCAAAACTTGATCATTTTTATCTATCTCACCCGACTTTATCACTTGCGGTCTCTTTTTTGTTACTGATAGCTGCGCAATCTTACTATCTGCCAAGATTAGCTTGTTATATGTTCTCCAATTACTTCTTGCAAGCGGAATCAATTCACCGTCGGTAATCTGTAAAAACACGCTTCCTTCTGCTTGTAATAATTTAGGTAAATATTTAATTACACGATCAATAGTTTTTAAATGGCTCGCACCCGTTAAATTACTTATCTTAAATAAATCTGTAAGCTGCTCAACCCTTGTAGCCATTTTATTATTCAAATCCTCAATTTCGGTAAAATTCCTTAAAGTCAAAAGCGCTCCTCCGCTATGCTGGTCTTTTATCGGTTCAAGCCTACCCTTTATTACTCTAAATGGTTTCTCGCATGTATTCAGTGTCATTGTGAAAGCTCGTCCCTCGGTAGCGGATCTTCGAATCGAATCACTCATATCTATTTGGGGTATAAACATATATCTACAATATTTATCAGGTTCACTGAGTATTGAATCTAGCCCCTCGCCTAAAATATCTTTTTTCATACCCAAAAGTTCCTTTACCGCCTGATTATAAAAAATTATCTCTCCTCGCACATCTAGCAGGATCAATCCTTCTCCGGTAGTACGGTGTATAGTTTCCAAAATATCCCTCTCCCGAGCAACATCAGTATATAGTTGACTATTTTCAAGTGTCATTGCTAATTGGGAAGATATGGCGCTGATCAAATTGAGCGTATCGCGACCAAGTTCAGTTGCCGCCGCGTAATGGATAAATAAAAGACCGAATAACTCACCCTTGCTAATTAGTCCCGAGGCTATAGTATTATTCCAACCTTCTCCATGTTTATGCATCAAACTTTTCACCCATCCTGAATTTTTCCAATTATTTAGTAAAATTGGTGAACCGGTCTCGTCAATCAAATGCTTCACCTTAGCCGAACTCATCCTCATTTCATGCTTTCTACCCCCGACATAGCAATGATGGGTCGAAGCAAGACTATCTAGATAATTCAAGTCAGTCCAAGTATAAATTGAGCAGGGGACATTACCTAGAATTTCCGTTACTTTAACTATGGCCTTCTCAACTATCGGTTGTAAATCAGGTGTAGAGTTTAATATTTGCGCTAATTCCAGCCGCTTTTCTCCCACTATCCTTTGGCGATTTGTTTCTATTACATCCGCGATTCGCGAAGCAATGATTGAAAAAGTTTGTACCTGTGACTCGGCAAAATATTCGCCTGCCGGTTTCCAAAGATTTAAAACTCCCAAAATCTGGCCTTTTGTAATTAATGGCACGCTCAGTAGTGATTTATCTTCGTTCTTACTTGCCAAAACATATCGCTTCTCCTTTTTAGTGTGAGGAATAGCCAGTGGCTGACCGGTTTTAGCCACCCAACCCGCTATACCCTGTCCTAGTTTCAAACGCAATGGTCTCATTCTATTTGGGGAAGTTGTAGTTTCGACAAATAAAATCTGGGAAGGGGGATCCACCAACATAATATTCCCTCCGGATAGATTCATTACTTGCACAATCTGCCACAATATCTTTTCCGAAATCTCCTTTGGGGGCAAAGTAGAGGACATGGTAGATGAGATATGGTAAAGCAAGGCACTTTCTGTTTCTTTTGTTCGATATTCGGTTATATTATTTAAAATAACCGAAATTCCCGATGGCTTCTTTCCCTCTACAACAGGAGCTACCGAAACCAAAAAAACCATATCGCCTTTTCTTAATTCACTATTATAAGGGGTTTGATCGGTCCTCGCTTTTTCAACTAATTCAATAACTTCTTTGCTAAAATCAGATGAGCAATGTTGATGCGCATCTATTTTTTGTCCAACCAGCCCGTTTATATTGGGAATAAATAATAATTCACCGGCAGATTCACTGCAGTATTTTAAATACCCCTCATCGCTGATTATAATTAAGGGAAAATCAATTTTAAGTTGACCCATCTCTTTAAACATATTGGATTGCGCCTAATTTCTCAAACATATATCTAGTGACATAAACCAAATTTAACTTTCCTATCTCTTCCGGTTTGTACCAATTTAGAAAAGCGGACTCCTTATTTTTTACTGGATTACCCAGACAATGTACCTTAAAATAATAGTACTCATGAATATTCGCCCCTCGGCGGCATCTATCTCCATCAATATCTTCATGAAGAAATAATTCCATATCATCAACTATCATTCCAGTCTCTTCGAAAACCTCTCGTTTAACCGCTGCCTCTGGAGTTTCACCGTATTCAACATGTCCGGCAATATTACCATAGCCAAATTCAAAAACTCGTCTTTTGGCAATTAGAAATTTACTGTCTCTTTCAATAACCGCCCCCACGCTCACATGCTTTTCTCTCCCGTCACTATGCATTTTTTGAATAATTCTTCCGCCCGATTGTATTGCTTGTCCTGATTTTTTTTGACAAGCTGGGCAATAAAAATAAACTTCATTATTTTGAATGATTTCTTTTACGTCATTTGTTTTACAATAAATACATTTCATCTTAGCCCTTAATGTCCTTAATATAATAGAGGCGGGAAGCTATCCCGCCCCCCATTTAGATGATACTCTCCACCATAGCAACAAAGCCTGCTTGCTGATCCCCAATAAGGACATTGACATAGCTTGCTCTATCCAAGCACCGGTCGCCATTCCATAGGTCGTAGCTAAGGCGCTCGTCTTTCTGCGCCATTTTTGTACCACGCTTAGTGTACCACCTGTCTAAAGTCTCCAGTTTAGCCGGCATGTTGTAGATAATCATCGGCCTTGCTGGTAACTCCTGCTTTTGGCAAACCAATGCTCCCATTACCAGTTCTGCTGTGTCAAGCCCTCCAGGGAGAAACAACTTCTCCCCCGGTTTATGGCTTCTCAATGCCTCCTCTAGGACCTTGGAAAGAATGAAATGCCATTCCATTGTTACAGGAGATATGAAATGGCATAGCGTCACTTTATGTTCGAACATCGTGCAGTAAAGCTCGGCTGACTCCTCGGTATTCGGACCCAGCGCGATAACTTCGCAGTCAGTCACATCGTCACAATCCAACCAGCGACGCTCACCGGCCCTGTGAGCCCTTGATGTTCCGGGCGGAAAACGGCCGAGTATCCGGGCAAGTGTAGATTTCCCAGTTGCACTCGCTCCTGATAACCCGACAATATCCTTCGCTCGGGATCTCACTTTTGCCGATGGAGTGGCAAAACATGATTTGCTGATTTCTCTCCATCGTTTGAGTGTTATCTCGTCTCGCCACGGATCATATGGCTGCAAGTGACCACTGGCAACCCAAAGTTCAGCGTCTCGAGACCGACAGATCAAGATTTGTCTCCCCGACAACTCTTGATCCACAATCTCTTTCGAAGTTGAGAACCGTGTCCTCTCGCGGGGCATTCTTACAGCAACCACCGGTAAATCGCCGCCAACCATCGGCCGAAAAAGGCAGACATGTCGATCGCCATCTAGGTAGTGGTCTGTTTTGAATGTAATATCGGCTCCAAACTGCAGAGCCGTTTCTCCCAGCTTTGTAAGTAGAGGGTACTCTGATTCTTTATGGGTCTGCAACTTGTCTCACCTCCCCTTCTATTATACCTGTTGCAGTTATAATTAGTATAATTTTACAGGTTCAGTAAAACATTGTAGTTTTGCACTAAAAAATCCCGATCGGACTATATGTTTTGTAAGTTCTTACAAACGAATCACATCTTGAGAAAATTCTATTTGGTAGATTGGTTACTGCAGAGTTGAGATAATAAACTATTGACAAAGCGGGGCTTGCTTGCTACTATAGGGACATTCATGTAAGCTATTAATATGTCCTATTTGTATGGACAGGTTTTGTTTTTGGAGGTCGTAATGGTAAGTAAAGATATTCTACTAACTCAAGAAGGTTTAGAAAAGTTGAAAGAAGAATTAGAAAACCTCAAAGAGAAAGATAGAAAAGAAGTAATTAATAGAATTAAAATTGCCAAAGAATTTGGTGATTTATCAGAAAACAGTGAATATGAAGATGCTAAAAATGAACAAGCTTTTATCGAAGGGCGCATACAAGATATTGAAGTGATGATTAAACACTCTAAAATTGTTTCTGGAGTCGCAACCGGTGAGGCTGTGGGCATTGGTAGTACGGTTGAAGTAGTAGTTGACGGCGATAAAGAAACCTACTTTATTGTAGGTCCGACCGAATCCGATCCAATATCCGGCAAAATCTCCTCTGAATCCCCAGTTGGCCGCGCTTTAATTGGCGGTAAAAAGGGGGATAAGGTAACAGTGAATACTCCTGATGGGGCTGCGGTATATAAAATAAGTTCAATAAAGTAATATTTGAGAAATCTTTGAAAAACGATTTGGTTGTCTCCAGGTCGTTTTTCTGTTATGATAAAATCAAGTATGAAAAGTTTGCTTCAGGCAAACTGCCATAATTTTGATTTTTACTTTTTGAATTTTGATTTTGCGACTTTTTGCAAAAGCAAAAAGGAGTCAGTATGTTTTGGGTAGACGAAACCATCAATGAAATATTAAATCGTGCCGACGAAAAATATTTAGTCACTGACTACAAAACGCCTTCTGGAAAAATTCATATTGGCGCTCTACGTGGCGTGATAATTCATGATGTTATTTCTCGTGGTTTGATTGAAAAAAGTAAACAAGCCGAATTTTGGTATGGGTTTGATGATTTCGACCCCATTGATGGTTTATCTGATGATTTGAAAAATGATTATGGAAAATTTATGGGCATGCCGCTTTGTAATGTTCAATCTCCAGATAAAGACAAAAACTTTGCTCAGTATTATGCAAAAAGTTTCATTGATGTTATAAATTTGCTCGGTATTAATGTAAAAATTATTTGGGCTTCTGAAATATATAAAAATGGTACTCATAACAAAGCAATCGAAATTGTTTTAAATAACGCTGATAAAATCCGTCAAATTTATAAAGATGTTTCCGGCGGCGAAAAACCTAATGATTGGTATCCCTTGCACGTTGTCTGTCCCAAATGCGGCAAAATCGGTACCACAAAAGTCACAGGATGGGATGGTAAAGAAGTTGAATTTGAATGTCTTGAAAATCTTGTCCAATGGGCTAAGGGTTGTGGCGAAATAGGAAAAATGTCACCTTTCGATGGTAATGCAAAAATGCCGTACAAAGTTGAAACCGCTGCTAAATGGTTCGCTTTTAATACTTCTGTCGAATTAGCGGGCAAGGATCACTATACAAAAGGCGGTACTTTTTATGTTGCCCGCGCTGTAGCTGATCAAGTTTTCAAAATTAAGCCAGCTTATGGTTATGGTTATGAATGGTTTCTAGTCGGCGGCAAAAAAATGAGCACCTCCCGTGGAACGGGTGCTTCCGTAGAAGAAATAGCCGCGATTTTGCGTCCCGAAATACTTAGATTTCTTATGGTCAGGACCCGCGCTAAAAGATCCATCGAATTCGATGTTGAAGGCGATACCATATCTCTACTATATGATGAATATGATCGTTGCTCTGCCGCCTACTTAGAAGATCCGGATTCAGATTTAGGTCGTGCCTACTATTATTCAGAAATTGATCCGACCAAAAAACCAGCTGAATATCTCATGCGCTTTTCCAAAGTTGCCTTTTTTCTTCAAATGCCTCATGTGGATATATTATCAGAAGCCGAAAAAGAGAAAGGCGCTCCCTTATCATCAAGCGAAAAGCAGGAAATTCAAAACCGAACACAAGAAGCTACCTTGTGGCTTAAAAAATATGCTCCCGAAGAGGCAAAATTTTCTATTTGTGAGAAATTACCGGATTCAGTAAAAGAATTTACTAATGAACAAAAAGTATATTTAGAAGCCGTTTTGAAAAAACTAAAGGAACTGGACAATTGGGACGGTAAGGCTATCCATACCGTCTTACATGAAGTAAAAAATGAACAAAAACTCCCACCAAAAGACGCCTTCTCGGCGATCTACCGAATTTTTATTGACAAAGATTCCGGTCCCCAAGCCGGCTGGTTCTTAGCCGCTTTGGATAAGAAGTTTGTAATTAATAGATTAGAAGAGGTATAATTATAGAGACGGAGGTACTAAGATGCCAGACTTGCAAAATGAAATACAATTTGACGCAGAAGATAAGAAACTAAGCGATATATTGATGGGGGAATATAAATACAAAATTCCCCGATATCAAAGACCTTATTCTTGGACAGAAGATGAAGTATCCGATCTTTGGAATGATCTTATTAATAACGATGCCTCATTTATCGGGTCTTTTATTTTTAATTATGAATATTTTGGTCGAGATAAAACGGTAGAAATTATTGATGGTCAACAAAGAATAATTACTTTCACGATTATTATGGCTGTTATAAGGGATTTTTATAAGCATTTAGATGTAAAGAAAGCAAACCTGACACAATCACAGATTATTGTATTCAATGATCCGATAAGTGGAGACCCAATATTTAGATTAAAATGCAGCGAAACTTTAGATAATTTTTTCAGAGAATACGTTCAAGAATATGATACAAAAATTGAAGAATGTACAACTAAACGAAAAGAAGAAAAAAATGTTGTCTACAACTATTCTTTTTTAAAGAAACAAATCGAGAGTGAGTTGGAGAATTTAAATGAAAATAGTAAAAAGATACAATTTCTTGACGATCTTAAAAGAAAAATATTCGGCTTAAGAATAATTTGGATCAGAATTGACAGAGAAGAAGATGCCTATACTATTTTCGAAACCGTAAATGCACGAGGTGAGGCGCTTACTACGGCAGATTTATTAAAGAATTTCTTATTACAGAAAATTCAACCAGATAGATTTGACGAGATTGATACTGCAAAAGAGTCCTGGGCAAGTATTGTAAATAATATTGAAAATGCCGATGGCCCATTAACGCTGTCAAAATTTATACGATATTATTGGCTTTCGAGGTACTCATTTGTTTCAGAAAAACGACTTTATAAAGAAATAAAAATAAAAATAAGTGATCCAGAGGATTTGTTAAACCATTTAATTAAAGCTTCAGAATATTACTACAAAATTGCCAATAGTACTATACCTATTGAAGAATGGAATAATGAATTCCCAGACAGAAGAACAAGTCTTAAAATATTCGAATCACTAAAAGGTTTACGGTTGATGAAAATAACACAGTGCTACTCGCTACTTTTTTGTCTACTGATGAACAAAAATAAGATTGGTTTTGACTTTAGTAATTTATTCAAAGTTATAGAAAAATATCATTTTGCTTATTCTGCAGTGTGTAAATTACCAGGAAATGTTGTTGAGAAATTGTATTATAAAACAGCAAATAACATTCAAGAGTCGTTTCAGTTAGATCCACAGAAAAGAAAAGATGTAATAAGAAAAATCCTAGAGGATTTTACCAGAAAATTAAAAGACCAGTACCCAAGCAAAGAATTGTTTATTGAAAAGTTTATGGACATTGATTACAGAAATCCTACTTTAGTTGTCTATATTTTGGCAAATATTGAAAAATCCAAGAGCAAGACAGATGAAATAGATTATTTGAAATATACAAAAATAAACATCGAGCATATTTTGCCCCAGGATCCTAGTGAATGGTCTCTTGCGAAAAATGAAGTAAAAGATTATGTAAATATTTTGGGTAACCTGACATTAATTGATAGAAAAATCAATGGGTCAATGCAAAATAAAAAACTAAAAGATAAATTAACTGAATTTAGTAATTCTAAATTAACAATTAATAAAGAATTGTTAAACAAATTCGAGAAATCAAATTACGCATGGGATGAAAAAGAAATAAAAACATATCAAAAAGAACTTGCGGAATATGCGTATAATCTGGTTTGGAAAATTTAATAATAATACGGAGATCTCATGCTTGACATAAAATTTATTCGCGAAAACCCGGAAAAAATAAAAGAAAATAGCAAAAACCGCTTGGCTAAAGTAGATGTTGATAAATTGCTTGCTTTAGATGAAAAGCGCCGCCGATTAATTCAAGAAATTGATGAAATGCGAGCCAATAGAAATGCTAAATCCAAAACCAAACCAACGCCGCAAGTTATTACAGAGATGAAAAAACTAGGCGATGAGATCTCTAAAAAAGAAGCGGAATTCAATAAAATTGAACCGGAATACCAAGAGCTTCTCCACGGCGTCCCCAATCTCACCGATCCCGAGGTTAAAGTTTCTCAAAACGAAGACGAAAATGTCGTTTTAGAGCAAAAATATAAACCGACAAAATTCAATTTTACTCCCTTAGACCATATCCAGTTGGCAGAAAAACTTGACTTAATTGACTTCGATCGGGCAACCAAAGTTACTGGCGCTAAATTCTACTATTCTAAAAACGAGCTTGTTTTGCTCGATTTAGCTTTAACGCGATTCGCTTTTGATATTGCCATTAAACACGGCTATACACCTTTTATCACCCCCGATCTAGCCAAACGGGAAATATTGGAAGCAGTCGGGTTCAATCCGCGCGGCGAATCCACCCAAGTTTATAATATAGAAAATAGTGATTTAAGTTTAATAGCTACCGCCGAAATCACTATGGGCGGCTACCATAAAGATGAAATTATCCCCGCAAAAGAGTTACCGAAAAAATATGTCGCTCTATCGCATTGTTTTCGCACAGAAGCCGGCTCCTATTCCAAATTTTCCAAAGGCATCTTCCGCGTCCATCAATTCTCCAAAGTAGAACTTTTTCAATACACTCTGCCTGAAAAATCAAAAGAAGCGCATGACGAACTTCTAAAGATTGAAAAAGAAATCTTTGATAAGCTTAATATTCCTTATAGAGTTATTGATCACTGTACTGCCGATCTGGGAACGCCCAGTTATCGCACCTTTGATTTGGAAGCCTGGATGCCCGGCAAACCCAATAAAGATGGCTCGATGGGGGATTGGGCAGAGATCACTTCCACTTCCAACTGCACCGACTATCAATCTCGTGCTCTTAATATTAAATATCAAGACGAAAAGGGTCAGAAAGATTATATCCATACCTTAAACGGGACAGCTATGGTTATGACTCGTCCGATTATCGCCATTTTAGAAAATTTTCAGCAACCCGATGGAACTGTCAAAATCCCCGACGTTTTAATTCCCTATACTAATTTTGACAAGATCATTAAATCTAAATGAAAATAAAATTCTTTTCAAAAATATCGAAACGAAAAAAAATAATCCTACTTATTTTATCTATCTGCTCGATAGGCATCTTAATAGCCGCACTGTTAGTAAGTGAAAAAAAACAGTACAATGCCGATACTCTACAAACAGATCTTAGTATAAAAGGAATCCACCTATATGGTTCTAATAGTACACCAACTGGAACAGATGCAAGAAATGCGTTTCATAAATACGTCTATAGCATTTCCATTCCTGATCAGTTCAACTTTATTGGCGTAGATGGCAATATATCTATCTCCTCAAAAACCCGTGTGTATTATCAGGCTCTTGTCTCCATAATGAACTCTTCAATCCCTCCAGATGGTCAGTGCCCTACCCTAAATGGCGATCATTTCACCTCATACGATCAGATAAAAACAGTTTACCCGGGCGCTCACATGATTTCTGCCTTTAACATTGCGGCAAATCATCCGGGTAGCGAAGAAACGGAAACGGTCACTACAAATACGAAAGTTTCTTTCCCGGTAAAAGTCCCAATTACGGGCTGCGTATTTTTTGTTCTTGATGGAGGAGAGCCGGCATACGCCGAAGACCCCGTTACCATGACCAGCAATATGATATTGCGCTATGATACCGCTCCTGCTCCTTCTCCCGCGCCATTTTTTATTCCCCTTGCCGGTGAGTATTATTTTGGAAGAGATACCGGAACTAATATAGCTAACAAGATAAAGTTGTTCACCTGGGAAGATACATTCGTTTATAATGTTGCCCTTGCCATGAGAAATCCCTACTATCCTTATTTAAAATTATTATCACTGACCGGCAATATCACTACCGCGGCCATGACTGGTCGCGCATATGCTCCCCCACCTCCAAGCAATTGGAAGACTAATTATGGCTACTACTTATATCAAAAATGTCCGCCTCCTGATAACGGGTTACACGGTCCCGAAGATTATTATAGGGTATTGCCCGCCGATGCAACCCAGCTTTTGGATGTTACTCACAATCTAACAGGGCTAAGTTCAGAACTTACTCCTATTTCAAAAAATATCAATTCTCTGCTTCTTAAACCCGGCAATTGTTTGATCAATTTTGTCAGAGCCGAAGAACCTAACGGTAATATTGACAGCCGGCCGCTTACGCAACAAAATACTAACAACCCAAATGGAGGAATGATTACGGATAGTCAGGTTTGGGCATTAGTCCAGCCAGTTCCCTCTGGCACTTTAATCGGCCGTGTATATATAGACAGTAACGGCAATTCTCGCCGTGATTCAGGGGAAGCTTTTATTAAAGATCCTTCCGCCAGTTGTGCTAGCAGCACCCCGTTGTCGGGTGTTAATGTGTCTTGGGCAGGACAAGTATCTGGCAGCGCTTTGGTAAATAGATGTAACCCGGATCCCTATTATACTTATCCGCTTCCAACCGGCGACTATACTGTAAATTTACAACTTCCTTCCGGTTGGCAGTCGACTTCCCCTAATCCCGTAAGAATATCTGTCACTAATAATCAGTACTCGAACGCGTGGTTTGGCATTAGGCAAACCCCCACTCCTCCAAAATCTAACCCGAATCCTCCAACTCAAACTACCCCCACTCCTCCAAAATCTAATACCACCCCGACTACCAATAATCCAAATTCTCCGTCTCAAATTACGCCTGCTGATTCATCGTCTAAATCTACCATCAAATTGGTAAGTGTAAAAGTTGTCAATTTAGACGGAAAAACACGATCATTAGAAGAGCCGAATTTAGTTTCTAAAGTTATTAATGGAAAACTGCCGGAAGTGTCTGAGGGAGAAAAATTGATTATTTCAGGTACGGCTTCTCCTGATGCAAAAATTGTTGCGATTTTAGAATCGCACATTATTGATGACAAAACCCAAACTGACCCGAGCGGAAACTGGACCTATACACTTGACCCATCGGTCTTAAATCTGAAAGTTGGAGATAAGAAAGTATCCGGACGCGCAATTGACGCTATAGGGCAAACCTCGGAAACTATCAGTTTTGCATCGTTTTCCTATAAATCCGCAGGATCGATTTCTGTGTTAGCCATTTTAAAGAAAATTGGGTTTTTTATTATAATATTCTATATTACCGTAGGACTCGTCGTTCTTTTAGCAATTTTAATCAACAGATTGGTCAAATTTATTAAAAAGAAAAAACTGTTGCCGCCCAAATCCTTCAGCAAATTTTAGTGCCCCCCACCTAAATATAAAAAAATTACGGTATTTCTTATTGAAAAATCCATTTACTATTATGACAACTATATGACAACATAATTGTATACTACCCACAGGAGTCTATATGAATTGCAACTATAAAGTTCGCCATACCAATCTGGATCAAGCGACTTTGGATTATTGTGAAAAACGAATGGCTAGAATCAAAAAACTCTTACCGGCGAACTCCTATATGGAAATTGAGTTCATAGATGAATTTGGCAAACGTGGCGGTCTCGACAAACGCGTCCAAGTTGACATCTCGATGCCGGGAGAAAAGCAAGCTATCCACCTGGAAAATAGCGCTTTGGATTGGAAAAGCTCGATAGATTATCTTCAAAATCGTCTTGAGGAAGATTTACTTCGCAGAAAAGAAAAACGCATTGATGAGGGTCGCGGTCCTCGCCCGGATAAACTCTAATTTAATTAAATACATTTCAATCTTGTGCTAAATGTATTGATTTTTATATATCTTATAGATAGAATGCTGATAAGCGTCATTTTGTAGCAAAAAATAACTCATGGAAGGAAGTGGTGGTTTTGAAACCTTGGCTACAAGGAACGCAGTGTGTTGGAGAAAAAGGGCAGCTGGAAATTGGCGGCTGCTCGACATTCCAAATCGCCTATGACTATGGGACCCCGGTTCATGTTATAGACGAGAAGTTCGCCCGTCAAAGGATGTTAGAATACGTCGAGGCGTTCGAGGATTCCTATGGTTATTCTCATGTCTCCTTTGCCGGCAAGAGCTTTCTCTGCTCGGCGTGGTGCTATGTCCTAGAGCAAGAGGGGATGGGACTGGATGTCTGCTCGCAAGGGGAACTCCATGTAGCCCGCAAGGCTGGCTTTCCACCGGAAGCCATAACTGTCCACGGCTGTGCCAAAGATCGAGAGTTTTTGGAAGCAGCCATTGACTATCGTGTGGGACGGATTGTCATTGACAATCTGGATGAAATCCGCGTGATCAGCAACCTAGCTGACCAATTCGACGTCAAGCAAGGTGTCTTGATTCGAGTCGTTCCCGGCGTGGATACCCACACCCAAGCCAAGATCTCCACCGGTGCTCCGAACACGAAGTTCGGTTGCCACATTGTCGGAGGCATTGCTACAGAGGGGGTTAGGGAGATCCTCGACTCGCCGAATCTCGTATTCGGTGGACTCCACTCGCACATCGGCTCATCAATCACCGATTTCCAAGGATTCTACGACCAGATTGACGAGGTCTTGCAGTTCGCTCGTGCGATCGAGAAAGACTTCAAGGCCGAAATCCCTGAGGTGAATATCGGCGGTGGTCTAGGCATTGCCTATCTGCCCGACGAGCAAGTGCCCACCATCACCGAATTTGTCGAGGCGATCTGCTCTCACTTCAAGGCGTCTCTCGAGAAGTATGAAGTGGCAAGTAAGCCGCAGTTGAGCGCGGAACCTGGCAGGAGCATCATCGCTCCGGCTGGAATCACTCTCCAGAAGGTCTGTGTTGTCAAAAAGATCCCGGACGGCACCGTCCATGTCATCCTCGACGGGGGGCTGTCAAACAATCCGCGTGTCGTCATGTATGACGCCAAGTACCACATGTTCTTGGCCAATCGCCCCCAGGCTCAGCACGACATGAGAGTCACGGTTTCCGGCAGCCATTGCGAGACTGACCTTATTCGCGAGGATGTTTTGGTCCCGCACGACATCCGTCCGGGAGACATCATGGTTGTCCAATGCACGGGTGCATACGGGCATGTGATGTCGAGCAACTATAACGGAACCTGCCGACCGGCAGTTATCCTGGTCAATGACGGAGCAGCGAATCTCATTGTGCAGCGCGAGGAGTTCGACGATCTGGTTTATCGAGACTCGGTGCCAGCGCGCCTTCTCAAGTAATAGACATCAACCAAGGCGGCCATCAGCGGTCGCCTCTTTTCATATCAAAATTAATAACCCCATAAATATATTTTTATTAACCTCTGCGCTTTTATTGAGCCGTAAATTGTAGTAATATTAACCTGAAAGGGAAATTATGAAATTGCTAGACAGAATAATCGGTGATCCAAATGAACGCGAGATAAAAAAATACAAACCAATTATTGATCAAATAAATTCACTCGAAAACGAATGTAAAAAATTAACCGATCAGCAAATTACCAACAAAACAGATGGATTCAAAAAACGGATAAAAGAATATTTAGCTAATTGCCATGAACTGGATAATTTAAATGAACTGACCCCCGAAGAAAAGCCCGCGCGCCTGCGCCAAGCCGAGCTCGATGCTCTCGAGCCGATTCTACCTGAAGCTTTCGCTTTGGTTCGTGAAGCGTCCCGCCGCACTATCGGCATGCGGCATTTTGATGTTCAGCTTATTTGCGGAATAGTACTGCATCAGGGTAAAATATCTGAAATGAAAACAGGGGAAGGTAAAACTCTAGTTGCCACGCTCGCTCTGTATCTCAATGCTCTAACTGGTCGCGGAGTACACTTGGTGACAGTCAATGATTACCTTGCCAAACTGCATGCCGGCTGGATGGGACCGATATATCATATTTTAGGACTCTCAACTGCCGCGATTACCCACGAAACATCCTTACTCTATGATCCCTCTATCAATAACGACGATACCGACCCTCGCACCAGCCATTTCCATCCGATCACTCGCCATGAAGCATATATGGCAGACATAACCTATGGAACAAACAATGAATTTGGCTTTGACTATCTTCGCGACAATATGGTCCAAGACCCCAATCAGCTCTCTCAGCGCGAACTGCACTACGCCATCGTAGATGAGGTTGACTCGATTTTAATTGATGAAGCGCGAACCCCGCTTATTATTTCTGCTCCCGCCGAAGAATCAGCTTCGCTCTATTCTCAATTTGCCGAATTAGTTTCAAGACTAAAAGACGATGAGGACTATAAAGTAGATGAAAAAATGCATGCCGCCACCCTAACCGATGACGGTATGGCTAAAGTCGAGAAAATACTAGGTTATCCGATCTATGATGTCAATAATTCTCATCTTGTCCATTATCTGGATGAGGCACTGAAAGCCAAAGCTCTATATAGAAAAAACAAGGAATATGTTGTCAAAGACGGTGAAGTTATAATTGTTGATGAATTTACTGGACGCCTTATGCCCGGTCGCCGTTACTCGGAAGGCCTTCATCAGTCTATCGAAGCTAAAGAAAAAGTTGAAGTCCAAAGAGAAACAGACACTCTGGCGACGATCTCATTTCAGAATTTTTTTAGAATGTACGAAAAACTTGCCGGTATGACTGGAACAGCTGCAACTGAAGCCGAAGAATTTTATAAAATTTATAAACTGGAAGTTGTCTTAATCCCTTCAAATAAATTGGTGATCAGAAAGGATTTACAGGATCAAATCTACAAAAACGAAGACGCAAAATTCAATGCTGTTGCCAATCTTGTGAAGGAGAAAAGCGAGAAAGGACAACCTGTTTTAATTGGTACCATCTCGATTGCAAAATCGGAGAAAATAGCGCGGGTACTGAAGCGCGAGGGTATCAAGCACAATGTCCTAAATGCTAAACACCATGAAAAAGAAGCTAAGATCATTGCCCAAGCCGGACATATTGGCGCTGTCACTGTTGCTACCAATATGGCTGGACGAGGCGTTGATATTATCTTAGGCGGTACTCCTCCGGAAGACAAAACCAAAGAATCCTACAAAATCTGGGAGCAGGAACACGAAAAGGTTGTTGATCTAGGCGGCTTGCATATCATTGGAACCGAAAGACACGAATCCCGCCGCATAGATAATCAGCTTCGCGGCCGTGCCGGTCGCCAAGGAGACCCGGGAAGCTCACAATTCTACGTATCGCTAGAGGATGACCTAATGAGAATTTTTGGCGGTGATAGAATTAAAGGAATAATGGAGAGAATGGGTCTTCCCGAAGATATGCCTATCCAGCACTCAATCATCACCCGATCACTAGAGCAAGCTCAAAGAAAAGTAGAAGGTCATAACTTCGATATAAGGAAACATCTCGTCGAATACGATGACGTGATGAACAAACATCGCGAGTTGATATATAAAAAGCGCCGCCGTATCATGGATATCGGCTTTACTTCCAACGAAGAAGAAGATTGGCTGCACGAAGAAATCCTTGAATTGCTTGATCCGCAAAGCGAAGAAGGCAAAAGCTTTGTCGCAAAAGCGAATAAATATGGTATTGAGATCATGCGCCAAGTTGAACGGGCTATCTATCTGCGCACGATGGATTCTCTCTGGATAGAACACCTCAATGCTATTGATAGTCTTCGGGAAGGAATCAATCTTCGGGGCTATGGTCAGCGCGACCCCCTTGTAGAATATAAGCACGAAGCGTATAAACTGTTCGAACGATTAAATCAAGTCATCAACGAAGAAGCACTTGATATTCTGATAAAAATCGAAATTGAACCTCATCAAAAAGCCATCACCGAAGCCCCTAAGCGTAATGTTGTAATGCAAGGAGCGGATGAATCTCTTGCTGGCGGTTCGATTCAAAAAACAGATGAAACAGGACAAATTAAACCTACGGCAACTACACCAATCAATAATCCCAATCATAAAATCGGACGCAATGACCCCTGCCCTTGTGGAAGCGGCAAAAAATATAAGAAGTGCCACGGAAGATAGTGAGTGAAAAACAAGTAAGCGCAGTCCCGCACTTTACACTTTGTGTTATAATTGGACATAGTCCATTTAACCGAAAGTAATAGTGCGTGGATGTCACGGTAAATAATAACCGCAGGGGAGATATGTCCCAAAAATCTCAAAAATTATATCCGATTATTGGAACTGGCATCTATATACTAAATGATAAAGCCGAACTTTTGTTAATGAAGCGAATCAGCCCCAATGGACCCGGCACATGGTCGCCGGCTGGCGGTCATCTTGAATTTGGGGAAGCTTTTGACGATTGTGTTCGAAGGGAAGCCAAAGAAGAATGGGGGATTGATGTTGGCAATATCCGTTTATTAGGATTGACAAACGATATATATCAGGCAAACAAACACTCTGTGACCCTCCATTTTGCCTGCTCTATCACAAAAGGCGAGCCGACTATCACCGAACCGCACAATTTCACCGAAATTGGCTGGTTCAAGCTCAATAATCTTCCCTCCCCTCTCTTTCACCCTGTTGCCAATTTCTTACAAACTGAATTCGACTGTTTTTGTGGAAGTGGCAAGAAATACAAGAAATGCCACAGAATAGCCACATGATTGATAGCAAAATGACTTTCTCCTATTCAATACCCAAGGATTTGAATTCAACCTCAAAATGAGTTATATTTGTTGGAGAGGTAATTCATGCCCATTATTGAATTGCATAATGTTTCAAAAGAATATGGTCGCACGAAAGTTTTGCATGATGTGAGTGTCTCTTTTGATAAGGGTGAGTTTGTTTCGGTAGTCGGTCACAGTGGAGCCGGCAAATCAACCATCGTTAAACTGTTAACCTGCGAAGAAGTCCCAACTCGCGGCCGAATAATAGTTGCCGGCCGCGACATCACCCAGCTCAAACCTAAAGAACTGCCATACTACCGCCGGAAAATTGGCGTCATCTTCCAAGACTTTAAACTTCTCCCCCAAAAAACTGTCTACGAGAATGTCGCTTATGCCCTCGAAGTCTGTGACTATCCTAATGCTGATATTAAAAAGCGCGTCTCCAAAGTTGTAGAACTTGTTGGTCTATCGCATCGCGTCCATAATTACCCGAATGAATTATCGGGCGGTGAGCGCCAACGGGTAGCCATCGCCCGAGCGCTTATCCACAGCCCTAAAATATTAATTGCCGATGAACCGTCTGGTAATCTCGACCCTGTAAATACTTGGGAGATCATGGAATTGCTTTATCGTATTAACCGCAGCGGCGCTCTTGTTATTCTGACTACCCACAATAAAACTGTCGTCGATCGGCTCAAAAAACGCGTCGTTTTAATGAAAGGCGGACGTATAATCAGCGATGAGCAATCCGGAACTTATGTCATATAAAGGTAAAAAGTAAAATGCATATAGCAAAAACACAAATTAAAAATATTAAAACTAGCAGGTCTTTGCTTTTTTCTATTTTATCTTTACTTTCAACGGAGTTGTTATGAATATCCGTTCGCTTTACCGCATAATAAAATTTGGCCTTACCAATTTCTGGCGCAACCGTTGGCTTTCTTTAGCCGCCACCTTAATGATGACAATTACACTTCTTATTATCAGCTTCTTCGCAATATTAAATTTATCTGTTAATACTGTTTCACAAACCATCCGTTCGCGCCTAGATATGGAAGTTTTCTTCTTTGACGATCTGGTTCCCGAAGCAAAAATCCTCGCTTTAGCTCAAGACCTCAAGGGTCAGGCAAATGTCAAAGATGTCCACTTCGTCAGTAAAGCCGAAGCCCAGGAAAATTTCCAAAACTACGAAATAGATCCGGCCGTTATTCAAATAGCCAACGAAATGAATGTCTATCCCCGTAGTCTTAAAATTAAAGTCAACGATCCGGAAAAAATATCCGATGTCTCCAGTTTTATAAAACAAGCCAAATATTCCGACATTGTCTGTAAAGAATTAAAATGTTTGTCATCAAACTCAAAACAAACTCAAGACACCACAAATACTCTCATTAACTACACCCGTTTCATTAAACGCATTGGCTGGGCAACAGGTGCCATCTTCGTTCTCGTCTCGATACTCATCATCCTAAACACTATTAAACTTACCATCTTTACCAGACGGGACGAGATTGAGATCATGAAGCTGGTTGGGGCAAATCATGCCTTTATCCGCTTGCCATTCGTGATCGAGGCGGTTCTTTACGGGCTTTTAGCTACCATTATCTCCCTTGGGACTATTACTTTGATTATTAAATTCACTACTCCCTACATTTCCCGCTCTCTCAAAATAGTTAATTTAGATATGATGCGTTTTTTCCAAGATCATCTATTTCAGATTATTCTCCTGCAACTAGGGGTCAGTCTCATAATTTCCATTTTCTGCAGCGTTATCTCGATTCGCACTCACCTGAAGACCTGACCCCATTGACATTGAACTCTAAGCTTGACAGCCGAGCTGCCTATGCTAGTATTAAATCACGGCTTTTCTCGTGCTTATCGCTAAGATCGGCACAAATCAAGGAGGGTGTTGCTAAATGCTCAAGATAGAGTTGGCAAATAGAAAAACTTTATCACTAACCCGCAAAGGCGTAATCACGCTGATGCTTTTTACTATTTTATTGGCTTTTCTACCAGTTTCTGCTTATGGCGCTACTCTTGATGAATTGGAACAGCAAAGGATTGAAGCCGCGCAGAGGGCTAACGACCTCAAAAAACAAGCTGCTGAAAAAACAAACCAAGTAGATGACCTTGCCACGATAACGCAGAAACTTTCAAAACAAATCTCGGATCTTCAGTATAGAATTAATTCCCTTCAAAATAAAATCAATATTAATGAAAAATCCATTACTGAAACTGAATCGCAAATCCAACAGAAGCAAGCCGAACTTGAGATTAATATGCAAAAGCAAGCCGAAGCTATTCGGACATTATATGTTGTTGGCCGCAAAAGTACTCTCGAAACCTTGATAACCAGCAATTCGCTCTCAGAAACAGTCGCCCGAAAGCAGTATCTCTCTGCGTTATCAGGAAAGATCGAATCAATGATGAAGGAGATAAAACAGCTGAAGAAAGACTTGGAAGCCAAGAAAGTAGATTTACAGAAACGTAAGGAAGACCTTATTGGGCAAAGAGAGCAGGTAAAAATCCAACAAGCAGACCTGCTTAACCAAAAACAAATTCAGAACAGGCTTCTGAATGATACGAAAAATGCCCTCGCTGATTTACAAAGCCAACAAAGAGCAATGCAACGACAAGTGGCAGATATTCGTCAAAAAATTCAGGCTCTTAGTGCACAAAAAAATTGGGGTAACGGAATCATCTCTGATACTGATCTAAGTTGGTACCAAACACAAACAGGTAATTCTGCAAGTCTTGGCCCCTATACTATCAATGATTCAGGTTGTTTAATCACCTCTATTGCTATGGTGGCAACCTTTTATGGAACATGGGTTACTCCAACAACCATAGCAGGGAGTGGCTATATAGGGAGTGATGGGTTAGTTCCATCCCCCTTTACAGGTTATGGCGTGAGAGTTGACAGAGGCGTTCCCGTAGATTGGAGTGTTGTCAACAGTGATCTTGATAGTAACCGTCCTGTGATAGTGAGTCTATTTATCCCTGGATTTGAGTCAATTAATTCTGATGGCTCATCCCATTTTATAGTGTTAAAAGGTAGATCTAGCGATAAGTATATAATGCATGATCCCATTGGCACTGGCCGTAGCTATAGTTTAAGTCAGGTTAGATCAATGAAGCGAGTCCATGAGCTATAACTACTAATCTTGTCTTCCCACTCTAATTTGTTATCATGAAGCCAGACGCTTTTGATTGTGGGGTAAAATGGATGTAGAAAACTTAGTCAGTCCGGTTATTCAAGGATCTGACGATAATATTCTTGATGCGACTTTGCGTCCGAAAAAACTGACCGATTTTATCGGTCAACACACTACCAAACAAAACCTCCAGGTAGCAATGTCGGCCGCCAAAGGCAGAGGCGAATCTCTCGATCATATTTTAGTCTATGGACCTCCTGGATTAGGCAAAACTACTCTCGCCAATGTTATCGCCCATGAAATGGCTGTCAGTATCCGTACCACCTCCGGACCGGCAATCGAACGGGCAGGCGATGTAGCCGCAATCCTTACCAGCTTAGAACCCGGCGACGTTTTATTTATTGATGAAATCCATCGTCTCAACCGCAACATTGAAGAAATGCTTTATTCGGCCATGGAAGATTTCGCTATAGATTTAATTATTGGCAAAGGTCCTTCCGCCCGCACCCTGCGGCTCGATTTACCAAAATTTACTTTGATTGGCGCCACCACGCGCATTGCCTCACTCTCCTCGCCCTTGCGCGATCGCTTTGGCATGGTCTACCGGCTTGATTTCTACGATCCGCCTGACATCGAAAAAATCATCAATCGCTCGGCTAAGATACTCAAAATTGATATTGATAAAGCCGGCTTATCAACTATATCCTTGTGTGCCCGCCGCACTCCCCGAATTGCCAATCGTCTTTTGAAACGTGTTCGCGACTATGCTCAAGTTCATGGCAACGGCGTAGTTGATGCTGTCACATCCAAAAAATCTTTGGACTGCCTGCATATTGATCATTACGGTTTAGATGAGATAGATAGAAGAATGCTCCGGACAATTATTGAAAAGTTTAGTGGCGGTCCCGTCGGTCTTAGTACCATCGCCGCCGCTATCGCTGAAGAGAAAGAAACCATTGAAGAAGTTTACGAACCCTACTTAATCCAAATGGGATTGCTTGAGCGCACCGGACGCGGCCGCAAAGCTACTCCTCACGCCTACTCTCACCTCGGTCTCGCCCCACCGCATGCAGTCTAGCCCATCGCTCCTTCTCTTTGCTTTTTACTTTTTTAGTGTGTTACAATAATGACGAGGTTTTATGGGTCAAGCATTGATTGGTTATACAATCTATCTTTTTCTTGTAGTTGTCATCAACGCCGCCGTGATTTATCATTTTACTAAGTACTGTTTTAAAGGCGACATTACTAGGGTAGTGGTAGTTTTTTATTCTATTGCAATGATTGCTACAGTGGTGATTACTTTATTTTTATTAGGCATTATTTAGAGGCGATATGACTGAATCAGAACCACAATTTTACTTCCCAGACCAGAAACCCGATGAAAAAGTCTTCTTATTTGTCCGTCGTCATTGGATTAGTTTCGCCCCTACGATTCTCATCTCCATATTTATGATTTTTTTCCCCATAGCTGTGATAATAGGTATTATCTACGGTTTTAAAATCGAGGTAAATCCCATAATTGTTCAATATATCATTCTGTCAGTTAGCGCTTATATTTTATTCATCATGACTTTTTTTATAGTCGGCTGGGTAGATTATTATTTTGATGTACTGATAATTACCGATGAAAGATTAGTCAACATCGAACAAAACGGTTTATTCAACCGCCATATCTCCGAGCTGGATCTACTGCGCGTGCAAAATGTTTCCACCTCTGTAAAGGGGATATTGCCGACAATGTTCGACTATGGCTGTGTTGTAGTCCAGACTGCCGGTGAAAATCCTATGAGTGGTGCCAATAGCAGAACAAGCGATTTTACTATGGAGAGTATGCCCGGTCCCCAGCATATTGCCCAAACCATCCTCCATCTTCACCAAGAATTGGTTTCCAAGCGGGGACAAACCAAAGCCGCTCTCTATGGGGAAGGCGAGATACATCCCCACTCTCACGGAGACGATGATAATACTGAAAATCCAAATGAAAATGATAAAAACGATAAAAAACCCAAACCTGTCGGCGAAGATAGCCCAAAAGAAAAAGACAATACCCCTAAAAACACAGAGGAACCTCAAGAGAGTATATATGCCCATAAACTAAAAACCAGCGAGGGTAGTGAATTGGAAACCGTCTCGCCAAAAGATCAAGAAGATACAGAGCCACCACAACCAGCCGCCACATTAAGACACGTAAAAGACGAGGGCCAACTAAGAGAAGGGGAAACAATAGATCTATGAATTATCGTCTTGCGGCAACATTTTTTATTGCCCTAACTATGGTTTTTTTTCGCCTGCCTCATGCTGAAGCAGTCGCAGCTAACCGGATTATATGGGATACACCCCAGATAATTCCCGATTCTTTCGTTGTTCCCGCTGATACTACTTTAATAATTAAATCAGGGGTAACAATTACCACAACTAATCCCGATGGAGCAAATCTCGAAATCTTAGGTAACATCGTCACTTCCGAAGGCGATCCGATTCTATTTAATAATATCAACATAACTATACAATCCTCATCCATCGAGCTTTCGCATATTATCAATTCCGAACTTCACGGCTCGATCAATATCGAGCAAGGTAAAGTCGAAATTACGAAAAATAAAATAATTTCACCCGATATTGGCATAGCGATCTATCAATCCGACAATATTATCATCAGCCAAAACGACATTCAAGCCACCGAATCGGCGATAACCGTGGAGCAGTCAGAAAACATTGAAATTACCAAAAATAATATCCATACATCGGACATAGGCATTCTTGTAGGAGAAGGTACTTCCGGTAATCTGGAATTTAATACACTTACCGGCAATGGCATCGGTGTTCAAATTAATACACAAGATACCCTTACTTTTAGTAAGAACAATATATATCAAAATAATCTCACTCGCCTCTTCCCGGATGATTTAGATCGCAACTTCGGCGTGAAAGTCATAAATTATTCCGGACTGCTCAACGCCGCAAAAAATTGGTGGGGCTGCCCGACCGGTCCTCTTTTGGAGCGTTTGGACGATAATGTCTGCGAGGTGATATCGGAAAATATAGACTTTCAAAGTTGGCTCGAAGCTCAAGCAGTTTATCATCTCGAAAACTCCGACCTGATCATTCATGAAATTATGACCAATCCTTCAAGCGGTTCCAAAGGAGAATGGCTGTCAACGCAAAATAGAAATGTCCGCTTTTAGCAATTTAGAAATGTCCCTTTTTTGGTGCACAATGACAAACTTTTTCCATGGATGATTTGCTTTCGGCGTCCAGGGAATTTGCGGATTTTCTTTCTCCTTTCTTTTTACAATTATTAGTTTTTGCG
>JAUSIS010000005.1 GCA_030647355.1 bacterium
TAATTATTTACTAATACGGGAAGGATTTGTGCCAATAAATATTAAATTTATTGATCGAAAAATGTATTACGAAGCGTTCAAAGAATTTGATGAGAAAGGCAAGACTGCTATTATGGAAGAAATGGTTGGAAAAGCGCTAACGAATAGCTACCATAAACGATTGGCGTATCTGGAGGGTAAAAAAATTATTTCTCTTGTCAATTATGCAAAAGATAATAAAATTTCCCATTCAAACCTAATAAATAAGGCGAACCGTCAGACGATCGAGGCCTTTTTGGAAAAGAATATTTGGAAAATAGGTATCAAAAATAATAAAGTATAATTTCTTATGAATGAAGCAGAAACAAGAGCTGAATATATTGACCCCACACTAAAAGAAAGCGGCTGGGGTGAGGTCGAAGGATCAAAAGTTCTTCGGGAGTTTCGTATTACCGAAGGAAGAATCCAATCCGGCGGCGAACGTGGCAAAAAAGAAATTGCCGACTATGTTTTGGTTTATAAAAATCAAAAGTTGGCTGTCATAGAAGCTAAATCGGCTGAGTTAAGTTGCACTGAAGGAGTACAACAAGCCAAGGATTACGCAGAAAAATTACAGACTCCTTATACTTTTTCAACAAATGGTGAAGAAATTTATCAAATTTTGATGATTAACGGACAAGAAAACCATATTACAAGTTTTCCGTCTCCAGTTGATCTTTGGACGATGGCAAACTCTGGATATAATGAGTGGCGAGAGAAATTTGGTGTCTCCTCCCGCCAGTCTCCCCATCTTATAATTGCAAAGCAATTTCCGAAATTTCCACAGGAAATATAGAACAAATAGTGTCCTGATACGTATTCATTTGAGTACGAATAGTTCAAATATTAAAATAACACAATCTACTTGACTGCGTAATTATTTGCAGCAAATTCGTATTGAGCTATCAAAATCTTTTTAAATGGAATAATAGAATTAATCTCATAAAAAACAAGCATCGCTTCGCGATAATCGCTTTCTTCGATACTGCGATAAGAAAGAGGAGCATAACTATGAGACAGAAGGAGTGCGTTCGCCATCAGCCTGCCCGTTCTTTTATTTCCATCTTCAAAGGGTTGAATATAGCCAATCCCGATAAGTGCTAAAAGAGCTTTAGCATAAGGAGTTTTAGCTCTTGAGATCGCTTCGGATAAAGCGGCGATTGCCTCTTTAATTTGATATTTATTATCCAAAGGTTTATATTTGGAGCCCGTCACGCCTACTATTCTGTTTCGAATACCCAAACTGACACCCATATCTTTCACAAGAATAGAGTGCAATTTTTCTAAATTTGCCAATGTCAGTATTTTGAATTCAGAGCTATTCTCTCTAATAAAATTAAAAGCATCTTTGTGGTTGAGAATCATGATTGCTTCTTTTTTATCATGCCCCTTAGCCTCTTCTTTGTCTATTATCAATTTTTCCGTATCCAGCAAGGTATAGGTATTGCCTTCAATTTTCGAAGATTTCCAAGAAAGTTCGATAATTAACCTTTGCAGTTCTTTCTCTTCGATGACCTTCGGCAAATCTTTAGTCTTTTTTTTATAGTTTTCTGTTGCCTGGTCAAGTATTTTTAACTCTGTCTCATCGAAGATATCAGCTGGAAATTCAGATAAATAATCAAAATTATAGCTGTTCGAGCCATATCGTTTATCAGGCTCTATCTCAATATATTTTTTAGCATCAATATCAAAAAATACCTTAGCGAGATTGCTAACCTTATAGCCGGTTGATCTACCTGAGCCTGTAACAATCAGCAGCCTCGAAACGGTCATTTCAGATAAGGCTCTTTTTACTGAAACAAGCGATAAATCATCGCCACGAATTAAAATTTCCTCATGGATTGCAGACGATTGCATTGTTCCACTCTTAAGGATAATTTCAAGAATATTCTGTTGTTTTTGTGTTATTTTAATCATATTCGTATCATTTAAGCACTTTTATCGTATCATATTGATACGATAATGTCAATCCTTTGTCCATAAAAACTGACCGATTGAAGAAGTATTACACGTAAATATTAACATTTAGAACCAAAGACCACAACAACGCAATATTTTAGATAAAATGATACCTTCCTCCCGCCAGTCTTCCCATCTTATAATTGCAAAGCAATTTCCGATAACCGGGTGATGACCCTCCTTCGCTATTCGACTACGCTCATAGCTACGGCAGGGCAGGCAGTGTTGTTAGCCGACGAGTATTAGACGAAAGGGCCTCCGGGGTCTTTTTTTGATTCTGGAGGCCTTTTTTGTGGTTGGGTACGTTTAGATCGAGAGATCGTCTATCCGAACTTCAATGTGTGTTTTGGTAAAGATTGTAAGTATTGTAAAAGAATCTTAATCTAACCATTTATCAATCATTCTGAAATTATAGAATAATTACCTGGGGGGTTCTATTATTAATTGATGATTAATAATAGCCTCTAAAAGCTTATTCTCGTTAGTTTTGCTATCTTTTCTAGTTAGCTCTTCCATGGATACGAAATCCGTCGGCCTATAAACTGTCTTGCGGCGATACCCGTGATTTTCTAATTCTTTAAAGATAGGAAAAGATTCTACGCCAACGACTCTATGATCGCCTGCCACTCGGCTAATTTCTTTTGCCAATCTTTCTATGTAATATCGAGTTTCACTTCTTTGGGTGTCAAAAACAAATTCATCCATTCCATTGATAACCAATGTTGCTGAATTGTCCGGTTCGTTTCTTAAAAAAGCTAGTATATCGTCTTTGATGGCAATGCAACCGATATTTTCATTTTTTCCTCTTTGATTAACTGGCCAGCTTGAAAAATTTTTATCAACTCCGATATATTCTTTCGCACCCAGCTTGAGGACTATTTCGGCCATGTCATATGCTCTTGCACCGCACCCTAAATCAATTACTTTTTCTCCCTTAAACCATTCTCTAAACCGATGCTCATACCCAGCTCTTTCCGCTTGTACAAACCATTTATTATAATTATCGGGAAAGTCGCCAGACTTTACCAGATATTGTGAACCCTCTGGCAGTTCGCTATTTGCTTCACCGTCATGAAAATATTTTGAATATCTTTCTCTTAATTCGTCAAAAGTGCTCTGTTGAATCTCCTCCTCTTTTTCTTGACCAATTTTTCTATCGTCACCTTTAGCCACTATACCGCGATTGAGATTTAATAAATTATTCAAAATCCTGACCGCTAAAACATTTTTTTCTTGCTGAGATTTAATCTGCTCTTGAATTTGAATTATTCTTCTTACTCCCTCATGAGGAAGTCTGCAATCGTGAAATACTGGGAGAATAGCCGGGGTCATGCTAGGATGACTTAAAATACTATTATTCAAAATAATGCTATCGATCGCTGTTTTTCTTGCTTCTAACAAATCATTCGATTCTTGTTGATTTAGATAGTTATAATCTTCCTCGGAATATCCATTTTCTTTCAGGAATTCCTGAAAATCTTCAGGTGTCATATCCTCCACAGGAACTTCATAGTAGGGATCGGGCGGTTGTCCTTCCTTGGGTTCAACGTTAGTAAAAGATGTTAGCTCACCTCGTATTGAAATTTCCGATTGAATCCTTTCAAATAATTGGCGCTCTTCCGGTGTCATGCTATCTATTGATGCTTGCCATTCCTCAGGTGTTACTTCACCCTTACTTTGACGACTGTCATCACTTTCCATTTCCGATTCTTCAGGTTTGGCTTTATCACTTGTTGATTCATCAAACATAATTATTCCTCATTGCTTACTTTCATTATACACGAAAACTCTTCGTCATACTGAACTTTTTGCAAAGTTTCCCGACTTAACCCCTTACTTAAGACCATCTCTTTCGTCGTGAGATAAAAACTTGGTTCTTCTTGAGAATGAATTTTGCCTTTGGCGCCCTTGGCAGGAATCGAACCTGCAACCTTTCCCTTAGGACGGGACTGCTCTATCCGTTGAGCTACAAGGGCAAATCTAAAGTATGCGATTGCATTATAACAGATTAATATGGTATAATCAAACCAAATTCGCAAAACCAAAGATGGTATTCATGAGACTATATAAATAACATACCACGCACCTTGTTAACGGGGAATGGCCTAATTGGTAAGGCGCACGATTCGGGTTCGTGAGACTCCGGATTCGAGTTCCGGTTCCCCGACTATATTTAATCTACCCAATTTTCTCAACTCTAATTTTTTCAATGAATCATTTAATTACCACTGAAAACTTGGTTTCTTCTTTTCGTTTTTTTGCCCGCGCGGTCTTCTGATTAATCGAACTAAAAAGTAGATAACCAGTAATATCAAAGCAGTGCCGCCAACCAAAATCGCATCGCGTCCATATTTTTGTAACAGAGTTTTTTGAGCAACTACAGTTTTTTTCGCGTCTTTATCTGACAGGATAACAATACTCCCACCATTTCGTTGTTCAATTTCAAATCGAACCTCATCGCTTATCGGAGTTAATATTTTATCTTTTTGCGCTTGCACGGTTAGCAAATGAAAACCGGATGCAATTGGAAAATCAATGAGCAGACGAAATTGCCCTGTTTTTTTATCGCTTACTACCGAAAGACTCTTACCTTCGGGAATAGTCGGTAGGGGAGTAATATTAATATTAGCGATATAACCTGGTTTTGTTATACCTCTAATAACTAAACCCGTAACCGTTCCGTCCTTAACATTATTAGTGAATTTTACTGCTTTGGTGATAGTAATTTTATATGGCTTGGCTAAACTTTTGTCTAACTTCGCTTTAACTCCAATCTTAAAATGTGTCGCTGGACCCCAGCCATCGCCATTTTGTGCTCTGATATGGAAGTAATAGGTCCCGAGATTCTGATCGGGATAAGTAGCTGTAGTATCTGCCGAAGTCACTTGTTGGGGGGGAGTAGTGTCAGCCACTTGATCCAATAAATAAGCAAAACCAGTGACACCGCTTCCTTTTTCCCAAGATAAAACTATTGTCGAAATGTCATAACTAATAGTTTGGTCCGGATGCGACGAAGATGTTACTGTCACAGGACCCGGCATAACAGGAGCCCGCAAGATTGTAAAACTGGTTCCGCCCGCTCCCGACCCAACAACTGAACCGTTAGAAGCCAACTGTACACCGGAAACAGAAACACTGCCGCTTCCGGCTTGAGTCCCCTTTAAGGTGATGGTCGCAATTCTAAGCGATGTTTGCGTCGAAGTGGTCATGCCAATAAACTGCGCACCATTTGAGGGCTGTCTAACCCAAGTTGCGCTACCTGCTCCAAAGGAAACAATACTTACGGGCCCTGATACAGAAATTTTTCCTTGGAATGCGTTAAAAGAGGCGCCGCTTGCCGTTACATTGATTGTGAAGTTTTGCCCGGCAGTTTTGGTGGTGCCCCCGGAAGCATAAATACCCCCTGCTGCTTTTGCGGGAGTATATATTAGTAACCCTAAACATATTGCCAATACCAAACAGACTATGTTTTTCATTTTTCCTCCTAATTATTCCAATTTGCGGCTAGAATAGACAAATCTAATAGGTCAACTTTTTCATCAACATCCGGGTTGAGATTGGCGAGTTGGACTGACGGCTTGGTTTTATCCCAGTTGGCGGCGAAGATGGAAAGGTCAAGCAGATTAACTTTGGTGTCACCATTGATGTCGGCCTGTTTATGGCGAATGATGGTTATTCTTTGATAGCCGCCGCCCGGACAAGGCACGTTGTAGACGGTTGTGCCGATAGGAACCGGATTGACACTCATTGAGCAGGTAGTCCCGATGACAAGCGATGAAGCATAAGTGCTCATGGTTACTGGAGCTGGTGTGCCGCCGGAACCGGGAGGAGGAATGTACCAGCCGGCATCAATAAACCACTGGTAAAAGTATTTCCAAAAATTATAGTTACCATTAAAAGCATGAGGAGTGTAACGATAAAGGGATGCCGTCGCTCTGTTAGTGAATGTAACAGTACTGGTCGCCGGCGGATAATGAGGATATCCCGTCGTATTAGTAACGGTCGTTGTCTGACCGATTTTATAGTTGGTTGCCCATGTGCGAGCAGTTTCGGCGCGGTGAAAATTATACCTTAATTGCCACGCACCCCAATCTATCTGTTTGGCAAAACCGGCATATGCAGAATTGCAGTTAGTACCTTCTGCGCAACCATACCCCATGGCCTTATTTAATATAGCCGAACCTGGATTGGAGGTACTGGTGATTAAGCTTTGTTCTTTTTGCAAAGTTATAAGAATGGCCATTGGGTTAATCGTTCCCGTACTTTCATCGACGACTATACCCATCAGCGAACCCCTGGAATCTACTGTGTTACCATGGGCGGCATCCCAAATTATTCTAGCAGCACTTCGTCCTCCCTCGGAATAACTTTTCAAAAATGAACCCTTACTAACTAAAAAATCTTGAATTTGGGCTTCACTCATTGCATTAGTACTGATAAAATTATCGTCACTTACTAAATTATTATAAGCTTGAGTATTAAGATAGGCTGACGAGGAAGTATCGGTTGCCTTGGCTTTCTTAATTTCAATAAAATTACTCCCGAAAACCGAAGAAATTGCTACAAATATTAGAATAGTTCTTACTAAAGATTTATTCAAAATTTCCCTCCCAAAGCGGTACTTACTATATTACTATTTTACCATAACTAGTCAACCCTGATTAGCATTTGCGTTTTTAATAAAAATATACTATTATACATTCTAATCGTTCCTTAGATTGCGTCCCGAAAAGGAGGGTAGTTGACGGCGATGCGATCATAAGGAAGTACAAAACGGGAGGACTCACTTACTTGGATGCAAAGATGATTACCGTTGGTTCGGCTGCAATACTGGCATATGTTGGTATCGCAGACCTGCCCCCCAGTATTGATCGGCACCCTGGGGACATTCGTATCATCACCACTGCCCCTGCAAAAGCGGCACTCTCTGGGAGAACAGCTTTTGCGTTAGTTGAGGACGGCAATACCATCACTCCGCCCCCGCCGTCATGGTTCACCCGTGTACAACAGCCGGTCGCGAAGGAATCTACTTCGCGCAAGCCGGAGAATATGTCAAGCAGAGAGAGAACAAGGGCTTATCGGCAACGCTGCGGAAAATGGTGCTAAGGCACTGATTTCTGCCATTTCGCTCCCAGTATAATTCATTCACAAGGGCGCTCCGCCCTTTTTTCGTTTGACTTACATTACCAAAGAAGTATGATAATATGTAATTGCAACAGGGGCACTTTTTTAATAAGGAGCTTCGTGGCTATTCAATCAACAGCAGGACAAAGCGAGCAATTATCGCCTGAAATAGAGGCGCTTTTAACATCATTCGAAACTGAAGATATTGAGCCGGAGAATCAAGATTCCCCTAAAATCCACATCAATATGGCGACCGGCACGGCGGCCTTAATATATGAAAAAATCAGAAACACTATTGGCTACCAAGAAGAAAAAACCTTACGCCGACTGGCAATCTCACGTATGCTGGCTCGTAGAGCCGTCTTTGATAAAGGCGAGAAAACTATCGCCACCGGCTTAATCTGGGAACTGATCCAATCCGGTTATTTAAAAAACGATCAAGTACCTGAAGAGAAAATTGCTCAAATTGAAAATACTTTAAGACAGTTTTCTGCCCTCGGAAAATTTCTACCTCCCGCTTGGTCTGAATATTTTTTTGGTATAGTTGGTTGCCAAGTTGAAACTATACTGACTGATTACAACTCCGACGAAGCCCTGGTAATGGCATTTCACAGTCTAATTTTACGTCAATTCTATCAAGATAAAGAACCGGCAGAACATGAGAAAATAAGTGAGTTATTGTATTACTCTTTAGTCCAACTATTTTTCAAACTGGACAAACCAGCCCTACGTCATTACGCCCTCCGATATAAGATACCCGACTGGGAATCTCTAACTTCCGCACAAATACTCGACATGAAAAATCGTTTAATTAAAGAAATTCAGCAGATCGAGGATAATTTAAAGATTCTACCGGAAAGTCGTTTCCCAAAAATCAGTAAACGCTATTATCCTATATATATGGTTTTACAAAAAATCATTCACAAAGATCCCTCTCAACTTCGAGAAATAATTACAAATAAACAAAAATTGGCAGCGAGTATTAAACAAATCGCCTCCGAATATTTTACAGACACTCTGGCAAAATTGAATCGAAGTATCCTAAAAGCCGTCTTATTTATTTTTACCACCAAAGTTATACTCGGTCTTATTTTTGAAATTCCTTACGACCGTTATTATCATGGCCATATCAGCTACGTCCCACTCTTAATAAATATTATTTTCCCGCCTCTGCTAATGTATTTATCTGTCTCAATGATTTCAGTACCCGGAGCCAATAATGCTCGCAAAATCATCACAATAGCCAAAAAATTTATCTATAATGAAAAACTAGATGAAAACGAAAAACAAAAATATGGCTATATTCTAACCAGAAGCAAAACACTTCAAACACTGCTAAATACATATTACGCACTCACATTTATTATGACTTTAATTGGAGTGATTTGGTTGCTTAGAGTATTAAAATTCAATTTAATCAGTGGTATATTATTCTTTCTCTTCCTATCAATAGTCAGCTTCTTAGCATTTCGTATCCGACGATCGGCGACCGATCTTGTAGTGGTCGAGGAACGGGAAAATACTTTTGTTACTATTTTAGATTTTCTACTCCTGCCGTTCTTAAAGATTGGCTTCTGGCTCTCCAAAAAATTTGAAAAAGCTAATATATTGGTTTTGATTTTTGATTTTATACTGGAAGCACCTTTTAAAACTATCTTAGAAGCCATAGAACATTGGATTGCCTTCGTCAGAGAAAAAAAGGAAGAAATCGTCTCCTAAATTAACTATTCAAAATACAACTATTAAGAGTATAATTTATATAAATTAAACCTAATCTTGGGGAATGAATATGTCTAAAGTGAAAATACTTGCGGAAGGATATGCGCTGCGAAAGCAATCTAAAGCATCATCGACCGTCACCCTAATTTGCGATAAAAACTTAAAAATTCTGGTTGATCCGGGGATTGACAGAGTTGTCTTAGAGGAATCTCTTAGAGAAAATAATATTTCAAAACAGGCAATTAATTTTATAATAGTCACTCACAATCATATTGATCATTGTGCCCTGATGGGAATATTTCCTAATGCGAAAATAGTTGATAATGACGAAATTAGCACACTTGATGGACAGTTCAAAAAACACGACGGTAGTGTGCCAAAGACAACTGTAAAAATTATCCCAACACCCGGCCATTCCAATCCCCATTGTTCCGTACTGGTCGAAGACGACGAGCTGGGTCGTGCTGTAATTGCCGGTGATCTTTTTTGGTGGTGGGACGACGAAGCTCAAAAGACCGATATTAAATCTTTGTTAGCACATAGAGACATTTATGTAAAAGACAATAAACAGTTGCTTGAAAGCCGGAAAAGAATTTTAGACATTGCTGATTATATTATTCCAGGTCATGGAAAAATGTTTAAAGTCATAAGGAATTAGAGCAGCTATTGCATTAAATGACTAGGGGGAAGTAATGCAAAAGAAAAAAGACTGGGTGGCTAAGCTAAACGACAATAAAGATTTGCCAAAAATCAAAAACTTAGAGCCGGAAGCAGCCATTCGCTGGGACGGTGAGAGCATGATTATTCCTTCCCCGATGGACGTGAATAATATAATGAAATTAGTCCCAGAAGGTAAACTAATCACTATAAATGAAATAAGGCATTCCCTCGCCAAAAAATTCAAGACAGAAATCTGCTGCCCCTTAACCAGCGGGATTTTTGCCTGGATTTCTGCCTATGCTGCCGAGCAAGAAAAAGGAGAAGGCAAAGCCGACTACACCCCTTGGCGGCGAACGCTAAAATCAGGAGGTCAGCTGAATGAAAAATATCCAGGAGGTATCGACCACCAAAAAATCCTTCTCGAATCGGAAGGTCATAGCATAACCCCAGAAGGAAAAAAGTATTTTGTAAAGGACTATGAGCAAAAACTCTTTACGTCTTAATTTTTTTTCTTAAAATTTTTCTTAATTCTTCTCTTACTACTCGGCGATCATCCCAATCGGATCTTTTTCCATTTATAACAATTGATTGTTCGGCCCCTTTGCCGGTAATAAGAACAATATCATCTCTCTTGGCAAGCGATAATGCTTTATTAATTCCCTTTCGCCTGTCTTCGATTATAAATAAGTCCTTTCCTCTTACCTTGCCTTCTCTTTCACATGCTACGGCAATATCCTCAACAATTTCCGTCGGATCATCCTCGTAGGGATCAACATTGGAAACAATAACATAATCTGCCAACTTCCCGGCCAATTTCCCCATCAGCGGCCTTTTTACTTTATCTCGGCCGCCACCTTCTGCGCCCAGTAAAACTATTATCCTTCCCTTGCTGTCTTTGGACATATTTTTAGCCGTATTCAAAACTGCCGACATACTCTCTTTCTCATGGGCATAATCAACTATCAAAGTATAATTCTGCCCCTCGACTATCTTCTCCATCCGTCCCGGTATCAAAGATAATTCATAAAGTCCCTTTTGAATTCTATTCTTTAACACTCCTAGCTCATTAGCGATGATTATCGCCGGCAATGCATTATAAATATTAAAATCACCTAAAATATTTAGTTTATAGGGAACATCTTTAACGGAAAACATAACGCCCGAAGAAGTATCCTTAATATCTTTTGCATTGAAATCGGCTTTTTTCTTTATCCCATAAGTTATTTTGGCATCGGCATCAAACTGCTGAAAATAATCTTTTTCCGGGCAATCGTTGTTTAATATTATGGTCTTACTCAGTTTACGGCCATTGATAGTTTTAACGAACCCCTTTTTTAATCCAGCAAATAATTTCCCTTTTGCTTCCCTATATTTATCAAAACTGCCATGAGCCGCCAAGTGTTCTGGAGTCAAATTTGTTAACACGGCAAAATCGAATATTATTCCCATATGTCTGAATTGCTTAATTCCTTCCGAGGTAACTTCCATAACACAATACTTACATCCTTCGTCTGCCATCTGGGAGATAATTTTTTGTAAACTTGATGGACCGGGCATCGTCATATGGAATTGATTAAGCATCTCGCTTTGCCCTATACGAATATTAGCTGTCCCAATGAGACCAACTTTATAACTGTTTGCCGTTAAGCAAGACCAAATGAAATTAGCGGTTGAAGTTTTTCCTTTGGTGCCGGTTATGCCAATCATCACCATTTTTTTCGAGGGAAATTTATAACGTACAGCTGCAAAATAAGCGATAAAAAAATGATAAATACTCATCACAGGTTCCGGAACCATCTTGCGAATTGTGGATTTCACTGAAGCCACTTAGCTCTCCTTATATACAACTACATCTCGTCTATTGCTTCGATTCCGAGTATTTTCAGACCCTTCCCGAGAGACTGTCGGGTTGCTTCGACTAACGCCAGTCTTGCCAATTTAAGATTCTCATCCGACGCATTTAATACCTGATGTTTCTGGTAAAATTTATTAAATCCAACAGCCAGCTCATATACTCCCAAAGCCACTTTAGTTGGATTGTAATCATAGCTGGCGCTGGTAATTTGCTTTGATAAATTTATAATTTTTTGAATTAAAATTCTTTCCTCGTTATTTCCTAGAGAATCATATTTCACTTTCTCGTTTTTGAAATTCGCTTTTTCAATTATTTTTGTTGCCCTGGCATATGCATACTGACAATAAGGTCCTGTGAATCCTTCTAGAGATATAGACTCTTTGGGATCAAAATATATATCATTCTTCGGGTTCGTTCGAAGTAAATAGAATTTAATAGCTCCCAGAGCAATCTTACTACTGCGGCTCCCTACCTCATCTTTACCGATCTTGCCATCCGGGAATCTTTTAGTAATTTCATCTTTTACTAAATCGGTAACTTCATCTAGTAAATTGTCCGCATCAACAACTGTGCCTTCGCGGGATTTCATTTTACCTTCCGGTAAATAAACCATCCCATAAGAAAGATGGTAGCAGTTTTTTGCAAAATCATACCCCAGCAATTGCAATATCGCAAAAAGAGCTTGAAAATGATACTCCTGTTCACTACCAACCACGCAAATAGATTTATCCAACTTATACTCGCCAAATTTCTCCACTGCTGTGCCCAAGTCTTGAGTCATATATAGACTTGTTCCGTCTTTCCTAACTAAAGTGACCTTCTTTACCTTTTTGTTCTTATCCGTCCCGAACCACAAAATGCGCTTTTTATTTCCTTCGCTATCAATAACTTCCTTAAATTCCGGCAAGTCTGCTACGATCGCTCCGTCAGTATCTTGGTAGAACACCTTCTTTTTGAGCCCTTCCTCAACAATGTTTTTTCCGAGCTTATAGGTATCGCTCTCATAATAAATTTTATCGAATTCAAAACCGAATTTTTTATAGGTGGTATCAAATCCCTCATAAACCCATCCATTCATTTTTTGCCAGGTTGAAACTATTGTTTTATCTCCCTGTTCCCACTTTTGCAGTATCTCTTGAGCTTCATTTTCAAGTTTGGGATTCCTTTTTACTTCTTCGTTAAATTTTATATACCACTTACCGACAAAATGATCGCCTTTGATACCGGTTGATTCAGGAGTTTCGCCATTTCCCCATTTTAGCCAAGCTAATATAGATTTAGAAATATGAATTCCCCGATCGTTAATTAGGTTTACTTTAACAGCTTTGTATCCATTACTCTCTAGTATCTTACTCAATGCCATTCCCAGGCACCCGTTTCTCAAATGACCTAGATGTAAAGGCTTGTTTGTATTGGGAGACAAGTATTCAACCATTATTTTCTTATCAACGCCTATATTAGAGAAAAGCTTATCACCTCTAAACACTTCTTCAATAGCTGATGAAAAAAGCTGACAACTGCTTAATTTAATATTGACGTATGCCCCCGCTTGATCCGCCCCTTCGATTAGCTCGCTGCTTTTTAGCTTTTCTGATAGAATCTTTGCAATTAATTCGGGACTTTTCTTCACTTCGCGAGCTATTGTATAACAATTAATTGTAAAATCGCCCAACTCAATATCGGGCGGAAACTCCAGCTCAATCTTAATTTGCATACCCAACGCTTGATTTAATGCGCGAGATATTTCCTCTGTAATTTTTTCACTTATACTCATATAAAATTATTCTATACTTTAGTAGTCGAAAAAACAATAAGGTTCAAATAGAAATTGTGCAAAATAGCTCAAATATTTTTTTATACATTTAAACATTCATATTGCGCAATCAATTCTCGTGGGTACAAAATTTGTGTTAAAATTGGATTGGTACTTAATCATCAAAGGAGACAGCAGTGAAGAAAATCCTCATTGTATCTTTGAGATCGGGACAAGGTCATCTTATGGCCGCTAAGGCAATTGAGCAAGAGTTTAACCTTACACATCCCCAAATTGAAGTTAAAAACATTGACTTTCTTGATTATGCCACAATATTATCCAAAGAATTTTACGGAAAATGGTATTTGGATGTAGTCAATGCGGTCCCCAAATTCTACGGCTGGCTTTATGAGAACATAGACCCCAGCTCTAGTGACATTCGGCTATTCTTCGACCGGATAAATGCCCAGGATTTTCAGACATTCCTTTTCGACTACGATCCCGATTTAGTTATTGCTACCCATTTTGTACCTGGTAATATTGCCACTTTTTGGAAAACTAAATATCAGAAGCGATATAAAACAGCCATGATCGTCACTGACTATGAAGCCCACAATCTATGGTCGGATAAACTGATAGATAGATACTTCGTGCCGACTAAAGAAGTTAGCAACGAGCTCTCCGGCATGGCGATAGAAGAAAATAAAATCTTCCCAACCGGAATTCCAATAGATCGGAAATTTTCTAAAAAATATAAAATAAGAAAAATAAGAAGAAAACTTGGCGTAGACAATAATTTTACGGTGTTAGTAACATCGGGCGGATGTGGTGTTGGAGATATTAAAAAAATTATTGATTTAATACAAGACATACCCGGTAAGATAAATATATTAGCCATGACCGGCCATAATAAGGAGCTCTTTACGAGAATCTCAAATATTCCCTCTAAGGTAGGGAAGAACAAGATGGTTTTTCCTTTTGTAGATAACGCTGAAGAATTGATGTCTGTAGCGGATATAATTATAGGAAAACCGGGAGGCCTGACAGTATCCGAGGCGCTGGCGTTAGGTCGCCCAATAATTATAATTAACCCTATCCCCGGACAAGAAGACGCTAATGCCAACTTCTTAACAAGAAATCTGGCCGGACTACAAGCGGATGATATTAAGGAACTCGGCAAAATTATCCTTACCCTGATAGACAAACCGCGACTTATTAAACAACTGAAAGAGAATGCCAAAAAAATTTCTAAGTCAAAAGCCGCCTCACTGATAGTCGAAAAGGCAATAGAACTAATTCAGTGATTTAACCATATATGTTTGGTTAAGTTTATATCCTAATTTCCTAAAATAATCTCTCGTACCTACACCCGCGATCACCACTATCTTGTTAAGGTCGGGAAACTCTTGATTGATAATCTCTTCCGCTTTAACCATTAACTGCTTACCGAATCCTCTGTGTTGAACGCATCCGGCTTTCCTTTCGGCAATCCCTAACTGCGGTCCATAAGTATGAATCTCTCTAACTAATGCGGCTTTATTTAAAACCGAAAAACATACTTCGTTCAAACTAGAGGGAATTCGTAGCCGTAATATTGAATAAACCAACCGACAATCTTTAGATTCAATGCTCAAAAATATTTCTCGGCCGTCAGAAGAATCGTAATCCTCGCGGAACACTTTATACTCCACTTTCTCGTCGAACCTGCTCGCCACCTCCCGGCAACGTATACATCGGCAATATTTACCTTCTCTAGCCATCTTCTCTTGTATCATTTGTCTTAAATTAGAAACCTTTGCTCCTCCCTCAATAATATCGTCCGAAGGAATATCCCTGATTATGCGTTCTATTCTCAAATAATAAGGAGCAATACACTTAAATTCCTGAATAATGCTAATCAGTTCTTCGCTCGTATATGGCTTGAGTTTTCCCTGCTTGTACATTTTATAAATTTCTGCCTCTCGAACAATCGCTAGAGGATAAATCTTCAAGTAATCCGGTCTAAACTCTGATTTTGAGAACAGTTCCTTGAGCATTTGTCTGTCCCGCTCAATATTAGCTCCCGCCAGGTTTAACATTACCTGATAAGCTACTTTAAATCCGGCATCCTTTAAAAGTTTTGTTGCCTTAACTGTTGTTGCAACATCATGCCCGCGCTGATTGATTTTTAAAATATCGTCATAGATAGACTGTACGCCAAGTTCGACTTTAGTCACTCCTAATCTTCTCAATCTTTTTATCTCCAGAATATTAATATAATCTTGCCTAGTTTCAATCGAGATTTCGACAATCCGGTGTTTAGCCGTCTCATTATCCTTTTGTGCCCTAGAAAGCCGTATGGGAAAAGTTTTTCTAGACGATGAAAACTCATTACATGCCTGGAAACATCGTTTTATAAACCAACCCTGGTATTGTTTAGGATAATAGGACCAAGTTCCCCCAATTACTCGAATATTAATCTTTTCAAGATTATGCCCGGTTGCCGAAAGCGCGCTAAGCCTGTTTTGCGTCTGTCTATATGGATCGAAATTATTTAAAACCGCCCGCATTACCGCCGGCTCTTTATTCATATAACTCTTGGGCAATCCTTCCTGTGTCGGACAATAAAGACACTTGCCAGGACACTTATATGGTTTAGTTAAAACAGACACCACTATAATGCCGGAAAGAGAACGGACTCTTTTCAAGCGGATATATTCTTCTACCGATTTATCTTTAGGAACTTTTCCATTTTTCAAGAGAATATGATAAGATTTAGTCAGTTCGTCGTTGGATAGCATCCCAATACCAAACTTTTCAGCAACCTGTTTATGAAGTTTAAAAAAGATATCAGGAGATTTATCATCGCTGATACAAATAAGACGAATTAATTGTTCGGCTGCCTCCAAACGATTCTGATTAATTATTTTTCTCATATGAAAAAAGATTATGCCAATTACTTATTAAATAAGACTCTTGAAGATTATAACCTAATTGCCTATGATTTTTCAAGCAAAAGGGCGTATATTAGCCAGGACATTCTTGATTTACAAAAATTTTCATCCAAAGGTAACAGAATATTAGATTTAGGATGCGGTAATGGCCGACTCTCCGAAATATTCGAAAACTCGGGTATAGAATACATTGGAGTTGATATTTCAGAGAAATTAATTAAGATAGCGCGTAGTAAATATCCAAATAAATCGTTCCAAGTTGTTGAGTTCTTTAAACTACTTTTTCCTGATAACTATTTTGATAAAGTTTATTGCTTATCCGTCCTTCATCATATCCCGTCGCTTGAATATCGAAAAAAATTTCTCCTCGAAGCCAAAAGGGTACTAAAACCTCATGGCTTGATAATCCTAACTGTCTGGAATCTTCTAATAAAACCATCAATCATCTCTTCGATCGTTAGCAACTCTCTGGCTAAATTATTTCATAAATCACAGCTCGATTACAAAGATATTTTCTTGCCCTTCAAACGGTCCAGCGATATAAATTTAACCGATCGCTATATCCATTGCTTCTCTCGCCGAGAATTAACTAAGCTCCTTCGAAAATGCAATTTTAATGTTCTTGAATCTGGCTATCAAAAAAGAGGGCAAAAAGTTAAAAATGAAAACATCTATACAATAGCCAAAAAATAGTTATAATAGAAAAGAGGGGAATTTATGGATAGCTTGATCAAAAACCTATCAGAAGACCAACTTAAAAAATTGGCCAAAAAAGATAAAAAATTACTTATTGAATTGCAAAAAGAAATTCACCAAGAAAAAGCCGAGTATTACGAAAGATTAAAAAACTTTTACTGGACTATAGCGGTTATATTAGTTCTTACTCTTTTTCTTCTTGCTCTAAAAATACAAAGCCACTATTTCAATATAATATCTTTAGGATTATTGATTTCTTTTTTGATTGCTCTGGTCGGCGGAAAGTTATTTTATATCGATAAACCAACTATCAACCAGAAAGCCATTACCCGATCAAAAGTATTGGATGCAATGGAAATAGAGTCAATCTCACTCGGAGATAGTAGAAAACGGATAATCGGCTTGATTTTACTAACTATTGGGGGTTTGATATTTTTAGTTTCTTTTATTACAATGATTGTAATAAAAGAATGAAAGGAAAAAAATGAAAAAAATGAAATTATACCTTCTCTGCTTAGCTGTAGTGGTAATTATTATTCCTATGAGTACTGCATTAGCGATCACCTTGAGCACCGAATTAAGCACCGAAGACGCATCTGTTACCCCCCAAAGTTCTAATACTGATTCACCGCCTGCAGCTGATATTACTGCCCAACAAGCACTCATTCGTGAAAAAAAAGCAGCCTTAACTGCTGAGCGCTGCGCTATTGTAGAGGAAAAAGTACAACTGCAAATTACTCGTTTTGAAAGTAATCTGGGCAGGCGCCATGCTTTCTTTCAAAGATTCGCTAATCGTCTAGAAAAGTTAATTACCAAGCTCAAAGCTAGCGGCTATGATACAACTAAACTCGAAGCCGACCTGGTGATTCTAAGAGAAAAAATAACCAAGTACTACAATGATAAAACAGCTTATATAGTTCTGCTCAAACAGTCTCGTTTATATACTTGCGGTAAATCGGAAGGCGAATTTCGCTCTAAATTACTAGAGGCTAAAGAGGCCTTAAACACGGCTCGTCTGTCTAATCTTGACGTTAAAAATTACTACCAAACTGTTATTAGACCGGATATTAAAGCGCTTAAAAATCAAATTAAAACATCAAAGACACAGGCCGACCAGTCAGCCGGTGATTAGTTTCTCAGATATCTAATATTATTCAAAGGAGCAATATGGAACCCAGAAATGAAACAGAAGCGAAACAAGAAGATCTAGACAAGATTCCTCAGTCAACTACAAATGTAACACCAAAGCACAACAACCTGCTGATTCTCTTACTGGTTCTTCTCTTTATAATTTTAGCAGTTGTAGGCGCTCTATTTTACAGTCAGCTACCCTCGGACAAGAAAATATTTCGAAACGATACTAGCCCCAGTTCACAAACAAGCACAACAACCTCGGTAACCGGCGATAAACTCTCTAAACCGGTCACCTCGGATATAGGCTCTGAGGTTAAGATTCTAGATTCCGAAATGAGTAGTCAAAACACAACCGATTTCTCACCTAATGCCTTATCTGACACCAACCTGGGGTTATAACAATACTCAAACAATAATTCAACTTCCTCCTGGAGAAATATGGCCTATTATATAAGGACCAAGAATATATTTAATCCAAAAGATAAGGAGCAGTTCAAGGTTAGCCGATCTAAGATAGACCTTTTTTTAAACTGCCCAAAGTGTTTTTATCTTGATAGAAAATTAGGTATACCTCGCCCGGATATGCCTGGCTTCACTTTAAATATCGCAGTTGATGCCTTACTCAAAAAAGAATTCGACATTCATCGCAGTCAAAACCAAAAGCACCCGCTAATGAAAATCTATAAAGTTAATGCGGTCCCTTTCGCCCATGCCAAATTAAATGAATGGCGTCATAATTTCACTGGTATTCAGTACTATTACGAACCCACTAATTTTCTCATTTTTGGCGCCATTGATGATCTGTGGATAAATCCCCAGGGAGAACTTATTATTGTAGACTACAAAGCGACCAGTACCCAATCCCCGATTGACCTCGATTCGGAATATAAGCAACCATATAAAAGACAGATGGAAATCTATCAATGGCTTTTTCGAAAAAACGGTTTCCCCGTTTCTCAAACCGGCTACTTTGTTTATTGCAATGGGTTATCGGATAAGAAAGCATTTGATGCCAAACTGGAATTTGATATTCAATTGATACCCTATAAGGGATCGTATGATTGGGTCGAACCGGCTCTTCGTCAGATGAAAGAATGCTTAATCGCCGACTTGCCGCCCGAAGCTTCTCAAAATTGCGACTATTGTTGTTATCGAAACTCTGCCAATAAATATAATTAACTCTTCTAGACTTAATAATTAGATTATGATAAGGTTTCTAAAGCAACTCTTTTTTAATTATGACACATATGGTGAGTTTAATGAAAAAAGTTATATCTATTGAAAAGCTAGTAAAGAAATATGGTAAGTTAGCAGCCGTTGACGGTATATCATTTGATGTTTACCAAGGCGAGATATTCGGTTTATTAGGGGAAAACGGCGCCGGTAAAACTACCACTTTGGAGATAATTGAAGGATTACGCAAACCCACCTCCGGTAAAATTTCCATCTTAGGACACGACATTCGCCATGGTATTAAAGACATTAAAGAACAAATAGGTGTGCAGCTGCAATCGAGTGCCTATTATAATTTTCTTACATTACGCGAAATACTGGAGTTATTTGCCAGCTTCTATAGCACACAGATGGATCCCCTGAAGCTGCTGCAAATGGTACACCTCGAAGAAAAAAGCAACTCATATGTTAATAGCTTATCTGGTGGCCAAAAACAACGGTTTTCTATTGTAGCGAGCTTGGTAAACGATCCCCAAATCGTCTTTTTAGACGAACCAACTACTGGGCTAGATCCCTTGGCTCGAAGAAACTTATGGCAAGTGATTTCTGATATTAAAGCAAAAGGTAAAACCATTATCCTCACCACTCACTATATGGAAGAAGCGGAAGCTCTATGTGATCGAGTTGCTATCATGGAGAAAGGCAAAATCCTCACAATTGGCGAAACACACAAACTAGTTGGGGCAACTCATAACCCATACAGAATTAACTTTATAACTAAAAAAATTAATACCAACCTCTTTAATGAAATTAGTAAATTCGGCGAAATCAAAAATCTAATTGGTAAAGCCAATAATTTTGAACTTCGTCTCAAAACACAAAAAGAACTAAACCAGGTTCTACCGCTAATCCAACAACTAGATCCCGAAGGACTTATAGTTGGACGCTCAACCCTAGAGGATCTATTTATTCAATTAACCGGTAAAACTATTGGAGAATAGCATGCTGAAACTTTTTGTGAACAATCTAAAAATGCTTATTCGTAATAAACAATCTTTGTTTTGGAGTTTGATGTTCCCTTTAATCTTTACTTTTATTTTTGGCACTTTCTTTGGCAAGGGAAGCTCCATGACGGGCAATGTTATACTCATCAACAAATCCAAATCTCCCCTGGCAAAATCCATTGAGCAAACCCTTGATAAAACCGACCTATTCAAATTGTCTAAGTCAACGAACTTAAGTGCATCCAGGAACCTGATAAAGAAAAACAAAGCTATGGCCGTGATACTTATCCCTGAAGGGTTTGGCGATACCCAACCAAATGCTCCCACTAAGATTAAATTAATCTCTGATCCTTCAAATGCCCAAGGTACTTCTTTGGTCGCCGGCTTACTTGATAAAGTCTTAACTTTTTCCAGTTTTCAGGCACAAGGTGCCAAACCTCTCTTCAGCATAGAGCAGGAAACCACCAGCGCCACTAAATCAAACTATTTCGACTTCGTTCTAGTCGGCCTCTTAGGCATGGCTTTAATGAACTCCTCGATTCAAGGCATCGCGATTGTTATGGCTAAGTACAAAGAAGACCAAATACTTAAACGCCTAACCACCACCCCATTGAAAACCTGGAAATTTATTGTTGCAGAAGTCCTTTCACGACTGCTCCTGAATTTTGTTCAAGTTAGCCTGATTCTTTCAATCGGTGTTTATGTCTTTGGAGCGCACATATATGGCAATATTCCACTGGTCTATTTATTCGCCCTGATCGGCGCCATTCTCTTTCAACTTATCGGATTCACGATCGCCAGTCTCACCAAAACAACCCAAGCAGCAGAAGGTATGGCTACTGCAATAGCTATTCCAATGATGTTTCTGGCTGGCGTCTTCTTTCCCATAGATCAGCTTCCTAAATGGCTGTTTTCCGCCGTTCAATACTTACCATTGGCTCCTTTACTCCGAATGATAAGAGGAATCGCCCTAGAAAAAATATCGCCGCTGGAAAACCCCATGAATATAATAATCGTCATCGCCTGGATAATAATTGCGCTCATCATTTCTACATATAAATTTCGCCTTTCGGAAGAATAATATGTACCAAATAAAAGGACTTGTTTATCAAATTGTCTCGCTAATACCAAAAGGCAAAGTATTAACTTATCAAAAAATTGCCGACCTTATAAAAATAGATTCAGCCAGGCCGATTGGCAATATCTTACATTCCAATCAAGATCCCCGAAACATTCCGTGCCATCGGGTTGTAAGCTCCAGCGGACGCTTAGCCAAAAACTATGCCTTTGGAGGATTGAGAATTCAAAAGGAAAAACTATTATCGGAATCGGCGCAATTCATGGATGACGATAGAGTAAACTTAGTAGCATCCCTTTGGCATCCAACAGAACTCACCTTGCTTTATTTGGAACTCCTTGAGCAATTTGGCGATCCCGGACCTTGGCCGTGGTTTAACACAGATTCACCTCACACGCCCGAAGAGATAGCAATCGGCGCAATATTAACTCAAAATACCAGTTGGCAAAATGCCCAGAAGTCTATCAATAACCTACGCCTCGCCAAAACGAACTCATTTTTAAAGATAAATTATCTTTATCAAAAAAACCCGGAACTACTTAAATCATATATTAAACCGTCCGGTTACTATAACCAAAAAGCCCGATATCTCTATAATTTCTCTACTTTTACTACAGAATATAACTTCGATTGTTTATCCCAGAAATCAATTACTGATGCCCGGAAAGTATTATTGCAAGTAAAAGGGGTCGGCAAGGAAACCGCTGATACTATTTTGCTGTATTGTCTTAATAAGCCAATCTTTGTTGTTGATTCTTATACAAAACAATTTACTAAAAAACTTTCGGTATGCAGACACATGGATTATGATAACTTGCAGAAGTTTTACGAACATCATCTTCCAAGTAACATTAAACTTTTTCAAAACTTTCATGCTCTAATAATTAAATTTTGTCAAACCCCGCTACTTGAAAAAGTGCAAACAAACTGTAAGATTGATAAGAAGGAGAAAAGATGGAATCGTCAAAAAGTTTTAGTCGGCAAGAAGCCGAACAGATAGGTAATAAACTAAAAATTGATTGGTCGAAATTCGATGTCGAACAATTTAGGAAAGGTATGGATGTCGAACTTGAGCATGGCTCAATTGACCCGCGCACAGATGTTACTAATGATGATCCGCTAATGACTGGGAAAATCGCCCTAGCTCACTTAAATGAATACCCCGGTTATTACACTCGGCTTGATAAGATGGAAGTTGAAGCTGAGCAATTTTTCTCTCAAAGTTAATCATAACTTTCATATATACTATTCCCTTTGTGGAAAGATCCAAATCACTGATAGCTAGTTGTTTGCTAGAATGCAATTGGAATAATTCCAAATAGAGAGTAGGGGGTGTTATGAAAAAATTAAATGGTTTAGATTGGGCTTCACTCGTTCTGGTAATTATTGGTGGGCTAAATTGGCTGTTAATCTCATTATTTAATTTCAATATTGTTGGACTATTATTAGGGGAAGAAAATATTTTATCTAGAATAATTTATGGGTTAGTCGGTTTGGCGGCGATCTATCTTATTTTCATCTCTGGGAAGTTGACACGCGCTTAACTTATCTTCCAGAACAACGGCCAAGCGGCAAAATTACCGTTTGGTTTTAATTTGACTAAAAAGCCGGTAGCAAATAAAATAGATGAGTAGCCGGAAAGGACGTCGGTGATTAAAGACAATCTGACTCCTGATAAGACTTTATTAAAGTTTAATCTTAAAAGTCTTACTCTTTTTTTAATATTTGCAGTCGCTCTCTATTTTTTAGTCCCCAAATTGCTGGCAGAAAAACATGTATTCACACTACTACTTAGTGTGAAGAAAACTTATATTTTACTGGCATTAGTTGCGGAACTAGTCAGCTATGTGGGTGCGGCTACTCTCATGGGAGTAATCCTATCTCGGTTAGGGTATCGCATCTCCTTCAAGGATAGGTTTAGACTGGGCTCGATTGCCGCTTTTGCCATCCATTTTCTCCCGATTAGCGGACTTGGCGAGGGCGTAGTAGACTATTATTTTCTACGCAGAAGGAAAGTAACAGCTGGCTCTATCTTTTTAATGCTTGTCTTGCGCATCATCCTCACCTATAGTGCTTTTTTGATTTTATTTATCATCGCTCTACTGGTTGTTCCTGCCTACCCTGATTTCTCCTTTTATTCGAGAATCATTTCAGTTGTGCTATTTATTTTGATTGCCCTAGGAGCTTATTATATTCTTGCTCTCTACCGTAATAAACAGAAATTCTATAAGTCTATTATTAAATTCTCTAATCTGGCCAATAAATTCTTAAAAATTCTTCGCCAAAAACCGATCAGCCAAGCGAAAATAACCGAAATTTATGATGATATCTATGAAGGAATCGGACTATTTACTCACCAAAGACGATCAACCCTGAAAGCAATTTTAGGGGGGATTATCTATTGGCTAGGTGATATGACCTGCTTATATTTTGTATTTCTTAGTTTGGGACATCGCATACATTTCAGCGTGCTCATCTTTGGTTACTCCATTTCTACTTTAGTCGGACAAATCTCAATGATTCCTGGTGGCTTGGGAGTTACCGAGGGCGCTATGAGTTTAGTATTTAGCGGTATTGGTATTCCCATTTCTCTAACCATAACCGCCGTCCTTATCTTCCGATTTTTTTCATTCTGGATATGGATACCGATCGGCCTATTTTCATATATTACCCTTAAACGTGAAAATCGAAAACTAGCCGATGGGGTTGACGACCAGCCAACCGATTCTTAATCATTTTGGATCTATCGAGCGATTTCAAAAATTATTTTACCGCCATCCAAAGAAAATCTGCCCAGCCCTTCAATTTCTAAATCAGGATTTTTTCTGAGTTTTTCTCCTAAAATAGCGACTAAACTGCCGATTAATTTTTCCGCTTCCTCGTTAGTCAACCCCGCTTTGATTGCTACCGCCTGAACGAAATCGTTATTATTCATAATCACCTCCATGTATCATTGAACGTTTAAGTACTTTGCGTATCAAAGTAATATTAACGGGCTTATTATTTTTATCGTCTATTTCGATATGCACTGCGCTGAAAACTATATCCCCACTTCCTATTTTATACTGAAATGGCATTTGTGTCAGCTCTGCATCTGTAAAGGTGGCTAAATCACCGCCTAAACTGGAATGAAGCGGCCCTACCATGCCGACATCGGTAATGTAGGCGGTGCCTTTTGGCAAGATCATCGCATCGGCGGTAGGAATATGGGTGTGCGTACCGATATACGCCTGAATTCTACCATCAAGATAATGCCCCATGATCATCTTATTACTCGTCGCTTCGGCGTGGTGGTCAACTATTGCAATATCATGTTTTTCTTTGGCCAGCACCGAATCTATAGCTCTGTAGGGGTCGTCAAACTGCTCTGAAAAGAATGCTCGCCCGATAATATTAATAAGTAATATAACCTTATTCTTCACTTTGAACTTAACAAATCCTCTCCCCGGATCGCCTACCGGATAGTTCAATGGTCGTATGACTCGTATCTCCGGATTATCTAGATGCGGCGTAAAATCTCGCCGTTTATAAATGTGATTTCCCGATGTGAAATAATCTATCCCGGCTTCTCTCATTTCCTGATATGTGTCTAAAGACATACCAATCCCATGGGCCAAGTTTTCCCCGTTTGCCAGCACCAAATCTAATTTGAGCTCTTCTTTTAATTTCGGCAAAACCTCTTTAACTGCCGCTCTACCCGGTCTGCCTACAATATCGCCAATGAACAATATATTCATTAAAGCTTTCTAACCCCCTTAAATATCTTACCTATTTGGCAAATTCCGTTGCCCTAACTTCTCGAATAACATTTACCTTAATCACTCCCGGGTACTGCAAATCTTCCTCGATTTTTTTAGCAATATCTTTCGCCATTCTCAGTGCATTTAGATCATCTATCTCTTCCGGTTTCACAATAATTCTCACTTCGCGTCCCGCTTGAATGGCATACGATTTTTCCACCCCCGGGAAAGTGTTTGCTAGGTTTTCCAGCTCTGTCAGTCTCTTGATGTATGCCTCTAAGCTCTCTCGCCTGGCACCCGGACGCGCGCCGGAAATTGCATCAGCTGATTTAACCACAATTGCTTCTACCGACTTGGCATCCACATCTTCATGATGCGCTTCAATACAATGAATTACATCGGCAGAAATTCCGTATTTTTTCGCAATATCAACACCGATTTGCGCATGGCTTCCTGGTACTTCATGGTTCACCGCTTTACCGATATCGTGCAAAAGCGCGCCTTTTTTGGCAATATTTACATCGGCTCCTAATTCCGATGCCAACATTCCGGCAATATGAGCAACCTCGATTGAATGACGTAAAATATTTTGCCCGTATGATGTTCTGAATTTTAGCCGTCCGATCAATTTGACTAAATCTTGATGAAGCCCTGCAACCCCGACTTCGAAAATTGCCTGTTCGCCTGCCTCTTTAATTTGTTTGTTGATTTCATTTTTAGCTTTTTCAACGGATTCCTCGATTTTTGTTGGATGAATCCTGCCATCGGCGATCAATGTTTCCAGCGCTAATTTTGCCACATGTCTGCGAACGGGATCAAATGACGAAAGTATTACTGTATCTGGAGTATCGTCAATTACCACATCAACTCCCGTTGCCTTCTCGAATGCCTGGATGTTACGTCCTTCTTTACCGATTATTCTTCCTTTCATTTCTTCACTCGGCAATGCGATAGGAGAGACTGTTGATTCGGCAGTCTGCTCCGATGCGATCCTGCCGATAGCGGTAGCTATCATCTCTTTAGCATAGCTTTCCGCTTCCTCTCGGGATGCTTCTTTCTGAGTTTTAATCTGCCTGACTAATTCGGTTTTAAATTCCTTTTCTGTCATCTCCAGGAGTAATTCTTTCGCCCCGTCTTTATTCATTTTGGCGATCTTTTCCAAAATCTCCATTTCTTGCTGTTCGAGTTCCTTCAGCTTAGCTCTAACTTCCTCGGTTTCCTTACCTCTCGTTTCGATATTTTTGCGCTCTAAATCTATAGATTCTGTTCGTCTATCTATCAATTCTTCTTTTCTTCGAAGATTATTTTCTAATTCTTGGAGATATTTTTGTTTCTCTTCTTCGTCTTTTTTCGCTTTTTCTTTTATTTTTAGTGCTTCGTCTTTCGCCTCGAGTATAATGTTTTTTTGCTTTGCTTCTAGATCTTCTTTCGATTTTTTAGCTAGATATTGTTTTCCCAAATAACCGGCACCGCCACCCAAAACTAGACCGCCCAAGGCGGTTAATATTATTAAACTGCTCATTTCTAATTCCTTTCAATATAACCATCTCTACACCTGATATTTCATAGTTGAAAATTTAAATTGTTATGCAACTATTATATTCTTCCTTGCCCCGACTGTCAATCTAAACCTTAAACTACTGATTGAAAAATATCCACTATCCTGATATAATAAATACATTCGAATTATTTTCAATTTTTTGGAAATTAGGATTTAGAATTTCGGATTTGCGACATAGTCGCTTCCGGGGTGTAGCACATCCGCCATCCGCCAACTGGCGGAGGCGGAGGCAGTAGCGCCTGCTTTGGGGCTGGAAAATCCAGTGAATTTTCCAGCGGGCATGTTCCTTTAAAAAATATACAATCAATGCCCCGGTTTTTATAATTTACGTCGGGGTGTAGCACAGTTGGCTAGTGCGCCTGCTTTGGGAGCAGGAGGTCGAAGGTTCGAGTCCTTTCACCCCGACGTAAGTTATAAAGAAGAGAGGTCGAAGGCCTGTCCCTCACTTGCTGCACGGCAATAACAGGATGTAATCCGTTTTGCAGTAAGGCATGGTGTGGGATTCGAGTCCTTTCACCCCGACCAAGGGAAACTTTTGCTACATTAAACATAAGAAGAATTTATTGAACATTTTGCTCGAAAAAAGTTCGCACTTCGTTCAGTAAATTCGACCAGTTACAACTTTCGTCAATAAAAAAAGCACCCAGGCGAGACCGCCTGGGCTGGTCCTATTAGGGACCTAGGGTTGGGTTTCCGGTATTGTGCTTGTGCAGTAATATAAGGTATTGCTGGGTGAATATAATTGCCGGGAAGGAAGTCTTAAAGGATCTAGGTCGTATCTGACTTAGGTCGGTGGGACTTCCCTCCCAAAGATCCCGTCGGACATTGCCGCGGGGGTGTTTCGGCATCTTCTTAGATCATGAGCGGAAGGGCAGTCCTTTGTTTGCCTTCTGCTCGGTCGCCGCCGGCCCTCCAAGATAGTTGTCGGTACTCTATCTCGGCGGCCTCACTTCAATTTTATAAATTATTTTATTTTTTGTCAAGTATCGTAACATATTGTGTAAAAATTACTTGACAATGCAAACATCATATATTATGATATTAAATGTAAATAAAGGAGGGCAAAATGGATATGATTACAATAGCAGAAAAAATAAAACAATGTCGGCTTAAAATTGGTTTAAGCCAAGACGATGTGGCTGATAAATTAGGTATAAGCCGCCCAACATATATTGCAGTTGAAAGTGGTAAAAAGCAATTAACAGTAGTACAGTTGCGTCAGCTCGCATCTATCATAAATTCTTCTCTCGAGGAACTTCTTTTTGATACCATGCAGATATCAACAGGCGATTTTGGGATTGAAAAATATAAACAAATTATTTTGAATTGTTTGCAATATGGTTGTGATTCAGATGGTAAAATAACAAAAACTAAATTAGCTAAGCTCGCATATCTCGTCGATTTCAAATGGTTTTATGACAACTTACAACCATTAAGCGGTCTCGCATACCGAAGGATTGCGCATGGACCAGTGCCCGACCAATATTTTAGAGTAATTGACGAGTTATATGAATCCGGTGCGATTACTATCGAGAATAAGGGCATGGCATCTCTGATTAAAGCAAATGAAAATGCGCCCACAAATCAATTAAAAGAAAAAGAAATAAAAGTTATAAAAGATATCTCAAATAAATGGAAAAATAAAAATTCTCAGGACATTGAAGATTTTACACATGAGCAATTGCCTTGGAAGATTTGCCGTCAGGGCGAACTAATTCCTTATGAGTTAATTACCCAGGAAGATCCAGAAAATGTATGTTAATAATGATAATTATGTGGTTGAGATCGAAGATTTTGCTAGGCGACATTATATAAAATTATTTAACAAAAAATATAAGAAGGCATGGGACATTACAGAGCAAGCAATCTTACGCGAACTTGAAAGAGTTGATAGGTTGCTTGGTTTTACAGATAAAGCCGAAAAAATAAGTGTTGCAAACGGATGTTGTTTGATTAAACTAAATTTCAAAATCGCCGATACGAATATTTCAGCAAAAAGTTCCGGTAACAGAGCAATAGTTTTAGTCGATCATACTTCGTTTGTTTGCAAAATTTTACTCGTGTATTCAAAAAATGAGATTAGTCCTCCGAATGAAACCCAAAAATGGATGAATAACATAAAGCTGAACTATCCGGCAATATGGAAAATGTTTTATAATAAATGTCAGGAGGACTAGTTGAACTATATAATTCTTTTTATAACTTTAGCCGTCGGAGCAATCATTGGTTTCGTCGCCGGCTACTTTATCGGCAAGCGGAATAAAACGGAAACATTTGTCAACGCCTGCGCCCAGCCCTTTCGCCGAAAGAGCTGGACAACTGGGGTGGGGAGCATTAGAACATTAGCATCATTGCGAACTTTTTTCTTCCCTCCTTCGCTTTTCAGCTTCGGCAGGGCAGGCAAAAAAAGTTCGCGCTTCGGAGAGTAAGTTCGACCATTGCAAACAATTCGTTTTTTTAATATTTATTGGAGCTTCGCTCTTGACAAGTTCGGTTTATGTTCGGTATATTAAATAATGAAAACTTGAAAGATAAAAATTAAAAATCACACATCGTAATTATAAAATTATTCAATATTAGCTTGTATTTTGGATTTTGAGCTTTGGATTTGTTTAGAAATTAGTAATTAGAATTTAGGATTTGATCTTATGATTCTGAAAGATATTCCCAAAAACAATCGGTACCTATTTCTCGACATGAACTCTTTCTTTGCCCGCGTTGAACAACAAGTTCAGCCCGATTATCGAGGCAAGCCGATCTGTGTTAGTCCATATACCGGCGATAGCGGCTGTGTTATCTCCGCCTCTTACGAAGCCAAAGCCCTTGGCATTCCGGGAGTCTGCCGTGTGAAACAAGCCAAAAGTATCTATCCTAAAATCATAATTCTTCCAGCCCGTCCCCACCTTTACCGTTTTTATCATGACCAAATTGTACAAAGAATTTATAATTTCACTCCTTTTATTCAGGTTTTGAGTATTGATGAATTTTCCATCTGCCTTAGTGGTCAGGATGGTCATTACCAAGAAGCGCGCAAAATTGCTTTCGGTCTTAAGTCGGCTATCCAAAAAGAAGTAGGGGATTGGCTTACTTGTTCTATCGGTATCGGTCCCAATCAATTCCTCGCCAAAATAGCCGGAGAACTTAAAAAACCCGACGGTCTGTTTGAAATAACTCTGGAAAATCTTGAGGAAATTTACAACAAAATGAAATTAACTGACTTAACTGGTATCAATTATCGGATGGAGAAGCGTTTAAACTATGCCAATATTTATACTCCGATGGATTTCTACCAAAAATCCCTTCCTGAACTCTCTCGCCATCTCGGTATAATGGGCAAGGTATGGTATTATCGTCTGCGCGGTTTTGAGATCGAACAGTTGGCTCAAGAAACTAAAACCATCGGTCACTCACATGTTCTGCCTCCCGAACTGCGCAGCCAAAAAGGCGCCGAAAAAGTTATTATTAAATTAATTGAAAAAATCGGATATCGTCTCAGACAAGGAGGTTATTGGGCAACTTATCTTTCCCTTGGGATTGGTTATTTAGGGCATCTCCATTGGCATAAGGTAAAAAAAATTTCTCCCTGTAACAACAATCGGCAGCTGATTAAATTTGCCCTTGACTTCTTTGCCCAAAGCCCCACCCAAAAACCGTTTTCCATTTATCTTACTACTGGAGGCCTTATTAAAAACCATATTCAATCTATTAGTCTTTTTGATAACTTCCGCAAATCCGACTATTTATCTAGAGCGATGGATAAAATCAATGATAAATATGGCGCAACTACAATTCAAAGTGCGGCCCTTGCCGGCACTTCTTCTGTCGCTCCCGATCGCATTCCTTTTGGCCGTCCCCGTTTTGAAATCCGCAATATGTAATTGGGATTTACTACTGAATTATTCTGTAGTAAAATACAAGGGTAAATTAATGCGGGTATCGTATAGTGGCTATTATGCCACCCTTCCAAGGTGGAAACACGGGTTCGACTCCCGTTACCCGCTCTAATAAAAAAGTCTCCTTTGGGAGATTTTTTTATTAGAAGGACATAAACACGGGAATCGAAGGGAACTTTTGCGCGTCCAGTGGACGATGAGGCGAGTGATTTTAGCGAGCCGGAAGCAAAAGTCCCAGGCTCCGAAGGAGGAGTGAAACGACGGGTGAGGAGGACTCCCGTTACCCGCTCCAATAAAAAACCCTGAGATGATCAGGGTTGGGTCACTTTTGCCAGAAAGGAAAATATAAGTCGTCTGGCTTTTTCGTTGTCCCCCAGATCCAACTATCTTTGAAGAATTGACCGGCAGGCGTAGGACTGCTATGTACTTTCGTCCCCTTAATCTCCTGATTCCAGGGCTTGATCCGGCAAACCAGCACTGCGTTGCGAACTTTAGCCCACGGTTCACTAGAACTTCCCCCGTCCAGATTGCTGGCGTCGTCAAAGCCATTTCGCTTGAGCCATTTTTGAACATTCCATAAACTATCATAGAAGCGAAGCAGGTAAACCGTATGCTTACCTTTAGTGGCAATGACTGTTCGTAGGCACTTACGATTCCAGTGAGCTTTGGTGAACCCCTGGTAGTCGCGTAAGATGTGACCATCCAGTAGAAGTATTGGTCCGCCCTCGATTGCCGAATCGCACCCCTCGGGAATTTTGAAGGCGATTACAACTCCTCCATCAGTCTGGCAGATACGACCTCGATTTACCGGAGCTGGACACTCCGATAGATCAATGCCGTCCACCATGAAGAGCCCAATCCCGAAACGAACGACGCAGCCATTCCTGCGAACTTGACCGAAATACCCGCCGTTGATTCCGAAAACTACACGCAGTCCTAGCTCTTCGCGGCCATATTTGATCATAGAAGCGACAGTCTCGCCTCCGGCAAACCTTGCCCGGACAAAAACCAGCTTGTATGCTCGCGTATCGTACCATTTCTCGCCCTTCGGAGAGGCGATTTTGGACGAGGCGCCATACCCGAAAGCCGACATAGCCAATACCGAAAGGAACAATAACGCTATCTTTTTCAAATCGCCAACCCCCTTAAAGCGCTCTAGATAGTGACCATTATAATTCAAATAAATACGTTTGTGAAATTATTCACGAACCACTCATACGATTTGTTTTTATATAACTTATTATCCAATGATTTTGTGAATATACACCAACCCCAAACATTACTATAAGGATTATTAAAAATGTGATAAACTCAAAATAGGTTATCAAAGGGAGTATATCTTATGGGTGGTGGAACGCTAAGGCGATCCTTTAGCCGAGATCAATCGGTAAGGGATGCCAAAATTGCCCCCGGAACGGCTAAGCGTATCTTACATTTTGCGGCACCTTATAAAAAGGTGTTGTTTGTTTTTTTGTTGTTGTCGTTCTGGGTGCATTAATAAGTGCCGTCAATCCGCTTCTATATCGAGAAATCATCAATAAAGGCATCCTCAACCATAGTTCGGATTTAATAATCCGTTTTGCTCTTTTTATTGCGGGGCTTGCCATTGTCGACGGCGCCCTGACTTTAGCTGAGCGTTATATATCAGCCAAAATCGGGCAGAGCCTGATTTTCGACATGAGAACCAAAGTCTTTAATCAAATTCAGCGTATGCCGCTGGCATTTTTTACCCGCGTTCAAACAGGTGCTCTCGTCAGTCGCCTAAACAACGATGTTACTGGGGCACAAGAATCCTTTACAAACCTTCTTTCTGTAATTGTAGGTAATCTTATTACTGTAATACTGGTCTTAGCTGCTATGTTTTTCCTCTCCTGGAAACTCACATTGATTGCTCTATTGTTACTCCCTATATTTATTATTCCCGCCGGCTGGCTGGGCAGGCGTCTGCAGAGCATAACCCGCGAAAAATATGAACTCAATGCCAAGATGAATACAACAATGGTTGAGCATTTCAATGTTGCAGGCGCTCTTTTATTAAAGTTATTTGGTCATCCCAAAAAAGAAAGCAAAACATTTGCCGAAAAAGCCGGACGTGTTCGCGATATAGGCGTCATGCAGACCTTATATGGACGCTTTTTTAATGTGGCACTGACCTTACAGCTGCCCTTGCCACTGCCCTGATCTATGGCTGGGGTGGCCTGATGTCTATTCGAGGAATGCTTGATGTTGGTACGGTCGTAGCTCTTACTGCATATCTTGGTCGGCTATATAGTCCCCTTATATCCCTGTCTAATCTAAACCTCGACATAATGACTGTCTTGGTCTCTTTTGAAAGAGTTTTTGAAATTCTCGATCTCTCACCGATGATCAAAGAAAAACCCAATGCTGTTGTAATCCCGCGCGGCCCAGCCAGTATCGAATTAGAACAAGTATTCTTTGGCTATCCTTCCGCTAAAGAGGTATCGCTTGCCTCGCTGGAATCAGTCGCAGCTCTTGATTGTACCAAAGAAAAAGAAGTACTCCATAACATCTCCTTTCATGCCAAACCCGGGCAAATTATTGCTTTAGTTGGTCCTTCGGGAGCCGGCAAAACAACTATTACCCAATTGGTTGCGCGTCTTTATGACGTTAAAAAGGGCGCTGTTAGGATAAATAATATGGATATTCGAGATGTCACTTTCGATTCCCTGCGCGCTAGTATCGGTATGGTCACTCAAGACGCCCATATGTTCCATGAAACAATTAGAGCAAACCTCATGTATGCTAAACCGGACGCATCCGAAGAAGAAATCATACAATCTCTAAAGTCAGCCCAAATTTATCCACTGATTGAATCTCTTCCCCATGGTCTTGATACGATTGTAGGTGAACGCGGTTACCGTCTTTCTGGCGGAGAAAAACAGCGATTAGCTATCGCCCGAATACTCCTCAAGGCGCCGGATATTGTAATTCTCGATGAAGCTACAGCCCACTTAGATTCGGAATCAGAAAAAGCCATCCAGAGGGCTCTGGAAACTGCCCTAAAAAACCGAACCTCGCTAGTCATAGCTCACCGCCTATCAACGGTTAGAAAAGCTGATCTTATCTTGGTTATCGATCAGGGCAAAATTGTTGAGAGGGGAAAACACGAAGAACTACTCGATAAAGGTGGCCTATATTCTGAACTATATAAAACCCAATTTTCCGATGAGAAGATAAAAATGAAATCAGCTGCCGGACCAGGATTCGAACCTAGATAAACAGCTTCAAAGGCTGCTGTCCTACCATTAGACGATCCGGCAATACTTGAGATTGCTCACTTATTATACCTCATAGAATTGACTTTTTCAACCGATTATGATAGAATTTTTATTGATCCAAGTAGTCGAAGCAACTACCCCTCACCCTTTAGGGACTGATATATTGGCTGGTTTAATCCGATGTATGATAGATTGGTCCATGAAGGGTGAGGGGAGGAAAGTCCGGGCACCAAAGAGCAGCACAGTCGCTAACAGCGACCGCTCGTAAGGGTAGGGCTAGTGCAACAGAAACAAACCGCCCAGCTCTTTCTAAATTCTTTTAGTCAGTTTAGCGCTATGTAATATATGTTGATGTACTGAACACTAACAGAGCTTAGAAAGGGCTGGGTAAGGGTGAAATCGTGAGGTAAGAGCTCACGCATCGCTATGGTGACATAGCGATGGGGTAAACCCTGTGTGGTGCAAGACAAGTGGCCCAGCCATTTCTAGTCAGCTTATGAATTAAATTTCCACAAGGAAAAATAGTTCTCCGACTGATGGAAATCGGCTCGGTTTCGAAAGGGCTGGGCTTGTCGCTTAGATAGATGGTTGCCTAAACAGAACCCGGCTTATCGACTGCTTGGATTTTTAAATATTTAAAAACCGTTTAATTGGCGCGAAACTTTTTCTATGATGCTCGCTAATTCCAAATCTTTCTAATAGCTCTAAATGTAATTTTGTTCCGTAGCCCTTATGAAGATCAAACCGATAATCCGGCATTTTTTTGTGCAATTCACACATTAAATTGTCCCTATAAACTTTGGCAATGATTGATGCGGCCGCCACTGAGCAGGAAATTGCGTCGCCATTAATAATAGCCAAGCTGGACAGGGGAGCATCTTTCCATTTCAGCCCATCAATTAATAAATAATCAACTTTTTTCAGTTTCTCAATTGCTCGCCTAAACGCCAAATATGATGCTTGCTGCAAACCCATCTGATCAATCTCCTCTACCGATGCCGAGCCGATTCCATAATCCACTGCACCAGCTTTAATGATCTTAGCCAAATTTGCTCTTTTTGTGGGCAATAATTTTTTTGAATCGTCAATCTGGGAAATATATCCCGGCAAAATCACCGCTCCGGCAACCACCGGACCCGCCAAAGGTCCTCGTCCTACTTCGTCAATCCCGGCAATAAATTTATAGCCTTGTTTCAAGCAATTATTTTCATATTCATAATGAATCATAAAGGTATTATACTGCTCGCAATCAAAAAGACCAGGCCTATGTGGCCTGGTTAGATAGTATGAACTCACTGACTTGTTCTGGATCGTCAATATCTTGCAATAGCTCTTTGATCTTCCTCTTGCAACGCATGAAAGCGTTGTCAACTGATTTTGCTTTGCATTCAAGGATCTCGGCAATCTCCTTGTAACTATAACCCTCGCAGTATAGCAGAAGACTATGGTATTCGATCGGCGTCGTTAATAGACGCATAGCGGCGAAGACTTCAGCTACTGTCTGTTTCAAGCCGAAATCAACATCTGCTTCTTCGTCTACCTCGTGTGCGAATATCTCACCATCGTCTTCCTGCAACGCCTCAAGACTGAAAGCCTCATTCAGATGGATATGCCATTGCCGCCTTGCAGCCGATACCGTATCCTTAATACTGCCTGCGATACATAACCTTGCAAATGGCCTAAAACCACCCGGTGCTCTTTCGCTCTTAAAGTCACGGATTGCCCTGAAGACACCGAAAGCTCCAGCTAGCAGTAGATCGCTTTTATCCTTCTCCATCCTTGGCAAAAACAACTTCTTTGTTTCGGACAGAATCATCAAGCGACATGCCAGGAGTATTGATTCAAAGGCATCCCGGTTTCCCTGCTTGGCGATGTAGACTACTTCCAGCACTTCTTGGCTGTAAAGCCATTCATCGCGCGACACATTGTCTTGCTCGTTGAGCCGGCGATATAGGCGCCACAATTCGTACTCAACCGACCAGACTCCGCTTAATGAAATGTTCTCCCGGTAGGGAGAACGTGCTATCTCCACTACCATAAAAGAACCTCCAAATAAGTTTTCTGCTGAATTAATATAGCAGAGAAAGACAAAATTGTCCACCCGATGTCCTGGCTGACCACATCGGTAACAAATCCGGACTAAAGTTTAATGTATTTAGATAATAAGACATTGGGGTTTCGTAGTCCAGAGTTTGATGCGGTCGGGCAAAATTGTACTCTTCCAACCAGTCAGTCAAAACCCGATTGAATGCATTAACATCGGGTGTAAAATGACCGTCATTTAACCACTCGTCTTGCAAGGTTTGATTAAATCTTTCGACAATAGCGTTGTCTTCAGGTGTCCTGTTTCGACTAAACCAATGAGTTGCTTCTAAGGCAGTAATGGCTTCTTCAAACTCAGCGTAAAATTCGGTTCCATTGTCGGTCTGAACATTAGCCAGCGGCGCGTCAATTAAGTAGTGGAGGCGGTAAAGAAAGTCCTTGGCTGATCTAGATGATTTGGTTGTGTACATTCTCGCGTAGGCAATTTTGCCGTGATGATCGCAAGCGGTGAGAATGTAACGCTTAATATTATTCCAATGAATAACAATTGTATCCAAGTGGAAAAGAAAGAAAATCTTTTCTTCAATAACCAAATTTTGAATGCGGTTTTTCTTCGTCTGATTCTTTAATTTCTTCTTGTTTTTTTCCTGTTGGATAGGATCTGGGTAAAGGTCGTGTTTTGTAATTACTCTCTCGATTTTCCAAGTTGATATTTGCTTACCGTATTTATTAAAGTAAAGTTTTTTGATTTTCTTTTTACCGTAGTGAAGATGTTTTTCTCGCAGTTTTTTAATCCGACATTCTTCTTCGAAAGTTACTTCCCACTGGCGCAGATGATCAGGCCGAGTTGATTCGTCTTCAAGTTCCTTGACCAGGCCTCCAGCAAAACGCTTACGCCACTTGTAAAAAGTTTTTGGTGCAATTCCGAAATGATTGGCCGTGTCATAAGCATTTTCCCTACCAACTGTTTCGTAAAAGATCATCCATTCTAAACGAAGACGAGCCGGTGGAGACAGCCCGATTAGATCGGCTTGTTTGCGCCAGCGAATTGGTTTTGACAGCAGCTCTATTGGTTTTCTTTTAAACTGATTAATAACAAAAGTGGGCTGGATAATGTTAGCTGGACGCAGATAAATCTGCTGCATCGGTAACTCCTTTTTCTAGTTGATTGGAACTACCAATCATACCAGATTTGTTACCGATGTATCTCAGCTTCCGCACCCGAAAATATTACTTGATAACCGCTTTTTGGTTTTTGAGAACTGGTTTCAAAAAATTACCGGTATATGATTCCTTGATTTGAGCTACTTCTTCCGGTGTACCAACTGCCACGATCTTACCACCCTCGTCGCCTCCATCAGGACCCATATCAATCAGCCAATCAGCCGATTTTATCACATCCAAATTATGTTCGATTACTAAAACCGTATTACCTTTTTCCACCAATTGCTGGATGACATTTAATAGTCGCTTAATGTCTTCAAAATGAAGACCGGTAGTCGGCTCATCCAAAATATACAAAGTCCGTCCCGTATCATGGCGCATCAATTCAGTCGCCAGCTTTATCCTCTGCGCCTCACCACCCGATAAAGTTGTTGCCGGCTGTCCCAATTTCACATAACCTAAACCGACCGAGGAGAGCATCTGCAACTTCTCTGCCAGTTGCTCTTCCGACTTGAAAAATTCCAATGCCTCATCCACAGTCATGTCTAAAATTTGAGCAATATTCTTATTTTTATAGTGTATTTCTAATGCTTCTTTATTATATCTCTGCCCCTTGCACTCTTCGCAGGTAACATAGATATCGGGTAAAAAATGCATCTCAATCTTAATAACTCCATCTCCTCGGCACGCTTCGCACCGCCCGCCACGCAGATTAAAACTGAAATGTCCAGCTTCAAAATTATGTTTCAAAGCATCGTTGGTAGACGCAAATAATTCCCGAATCGGACCGAATATTCCTGTATAAGTTGCCGGATTAGATCTCGGAGTTCGCCCGATAGGGGTCTGATCAATATTGATAACTTTATCCAGATTCTCTAGCCCCAAAATTGCCTCATGCTTACCTGGGGTTTCTTGCGCCCTGTGAAAATGTGCCGATAGGGCTTTGGCTAAGATATCCTCAACTAAGGTTGATTTTCCAGAACCAGATACACCTGTTACGCAGACAAATCTATTTAAAGGAATCTCGACAGTTATATTTTTCAAATTAAATTCTGAAGCTCCCTTAATCGTCAAAAAATCATTTGCTTTGCCGCGCCTCTTTGTCGGAATACTGATCTCTTTCTTGTCCGATAAATACTGACCAGTAAGAGAATTCTCATTTGCCATAACTTCTTCCGGGGTTCCAATCGCAACCACCTTCCCCCCATGTTCACCGGCTCCCGGTCCTATATCAATTATATAGTCCGCCTTGCGCATGGTCTGTTTATCATGTTCAACCACAATAACCGTGTTGCCTATGTCTTTTAACGTAAAAAGCGTTTTAAGTAGTTTTTCATGATCTTTCGGATGCAAACCGATGGATGGCTCGTCCAAAATATAGATAACTCCAGTCAACCCGGATCCCAGTTGTGTGGCAAGGCGTATTCTCTGCGCCTCTCCCCCTGCTAATGTCGAAGCATTGCGGTCAAGCGACAAATATGACAAACCAACATCAATTAAGAATTTCAGTCTGACGCTGATCTCTTTTATAATCTGACTGGAAATAATTTTCTGTTGTGCAGTTAATTTATTACTGTTTGTTAGATTATTAAAGAAAATAGAACTCTCTTTAATAGTCATCGCATTGACTTCAACTATATTCTTCTCGGCAATAGTGATGCCGAGAACCTCTTTTCTAAGCCGATGTCCTTCGCAAGTAGTACAAACCTTCTCCACCATATATTTTTCTATTTCTTGTCTTAAATAATCCGAATCTGTGTCTTGAAAACGTCGTTCCAAGTTTGGAATAACGCCTTCAAACCTCTCACCTTCCTCCACTGGTTCCCCATATAACACAATATCCACAATCTCCCGAGATAGTTCGCCCACTGGCAGATCCAAGCTGAATTTATGTTTATTTGAAAGTTGGCTAAGTACTTTATTGTACCAGTTGCTATGGCTGGTAGTTCTGCTCCATGGTCTAATAGCTCCTTCGGCGATTGTAAGTCTAGGATTAGGTAGAACCAGTTCCGGATCAACGACCAAACGAATTCCCAGCCCTTGGCAAACTGGACACGCACCCTGCGGGCTGTTAAATGAAAATAACCTTGGCTCTATTTCTGGCAATGATTTTCCACAACTACTACACACATACAATTTTGAATATAAAGTTTCTTCATTAGAATTTTCATCCAAAAAATACAATGTCCCGCCACCCAATTCCAAGCCAGTATTAATACTTTTGGCAATCTTATTAACAAGTTCCAGGTCTTCTTCAAAAAATTCCTTTACTGTAAAAGTATCAATAATTCCATCAATTGAATGCCCTTTTTGCTTATCAACCTCTAGGCTTAATGCTTCCTCGGTATCCATGACGGTGCCATCGTAACGTACTTTGGAAATCTTGGCTTTAGCTAACAATTTTAACTGGTGTTTATGCTCGCCTCTCCTGTCCTTAATAACAGGGGCAATTAACGAAAACTTAATATCTCTCTTGCCCTTAATTGTGCTTAATATCTTCTGTAATATTTCTTCGGGTGTCTGTTTTCCAACTACCGTGCCGCAATCAGGACAATGAGGCAGCCCCACTCTCGCAAAAAGTAATCTTAAATAATCATAAATTTCCGTAATTGTACCAACGGTAGATCGGCGATTTCTGGTAGCTGATTTTTGATCAATGGAAATAGCCGGTGACAACCCTTCAATATAATCAACATCCGGTTTTTCGAGTACACCCAAAAATTGGCGAGCATAGCTAGATAAGCTCTCCACATAACGTCTTTGTCCCTCGGCAAATATAGTGTCAAATGCCAGCGAGGATTTCCCGGACCCGGAAAGTCCGGTAATAACTGTTAGTTTATTACGAATAATATCTACCGATATATTCTTTAGGTTGTGAACCCTTGCCCCGACGACGCGAATCTTATCCATTCGAGCTAGCTCCCTTAAGTTGACGCAAGTAGTATAACATAATTATGTACAATGTACAAGATGCCATAGTGGGATATTTACACTCAGCTCTTGTCTTTCTAAGATAAATACCATAAAATTATATAAGATGTTACCAGCTAACCCAAGGAGGGAATCATGCTCAGATCGGCTAAAGACAAAGGTGTAAATTCAAGAACAATCATTGGCGCAGATGTTAAAATGATAGGCTCGCTTAAGGATTCAGGTTCAATTATTATCAACGGACACGCTCAAGGTGAAATCTTTTCAGACGATTGCGTATTTGTGGGCGAGCAAGCTCACATAGAAGGGCCTATTTTCGCTAAAGATGTGATAATCTGCGGCAAAGTGGACGGGGAGATAAAAGCATCTGAGAGGTTGGAAATTGCCCCGACAGGCAAAATTAACGGTAGAATTGAAGCCAAAATACTCTCCGTCAGCCCGGGTGCCTTTTTTATTGGTCAATGTAAAATGACTGAGAGTGATGCCTTGGAAGAACTCGCTTCCGAAGCAAAGTAAAGTTAGGGTATTGATATGTATTATTATATTCTCGATTACGCACATAACCAAAGACAGACAAATTTTCATAAAAAACTCAAACAAGTTTTATCCGACTTAAATATTAACGGAGAAATGGCAATTTCAAGCCCCGCTCGCGGACCTGAAGAAATTGCCCAAATGGCTCTTGACCGCGGCTATACTACCATTGTCGCTGTAGGAGGCGATCTATTAGTGAATCGTTTGGTCTCGGTGATTGCTGGAAGCCAAGCCGCGCTAGGAGTTATTCCCTATGATCTTTCTTCGGATTTGGGGGACTTATTTTGTGGTAACGACCTAAAAGGTGCCTGCCTAAAATTAAGACAGCGAAAGACTCATTTAATAAAACCGGGACTAATGCACCCTAATACATATTTTCTTTCTAACATTTCAGTTAAGGCTGAAAAACCAATAAAAACTATTCTTGAGGTAGATGAAAAATACGCCCTTGAAGCCGTAATTAATGATTTATCAATAAGTAGAGAACTTCAGGGGCAGTTCCTTACCGTAGGCACTGAACACAAATCACCATGGTGGAAACGTTCTACCAAAAAAGATGATAAACTAAGCGTTTTTCAAGCATCAAGTTCTATATCTATATCCACCCTAGCTCCAATCTCGGTTACAATTTGCGATTATGAAGTTGCTAAAACTCCAACCAGACTGTCACAGGCAGATGAAGTATTGAAAATAATTGTCAGTCGTGATATAATCCAGTAGAAAATACGAAGACCAATTCGAAATTAGGAGTATTTATCCAAAATTCATCTCGCACCAACCAAGAAATCACCGCCCCGGAAGTTCGGCTTATTGATGAAAATAATCAACAGTTGGGAATAGTTAATCTGGATCAAGCTCTTTATCTGGCCTACGAAAAAGACCTGGATTTGGTTGAAGTTTCATCGCATGCAGTCCCACCTGTGTGCCGGATTATTGATTATAGTAAATTTAAATATGAACAGGAGAAACAAGAGCGCCAACAGAGGGTTAAAGGTAAGGCGCCTGAATTAAAGGAGATTCGTCTGTCATTTAAAATAGGCGAACACGATCTTCAGGTGAAGGCTAAGCGGGCAAAAGAATTTATGGATAAGGGAAGCAAAGTTCGCATAAATCTACAGCTTAGAGGGCGCGAGATGATGTTCCAAGACAAGGCTCTAGAAATGATGGATCGTTTCCGACAGATAATTGGCGCAGAGTTTGAACAATCACCATCAAGACTGGGCAATCGGTTTAATGCTATATTGAAGAGAGGAAAAGAAGATGCCAAAACTAAAGACAGTTAAATCCGCAAAAAAAAGAGTTGTTGGCATAACCAAAGCTGGCAAAATTCGCGTAAGGAAACTTTCCGCCCAACATCTGGCAATGAATAAATCTTCACGGGCCAGGCGGCAGTCGAAACAAACGTCAACTTTAGGTAATACTGAATCTAAAAAAGTTCAGAGAATGATTCCATATAATTAAACCAAAGATAGACTAGGAGCAAAATGCCACGAGTGAAACGCGGTACTATGGTGCGTAAAAGACATAAGAAAATGCTGGCACTGACCAAAGGTTATAGGCATGGCCGTAATAATCTATTTAAACGAGCAAAAGAAGCATTTTTGAAAGCCGGCCAACATGCTTTTCGCGATAGACGAACCAAAAAAAGAGAATTTAGAAAACTCTGGATAATTAAAATAAACGCCGCCGCACGCCTACATGGCATGACATATAGTGAATTAATACCGGGACTCCAAAAAGCTAAAATAAATCTTGATCGTAAAGTTCTAGCCGAGCTAGCCGTCAGCCAGCCGGAAGAATTTTCTAAAATCGTCGAAAAAGTAAAAACACAAATCGCAACGAAATAATTCCCCTATAACAAAAATGACTTACTTTCTAGGTCATTTTTGTTTTGACCAACCTTTTATATATAATGACTTTTCAAAAATCAATATCCGAAAAGGTTTCGTTCTAAATCGATTTAGAACAAATAATAGTACAATTATAAATACCAAAAATGAAAACCACAAATTAATATTACTCAAAATGGAGTTCAGACCATTTTGCATTATTTCGGATAGAATATTGTACAGACTGAAAGAAACCAGACCAATTATATACATCAATCCGGAGAATATTCTTATTTTTGCGAATTTCAAAAAGACTAAACTCAGCAATATGACACTAAAATATATAACTGTAAAATCCGAAATATTTTCTGTACTCACCAATCGAAAACCCAGACTTCCGGCGGTAAAACTGGCTACAAAACCAAGCATCGCACTATCTAACCAAGTAGATATATTATCCTCGTATTTTATCACGTACCACAGTATAAATATACTCGCGGCAATAATTCCTCCATAAGCTGTCAAGCCGCTCTGCCAAAAGTAAAACATTTGCCAAAAAGATTCAAACTTAAAATAATTTAGCAAAAAATAAATACAACGTGCTCCGGCCAATCCAACCAAAGCGATATATAATAAGGTATCAAACTTATTGGGTGTCTTGCTTCTAAAACCCAAAACCGCAACCCAACTCACTAGTAGTCCTAAAATAAAACTGGCATAAATTACTACCCCAAAAGTATAAAAATTTATCCCACCTATATTAAATAAAACCACTTGCATTTTCCCCTCCATTTCTATTTAATCAAAAATGAAGGGCAATTGAAAGGGCGAAACTGGTTGAAAAATATAAGCAAGCAAGGTAAAATGGGAATATATATGCACGTGTAGCTCGGTTGGTTAGAAAGTCCCTCACCTTTTCTGGGCAGTTAGCTCAGCGGTAGAGCGCCTCGTTCACATCGAGGAGGTCACTGGTTCAAATCCAGTACTGCCCACCAATCTCGCCTAAATGACCAAATAAGTACTCATCTAGTTGCTAAAAAGAACCAATTGTGCTATTATCGCAATCAGCTAAGCAATAGCACAATTGGTATGCGTAGCCATATTTTAGCACCTTCCAACATTCAAACTCGGTGCAAGGGGGAACAAGACTTGAAGACCAGATACAGGAATTTTCAGGAGTCGGGGGAAAAACGAATCGTTGTCTGCGGCATGGGTGCGGTTACCACTCTGGGCAATTACGGTCCGGACAATGACGAGTTGTGGCGATCACTGCTGGCAGGCAAGACGGGCTTCAGGCATCTCCATCCCATCGATCCGCAAGACCCGGAGAACAGCTTTGGGATCAAGGCTCAAGTTGTTGGTGATCTGTTCGGGTTCGATCCAGAGCAATATAAGGATGATCGGGAATGGAGCCGCAGGCCGAATTTCACAGGGTTGGACAAGGCCATCCAAATCGGTTTGGTCGCATCCAACTATGCTGTGTCCTCTCTGGACATGAGCAAAGTGGATCCAGAAAGAGCCGCTGTATCGGTTGGCATCGGTCTGGGCGGCGGGCGTTCTTCCGAGGCGAGTCTCAAGAGCTTTCTCGCCAGAGGTCCAAATATACAGATGGGCAACGCCGTCGTCAACACCATGCCAAATGGATTGGCCGGTAGAGCCAGTATCTGCTTCCAATTCAAAGGACCGTCGTTCGCCACGCCGGCTGCTTGCGCAAGTTCCTTGTATGCACTGTTTGCCGCCTGCGACATGGTCAAGTTGGGGAGAACTGATGTAGTTCTTGTGATTGGCACCGAAGCATGTGCCACGCCTCACTACTTGGCGACATTCCAGAGAATAAATGCCCTGACATACTCAAGCTCTCTCAACGCTTCGATGCCCTTCGGCTTGGGGCGGGATGGCTTTGTCATGTCAGAAGGTGCCGGTGCCCTGATCATTACCAGTCTCGAATACGCCAAGAAGATGGGTTGGCCGATCGTCGCCGAAATCGCCGGCTATGCGGCAAATAGCGGTGCTCAAGACATCGTCGTTCCCAACTCCCAAGGAACACGCCGATGTATGGAGCTAGCTCTGGAAGATGCTCGGCTTGATCCAGCCCAGATTGATGCAATCAATGCCCACGGTACCTCAACCCCCGAAGGCGATCTTCGGGAGGCAGAGGCGATAAGTCGAGTGTTCGGTAATGATCCAAGCTGGAATCCCTTCGTATGGTCAACGAAAGCCAACCTCGGCCACCTCCTCGGAGGTGCCGGGATGGTCGAATCAATCGTATCTATAATGACTCTGGTAACCGGCAAGATCCATCCGATGGGCGAATATGCTTTGGATCGAGACTGTCTCTTCCCGTGCACAGAGGCGACGCCGAATGGCTTGCCTCTTAACATAGTAACAGGAGGAGCTGAGTTGGATAAGAGACGGACTGCCGTTATGAACAGCTCGTTTGGGTTCGGCGATACCAACGGGTCTGTGATCTTCACTCAGGTATAATGGAAGTACCGAAACTGCAGGCGCCCTCAGGGCGCCTTTTATAATCAATTGCAATAAATCGCTATTTACGAATCTGTCTATGTAGGAGATAATAATTGAGGATTTAAAAAGGAGTTAATTTGGCTAATAAGTTTTTAATTTTTTTTATAGAATTACTCAAAACTGTCGCAATAGTATTCGTGCTGGCCTTTATCATCCGCTACTTTGTTATACAGCCCTTCGTTATCGAAGGTAATAGTATGGAACCTGACTTCCATGATCGTCAGCTTATTCTGATTAATAAACTCTCCTACCGGATTCACAATCCTAACCGTGGAGATGTAATCGTTTTTGAGAGTCCCCAAAACCATTCCATATACTACATAAAACGAATTATTGGAATACCCGGTGACGAAATTCAACTTAAAGAAGGCGATGTTTATCTAAATGGAGAAAAAATTGATGAACCATATTTAAGCCTCGGGCAAAAAACAACGGCTGATACTTCTGCAACTGGAACTTTAGATGTCACGGTCGGCCGAGATCAGTTCTTTGTTATGGGTGATAACCGTGATCAATCATCCGATTCGCGGGAATGGGGATTGTTAGATAAAAATCTTATTTCCGGGAAGTTCTTAGTAGTAATATATCCTCGCGATAGCTGGTACTCTCAAGCTAACCAAAATGCGAGCGAATTCTCTCAACTAAAATATCAACACTCTTCCCAGTCTTAGCCGAAATGTAGACGAAGGGTAATTTCGAGATAAAGCTAAATTTGTCTATATTTATGCTGTCAGGTGCAGCCACGTCAACCTTATTAATTGCTAAAATAACGGGTTTACCTGCTTCCAATGCTTGTGTAATTAAATGCACATCGCCTCGCACGAATCCTTCAATCCCGTCGATCAAAACAACTACCAAGTCGCTCTCCTTGATAGCACGGACTGTCCTTAAAACACTAAACTTTTCAACCCCGCGTTCAATACGGCCTCGTTTTCTGATTCCGGCAGTGTCAATTAATATAAAATTATCATCACCGATGGTGACCTTGGAGCTAACCGAATCTCTTGTTGTTCCGGGGACCTCGCTTACAACAGCTCTTTCCGATTGCGTAATCTGATTTAATAGTGTTGATTTACCCGTATTCGGCCTCCCAATTAAAGCTATTTTGGGAATGTGATTGATTTCCCGTTTGGATGTAATAAATACCGACTGGCTCATTATACTATCTGCTATTTTATCCAGTACCTCCGCAACACCCGTGCCGTGTATTGCTGAAATTGGCCACGGTTCTCCTAGGCCGAATGAATAATACTCTGGCAGTCTCTCTCGTACCCTGGGACTCTCAGCTTTATTCACGACTAGAAGGACTATTTTACGGCTCTTGCGAAGTTTCTCGGCAATTTCTCGATCAGTTTTATCTATTCTGTCGGCGCCGTCTGTTATAAATAAAATAATGTCTGCATCTAATATCGCTTCGCTAACCTGTTTATATATATTTTGCGCCAATTCATCTTTTTTCTCGACATCGTCAAGTCCGGCAGTATCGATTAACATAAAAGTTTTCCCTTGCCAATCTACCTCCGCAATAATACAGTCTCTAGTAGTCCCGGCAATTTTTGAGGTTATAGATACTCTTCTGCCAAGTAGCTTATTAAAGAAGGTCGATTTCCCGACATTGGGCTTACCGACTATCGCTACAATTGGGTATCCTGACATTTGTTTATTTAGCATACTCACACCATTGTATAAGAATAAATCAATTAACACACTATTATATAATAAATAACCCCTCAAGTCAATCTAAAATTAGTCAAATAAAGATCAACTAAGGTTGAAAAATCTCCGAGATTTTAGTATAATAATCCATGTAAAACAAAATTTTGCAAACTTTGCGCCCTTAGCTCAGCTGGATAGAGCGTGTGGCTTCGGACCACAAGGCCGGGGGTTCAAATCCTCCAGGGCGCGCCACTTACTTACCCTTACTAATCAAATCTTTTGCCTGATTCCAATAACTATCACTGCCGTTCATTTTCTGATAATACCACCATTCAACCCCCCACATGTAAACTGTTTTGATATTAGTCCTTCTGGCAAAATCAGTAATTTCATTAAATTCTTGGTTAGAAAAAAGTTCTTGCTGTTTCTTATCAGATAGTGCGTAAACTGGCTCGTTCCACCACGGTTCTAGTCCGAGCTCGGATATAATAAGCGGGTGATCATCTTCCCCGGTCAGGGTAGCCAACATAGATCGCTTAAACTCATAATATTCGGGTGTTACAGGGGGATGAGCGCTTCCTACTCTTTTCTTATATACTTTCCTGTATAAAGTCGAACCAAAAATATCGCTATCAACAAATTGGCTATACCATTTTCCCCACTCGCCTCCATCGGTTAACAATACAGGATGACTAGGATCTAGCTTTCTCACCAAGCTTATTTCTTCGTTTAAAGATTTTCTATTAATTTTAGGGCAAATTCCAAATGGTAGATATGGTTCATTTTCTACTTGCCAATAAAGTAAATTACTTTTATCTCGATATCTTTTTACCAATTCTGCATTGTAATTTAGTAGATTATTCTGCCTTTTTTCTAGGTTAGTAATATCAACCCAAGCCGGAAAATAACATTCCGGCCATCGAGGCACTTTTTGCCCGATCGTGATGATAACGGGAATTTTTCTTTTCTCTGCCTCCCCGACTTGCCAATCGAGATCGTCAAATTGCCATTTACCTTTCTCTGGCTCAATAAGATCCCAGTAGGCAATTAAGCGAATCCCTTTGGGCTTCAATTCGTCAACAATTGCTAGATAATTCTGCCTCCAATCCATACCAAAACTTTCACTCATCTTCTGGGAAAAAGTTACGCCCCAGGACATATCGGCAAAGCTTTGCTTTGGTTTTTCTTCATAATACTTTTGAATCATAAGCCCGCTAACCGACAAAGCAATCAGTAATGTCGCAAAAATTTTAGCCACTAAAACCCATCTTCTAAAATTTTCTTTTAATATATTCGGTCGCCAAGCAGCCAATGCCAAACTGGCCAAAAAGATGATTACATATTTTACTCCACTTGTTGACTCGATCAATGCTGGGTGTGAGAGTTTTATGGCATAAGAGAGCATGACGGAGGCCACACCTGCCATCGCTCGATTTCCCAAATATAATGCCTTGCTTCGATTGGGGGTGGCTTTACTTCGCTGAAATATCTTCTTTCGCCAATCTTTAACAGCCAACATTGCCACGGCGCTCATAAAAGTTCCAAATTTCATAATCCCAAAACTGGTCAAAAAACTACTTTCGTTATATGCGATCTTTTGGAATACATTAACTAGAGCAAAACTGGCAGCTGCCAGTAAAATCCAAAATATAGTATTTCTGAATTTCTTTCGATCTGCCAGAAACATCAGAAAACCGCCGATTGTTAAAAAAATAAAAAAGAAAATCTCTATCGGATTTAAAAAATTCCTTAAAACCAAACTACTGAAAATTATCGTAGCAAGGGGCGTGAACCCGCCGAGCAGGGCTAAAGTCTGGGATGCCTCTCCGTTTTCCAGCGCCTTGTAGTAACATATTAGCGCTATCAAAAAGAGAACACCTCCGGCAAACGCCGTTACAGCCGTCAAAAACGAAGGCATTGTAAAGTCAAATGGCACAAAAAAAATAGCAAAGAAATTAAATAATCCTATCCAAAAAACATAGGCAAATACATTCCCGGCAACTTTCTCTTTCAAAAATGTTTTATCAATAATTAAGGAGATGCCGATTATTATCTGCGCTATTACCGCAATCGCAATTCCATTCATGTTACCCTTCTTCAATATTATAACAGAATGATAAGCAATGATTAGACAATATCATCGAGGAAGGGTATAGTAATAATTAAAGAGGAAGGGTAACATAAAATTAAATAGGAGGAAACATGGAAACCAACCCAACAGGAATCGAAAACCAACCAACAATACCCTCACCCGGGCAGCCAGGCGTGAACCCGCCGCCCACATTACAAAATCCAGAAGCTAATATAGGGACTGAAAAATGGAAATCAGTCTTGACTATTATCTGTCTGGTAATCGTTCCTCTAGGATTATTAGGTATTATTTTTACTTGGGTACTAACTAACTGGTCTAAAACAGCTAAAATTCTAATTACAGTTTTATATCCAATATTTATATTTTTCTTTATAATTATTTTGGGTATATTAAGTGCTACGGTATTTATAGGCATGGGCTCAACTCGCCAAAAACTTCGCGATACTCAAGTCAAGGCAAAACTTCGCGATACTCAAGTCAAGGCAAACCTTCGCTATATTTCTAATTCACTCGAGCTTTATTATGACGATAATAGTAAAATTGGATCTAACGGTATAGCGATCGGAAGCTATCCAGCTATAAACTCCTTTAATAGTATGAAATATCAGTTAATGAAAGCAGGAAGCTTTCCAGAGATCAAAAACACAGGAAGCTTTGTTCACATATATAAATACTGCAGTAACGACGGCAGCAAATTCAACCTTTCCGTTAGTTTGGAGTCCGCTTCGGTTCCTTTTACAGTGAACTCAGCAGAAGGAGCGGATACCTGCACACCTGGAGAATGAGACTCAAATATATTTAATACTAATAGCAAGCATCTAGCTTGTATTCTTGGGGTGAGCGAAGGGAATCGAACCCTCAACCACTTCGGCCACAGCGAAGCGCTCTGCCATTGAGCTACGCCCACCATCATGAAAATTTTAGCATAATTCAAGGTGAAATTCAACCTTTTATTCCTTAAAAAACAAACAGGGTGCCGCTTTCGCGACACCCTACCCGGAGACTACTATGTCTCCTTCGTCTTCTTGGCCTCCTTGTTCAACTTCTGCTGATGCAGGGTGTTTATCGCACCCTCTACTGCATCTTCGAAATCTGCTTCTGGCATGACATACTCATCCATCAGGGTATTGTCATATCTATCTTTGATAAGGACATACCCCCGCTTATTCGCTGGGACCACGAACAGAATCACAATATCAGCCGAATCAGTAGACCCCATAGTTGCACCAGCATCAATGAACTGCCGAAGCAGTCCGCTGGCTACACTATCAGTGCCGGTCGAGGAAACGCTATACCCGATGAGTCTCTCGGTATCTGCAACCGTCTTCACGGTAGCATCCGCCCGGGCGTTGGCGTCTGCCAGCTCACTCTTGAGACCGACATTCTCTGTCCTCAACACTGAGTTCTTAATCGCAAGAGTTTGGTTGGATGTCGCCAGCACAGCGACTACTGCTACTGCTACTGCCAGGATAAGTATGGCAGCCATAACAACCTTATTATTCTTCACTTTCGTCACCTCGCGTTTTTGGCCCGCCGGCGCTATATTTGAAATATGCAAACCGCCCGCAGGGGCAGATATAACGATTTTCGTTACTCGCCAGTATACCATAAAAACCCCGAAAAGTCAATACCTCTTCAAGTTATCATTTCAATCTTTCATTCTTCAAAAATCAGAACTTGTTCGTCGAAGCCCGAATAACTTCAACTTTTTACAAAACGATATGTTGCTCAAAAAGACCTCTCGGAGGCAAGCAAGCTTGGTATCTTGAAAACTTTCTTTTTTCTAAAATGGCAGGGAATATGTCTTTGAGGAGATCCGCCAGCTGGCGGAAAGCGAAGCGCGGCACTTCTTTTTCCTTTTAGAAAATCAGACCTTGTACGTTGAAGCCAGTAAAAGCGTAGTGCAACCGGAAGCAATACTTTGCGCTCCGAGTGTAACGCTGGCTGAAACGAATTAGGTCTGATTTTGGCCTTGCGCCCTTGGGACACTTTCTTTCGAACACCTTCTTGGTTGGCTTAACCGTTTGATGCTCGTCTTTGACCAGAAAAACAAGCCTTGTTAAAAGTATCCAGGGCTATTTTTGTATTCCAACATACTTATTATATCAACTTTCACCTTAAATTTCCAGAGTTTACTAACTAAATCGAAAAAGAGGAGGAATTATGCTATCACAATCACCAGCATACAAAAGGCACATGCAAAACCTGCAAAATGAAATTGATGCCAAAAATTTACATGAACTGCAAAAACTCGATCTTTTTAATGAAAAAACTTTTTATCGCGCTTTTATCCGGGACATACTTGAAGCAAAGAAAGAGATAGTTATTTACAGCCCCTTTGTGACTAAATTCAGATCTGAATTTTTCAGGAAAACATTAGAAACGCTTAAAAGAAGAAATATCGCTCTCTTTATATTTACCCGTCCGCTTGAAGAGCACGAATACTTAATGAGAGCTGAAATTAAATGCGCCTTAAAAGATTATGAGGAGATGGGAGCTTGTATTTTCTATCTCCAAGGGTCGATTCATGAAAAAGTGGCTATCATTGATAGAGCAATTCTTTGGGAAGGAAGTTTAAATATTCTTTCGCAAAGGGAAAGTAAGGAAATGATGAAAAGAATGGCCAACGAAGATATGGCTATGCAAGTCATGTCTTATCTTGGGTTAAACGAAAAACTGGCCGAAGGTTACAAATTCCAATATGAGAGGTTGTATAGAAGCTTAGTTGAGAATTCAAGATTTAATTTTAAAGTCAAAATTAAGGAATTTCTTACAGAAATTGCAGTTCCAAAATTGGCCAAGATACCATTCATTGTATCAAGGGCTATAATATCCTTATTCCAAGGGATTATGGTAATTATAAAATTGATAATCTTATTATCTATCAAACTTCTAACTAGATTTTGAGATCTTTGATTTTTAGAGCCTTCTTAACTTTCTGCAGTTTTTCAACCGAAGGGTTTACTTCGCCCCGCTCCATTTGAGCATAATAGTTAGTGCTAACATCGGATGCTTCGGCAACTTCTAATTGAGTTAAGTTAGCTTTTTCTCGAGCTTTTCTTAACTGATTGCCAAGATCTGTCAGTTTTATGTTTTCTTTATTGTTTGTCATGTTTTTTTGACTCCAAAACAGCAAGGAGCTGTTTTAGCCATTCTTCCTTGCCAAGCTCGTCTATCAATCGCGAGTTAACTTCGATCCATTTTTCTTTGGTAACCATTAGTTCATGTTTGGATATAAGATCGGGCGATATGTTGATTGCATAATATGGGTTAATAAATAACTCTTTAGTTTCTTGTTTGTTCATAAATTATTTCCTATTATTGGATTATTGACTCTTGCCGATAATATAGCATATTTCGTATCAAAAAACCAGATTTAAAAATTTATAACTGATAAATATATAGATAAAATATTGCAAACATAAACATAATCGTCTACACTAAAAATATGAGCGATGCATATTTTGGAAATAAATCGGTTGCTATCTATCAAAGACGATACTTAGGTTCTAAAACTAAGTTACTTGATTTCGTAGAAAGTATTTTGGAATCTGAGAAAATATCATTTAAATCTTTTGCCGACATCTTCGCTGGAACTGGTTCTGTTGCAAATCGTTTCTACGGAAAAGCAAATATCGTAGTAAATGATATTTTAGATTCTAACCACTATATCTTCAAAGCGTTTTTTGGCGATGAAAAAATCAGAGAAGAAAAATTACTTGTTAGGTTAAAAACCTACAACAATCTGGATATAAATAAATATGGCAAAAATTATTTTTCTGAAAACTTCTCAAACACATATTTTGATGCAAAAAATGCTAAAAAAATTGGAGTGATTAGAGATGATATTGAAAAACTATTTGAGGAGAAAATAATTAACGAACGAGAAAAATCATATCTCTTAACCTCTCTAATCTATGCTCTTGATAAAATCGCTAATACTGTCGGTCATTACGATGCTTATAGGAAAATAGAAATTAATGATAAAAAATTGTTTTTATTGCCATTAGATCTTCCACATTCAAAGTATCACGCAGAAATCTATAAAGATGATGCAAATAATCTCGTAAAGCATATCAAGGCAGATGTCGTTTATATTGACCCACCTTATAATTCACGGCAATACTCAGATGCTTATCATTTACTTGAAAACATTGCCACTTGGAAAAAAGAAGAAGTTTTTGGTGTTGCCAAAAAAATTGACCGCTCACATATCAAGAGTCAATACAGTATGAAATCGGCTGCGATAGCATTCGGTGATTTAATTGACAGTATCAACGCAAAATATATTCTTGTTTCTTATAACGATATGGGGTCATCTGGAAATGGACGCTCTCAGTCAAAAATTAGCGACCACGAGATATTATCTGCCTTAAAACGAAAAGGCGAAGTTAAAATCTTTTACAAAGATTTTAAGCAATTCACAACCGGCAAATCCTGCAAAGATGATCTAAAAGAAAGAATCTTTTTATGTAAAGTAGCGAATAATATAAAGACAAAGAAATCTGTTATCGCTTCAAAGCAAAATCCAGTTCAAAGCGGTTTTGTGAAATCACCATTGAATTACACTGGTGGTAAGCACAAACTATTACCACAAATAACAAATTATTTTCCAAACGAAATAAAGACCTTCTACGATGTTTTTTCAGGCGGAGCAAATGTCGGCATAAATGCAAAAGCAGAAAATATAATTTGCATTGAAAAAAATAAATATGTAGTCAATTTATTAAAATTTATTCAAGGTAATAATTTTGAAGATCTTAATCAGAAAATCTTGGATATTATTGACGAGTTTAATTTAAGCCAAAGTTACATCAAGGGCTATGATTATTATGGTGCCGAAAGTTGTATTGGACTTGGAAAATATAACAAAGATAAATTCTTGGCACTAAGAAGTGAGTTCAATAAAGATAAATCAAGAATTGATCAATTATTGGTGCTTATTTTATATTCTTTCAATAACCAAATTCGTTTTAACTCTAACGGTGATTATAACTTACCTGTCGGGAAACGCGATTATAATGGCAGTTCAAGAAAAAATGTTTTAGCATTTAACCAAATCTCGAACGAGAAGAAAATAAACTTTAAGATCTCCGATTTCAGAAATCTTGAAAAAATGAATTTGAATGAAAATGATTTCTTCTATTTAGACCCTCCATATCTTTTGGGACTTGCCAGTTATAATGAATTGGGTGGCTGGACGGAGCAAGATGAAAACGATTTATATTCTCTACTCTCACGACTAAATAAGAAGAAGATTAAATTCGCATTATCAAATGTTTTAGAGCATAAGGGCGAAACAAATGAAATAATGAAAAAATGGGCTGTAAAAAATAATTTTAAGATAAATAAACTGAACTATAGTTATAAAAATTCAAATTATCACTCTTCTGCAAAAAACAATCAGACCATTGAAGTCCTGATTACAAACTACTGATTTTATGGTATAATGGGATTATGTTAAAAGCTTGGTCAATTACTACAACTGTGCGAAATCCTGAGAGACTTCGTGATTTTTTGATCGCCCTGAAACCACTTGTAAATCAAGAGTGGGACAACAACAATCAAAAAAATTATCAGAAACTTCTTATCAAATATCGGCTGTATGGTTATGGAAACCAGCAATTTTATAGTGGTTTGCCAACCGAAATTGTTAAATTGATAAATAATATTGATTCTGAGATATCAGATGAAATTGTTGATAAAATCATTGAAGTTAAAAATTATAAAGACTTCGCTATGCGAGGTCGCCAATCAATAAATCCGCTTACAAAATTTGGGTTTGCTCTAATAGACGACGGTATCCTGAGGATTACTGACCTTGGTCAAAAACTTATAGAAAGCGAAAAAGATTCTGGAGATGCCTTCCTTAAATCATTTATCAAGTGGCAAATACCGAATCCTGCAAATAAGGACTTTCCCGAAAACGAGAAGTATAACATCGTGCCATTTGTCGCTACATTGAAGTTAATTGACGAAGTTAATAAAATTGAAACTGCGAGAAATCAAAACGCAAAAGGTTTGAGCAAACGAGAGTTTTCTTTATTCGCCCCCTCCTTAATTGATTTTAACGATATTGAGAAATACGCAGAAGAAATTGTTAATTTACGAGATTCACAAGTTGATAAAACCAAACAAGAACGAAAAGAAATTAGAGATCGTTATAGATTCAAGTTTGCAAGATCATTTTTAGATACCACAGACCAAATTGAGATTGATAAGTTTTTGAAAAACTTAAAAGATTATGGCGACAATGCGATAAGATATTTTCGTCTAACGAAATTCATAAGAATTCGTGGTGGCGGTTTTTATGTAGATTTAGAGCCAAACCGTCATATTGAAATAAGTTCATTGTTTGAAAATGAATTTTATAAACCAAAAGCCTTTGCCGATAAATCAGATTACTTGCAATATATGTCGGATGATACACTACCACAATTACCTTGGCTAACAAAGAAAAAATTAACTGATATCGTAAATAACATTTACGAAGAAATCGTTTCTCTGGAAAACGAACTCAATAAAGGAATAGCTCCACAAGAAGATGTCACAAATTACAACGAAAATCAGTTAGTTATTTATATCGAAAACTTGCGAAATTATCGCAAAGACCTGCAAGAACAAGATAACCATATTAAATCGCAGCCAGTAGAAGCAATCAACGGATGTATCTCACAGTTAGACAAGATTTTTGAATTAGAAAATCGTCCATTAATGTTAGAATATTTATCATCAATGGGCTTGCACGCACTAAACGATGCAAGAGAGATTAAGCCAAATTACCCAGTCGGTGATGATAATGAGCCAACATCGACTGCCTCAGGCGGTTTAGCCGATATAGAATGTTATTACAGTGATTTCAATATGATATGCGAGGTAACAATGTTAAATAGTCGTGACCAATGGTTTAACGAAGGGCAACCAGTTATGAGGCACTTGCGAGATTTTGAGAATCAAAACACAAACGCTCATTGTCTATTTATTGCCCCGACGATACATACGGACACAGCAGAAACATTTTGGATTGCTAACATACATGGGTACAAGGGAAGTACGCAAAGTATTGCCCCGATTACAATCAAACAATTTATTGGTCTACTAAAAACGCTAAAAACACTTCGTGAATCTGGCAAAAACTTCACACACGACAATTTGCTGAAATTAGTTAAAACAATTTCCAATAGTGCGAGTGTAAAAGCAGATTCAGATAATTGGGTCAATAATATCCAAAACATTATAAATGCGTGGAGCGTGGAATTAATGAGATAAAATTATGAGTGATGAAATTGATATGTATTTCAATCGATTTAATAGGAAATAAAAATCGTCGAAAATAAAAAAAGAAAGATGTGATGAATGATACCGAACAACTAAAGGATGAGATTTATGATTATATACTTTTTAGTCAGGCACTTTGTAAGAAAGCGAAAGATATAATTAACAATATAAATGTGAATGATCCACGAGAGATTAAAAACAAACTCGATTATGCCAACAACACCAATATTTATTTTCTTAAACTTGTTGCGAATTTATTTATTAGCCAATGCATAATTGAATTAGGGACTTTGCTGGACAAAAAAGATGCAAGACAAAAATCCCTTTATCAGCTGATCACAGTGGATGAATATAAAACAAAACCTAAAATAATTGATTATTTGAACCAAATACATTCTAATTTCGGTGCCAAAAGACTATGGGCAATTAGACATCAGTTTGTTGCCCATCATTCAAAAAACAGCAAGGGTGGTCCGACATCGATCATTTTTAGCACATACAAGGGTGAATATATTCAAAGTTGCGAAGACATTATTGAAGAAATAATAAATTTTTGGAAGGAACATATAGGATATGGTCCGGGTAACAACATGTTTATCGATAAGCTCGAATCCGTTGACGGCATTGCTGACCAACTTATCAAAACTGCCAAAAACCCGAGGGAGTCAAGAAATTGAATAAAAACGACATAGTTAATGAGATTACGACGAGAGTAGATTTCGCAATAGCGGACTCTAATACATATTTATACGCAAAATGTCAGCCAACATTGGAAGCCGATATGAATCAAGTTTCAATTGGTGGCGGTAATTTTAACATCTTACTTGCGTCAGTTTCCGTGCTTGACCTTCTCGCACAGGTTAATGCGTTGGTAGATGGAACTGAAGCAGACTTTTGGCAAGCTAAAGAATTGTTACAGATTAAAGAAGAGCGAAAAAAGATAACTAAAAAATTTCAAAGATATTTTAATGTCCCCAAAATTGGAGATTTCAAAAACACAGGCAAGGAAAGATTTCTTAAACTATTATCTCAAACAGCATCACTAACAGGCTTAACAACCGAGCAAGCCAAAGAAATATACGAGATTAGAAATAAAATTGTACATTGTTTTAGCCCAAAAATCAGACCTGCGGCGGCCTTACCAATAATGCCAGGCCGTGATTTTGCATCGTTAATTAAATCATATATTTCAATACCAGTTTTTTGCCAAACTACAGACAATAGAACGGGTATAGATTCTAATGCTTTAAGTCATAAATTAGGGGTCATTTCTCTATATGTTATTCGTAAAATTGAAAAATCTACGGATGATAAAATTTCTCAAATAGCCCAATGGTTCGAAAATAATTAAATAAAAATCGTCGAGGAGTTGGTAAAATGAGTAAAGATCAGACGGTTAAAAAAGAAGATGATACCATTTATCGCCATGAACGAGATGTTCTTAAGAAATTTTTAGTTGATGAACATTGTAATTACTCTGAAACAGGCGCTAAATTAGAATTTACCCATAATTTAAGAAATTCGGTAGAAAAATTAAATAAATCTACCTCATTACAAAACTGGATCATGATAGTTCTCACGATTGTTTTAATAACACTAACTATAATATTATTATCGAAATAAAAATCATCAAGATTTAAGAATATATGAAAATAAAATCTTTGAAATATGTATTAGGAGAATTGGTATTTTACATTATATTTTGGCTGGTTGGAGTCGGACTTTTTTGGGGGTTAATTCTGCTTTGTCAGGAAAAGTTTCATTACAGTGTCGATTGGCAATTAGCGTTAATATGGTCTATTGTTCCTGGTTATATTTGGTTTATTATCGGGACACTTTTAACATGGAAGGATGACAAGATTGCCGAGGGTCGTAAGGCTATAACTGACGCTGTAGCAAAATTGTTTAGAGAAAAACCACTTTAATACTACTCCACTTAATTTTCATTTAAATCAAAATTGATCGTTTTGTTGACTACTTTAATTCTTCCCTCATCTTCAAGCGCTTTATAGGCGTCTTGGAAGGAAATACGTTTGTCTTTCGTCAGTTTAATTAATGCGTGATAGAGTGTTAGCGGAACCTCAAAACCATCGGCTTTCATTTTTTTATACCACTCGCTAGTTGTTTCAAATTTATTTGTATCCATATCCACAGTATAACATCTTTAGATTATAACGAAAAAAGCAAAGGTAATAAATTATGAAAGACCTGCCACAATTAGACCGACAACAACTAAATAAATAGCGGGAAGTGATACTATTTTTTATCTTTTGAACCATCTGATTACTTTTGACCAATAGCTATCTTTTTTCTTGGCATAGTATCTCTCTTTATTTAAGAGGTCTTGGCGCCTACCGGCTTCGATTTCAATATCGGACCATTTCTTGGCCCAAACCATCTGATTGTTCCTTATCCAATAGTGTGATTGGCATTTGAAGTTCCAATTCCCAATCGAAGGTGAAAGAGAAATAGTTTTGCCATCAAAGGCTAACTGCCAATCTGTCGGCGAAAAGGGTGTTATAACTTCTTCTTGACAACCACAAAAACACTTGTGAATCGCCGTACTGTATTTCAGAGATATATAAATGACATCATCGTCTAGTTGTCTTGGTATCTGCTCTACAAATTTATGAGTTATAATCTTCATTGAATAATTTTCCGTCGTTCATTGAATATATTGTATTAAACTCCTTGGAACGATCTTGATAAAAACCAGATATTTTTTTCCATTTCATCACGGATAGTGTTGCACTTAGAGCATTAATATCGGCTATCTGAATGTTTGTCACATAATCATCTGCGGCCGTTTTCTCTGCAAAGGATATCCTCTTATTAATGTGATCTCTTTTGTCTGCAGTGCTTGAAGTAACCCTGACATGACCCAGGATAGAATCGTTTGCTGTTAATAATCCGATACCAGCATCAACAAAAGATATTTGTTTTGCAATTAAGTGATTAATAATTTGTCTCTTAGCCGTACCTTTATCCATAGCGATAAACACAAAACTCATTCCAGACAATTCGTCAATCTTTTCAGCGGTTATATTATAGCTATGAGAATGTATATTCTTGTGCATATTTGCGTAAATGCTTTGGAAATAATCAGTTTTTTTATTTACTTCGGTTAGCTTCTCAGCAGGTGGAGCGCCGGGCGATCTGAAGGCATTGTGATTCAATAGAACGTCTTCATCAAACAAGTGGATTTCTTGTATGGGAGTTTTCGCGATCAGGTCTAATATATACGAGCCAGTTCCACCTAGACCAACAATAGCTACTTTTTGCCCCTCCAGTTTCTTCGTTATCGCGTTTATCTTACCCCTACTAATATTAGTATCTGGATAGTTGAAAACAGAACCACTATCAGGGATATTAATATCCTTAAATGGTTTCTCAGTAACGGATTTATTTAAAGCCCTAGCTTCCGCCGATATTATATTGGCGTAGTTAGACATTTTATGGGAGTAGTCTTTATATCCTTCAGCGGGTTTGTTAGAGAAGGAGTGGTTAATGATTATACCTCCCATTTGCGTATCTTGGCTTCCGCTGTGGATTCCTTTTATGGGACTTCCGTCCTTATAACAAGGCAGTTCGCCTGCCCAATAAGCCACATGTTGGCTTATTGGGCTATTCGTATTATCTCCGGCAATTGAGGTTAAATCCGAGACTAATGTTCCATATTGAATCTGACAGCTTGAATCTACATATGGTATTTCATAAAGCAGGAGACAATCTTCAACGATTGCCACCGCATAACCTTCGTCCATTAACCGCTTAAGGTCTGGATTACGATTTATCTGTTCTTGTGGCATTGAAGATCATTTCCTTTTTAACTTTCACCTCGTCGCCCTTTACCATTGTACCCTCATCCGGATTATCTCCCTTACTGTAGGATACCGTGTAGACAATATTTTCATTGTCTTCATAGGTGCCGAAAGCGAGTTCGATTACCTGCTGAAAAGTAATTCTTTTACCAGTGAATTGCTCTTCTCTTCCGTTTACGATAATCGTGACGGGTTTTTCGTTACCTTGTCCTTCGTGTTTGTCTTCTTGGTTGGCCATAATAGCTCCTTTCATAATGTTTATCGCTCACTAACTAATCTAGAATCGGCGGAAGCACCTCGACCACTACTCCCTGGATTCTAAAATCTCTTGTTAAGACTATTGGTTTATGTTCCTTATTCGTTGAACGGGGTAAAAGGATATAAGCTCTCGGCGTTATAAATAACTCTTTTATAGTTGCTTCATCATCTATTAAGGCTACAACTCTTTCACCACTACGGGCTGTTTCCTGTTGCCGGATTAAAACAAAATCCCCGTCATTTATTCCGCTTAAATTCATTGAGTCGCCATGTGCCTTAAGCATAAAGTATTTATACGGTGGATGGGCAATTTTGCTGGAAACAGGTATCAAGGCTTCAATATTCTCAACTGCCAAAACCGGAGCACCACAAGCCACACTTCCGACCAAAGGAATGTTTATAGTTGCGGTTCTGTCTTTTTCTTCAAAATTATCAGTTACTTGGAGCGATCCGTTGGCTTTTTTCTTAACGAATCCTTTTTTTATAAGGCTTTCAATAGTTAGGGCGGCAGATCTGGGGGAACTATACCCCAGTGCCTTCATTAATTGTCGCACCGAAGGAGAAGTACCATTTTGTAAAATAGCATTTCTAATTTCTTTTAGGGCTAAAATTTCTTTTGGGTTTAATATGTTCATACATACACTATAATACACTAAACATACAGTTGTCAATACCTTGCTAAAAATATACTTGTTTCCTCCCGCCAGTCTTCCCATCTTATAATTGTATAGCAATTTCGGAATTTCCAAAGGAAATATAATTGCATGGCAATTTCGGAATTTTCGAAGAAAATATAGAACAAATATTTACGAGATAATGATTTTATCATTAAAAGACAATCGAAACGAATAGAATATTATTGACTCTCAATTACTTTAGCCAGAGTTTGTAATTCTTTTTTGACTGATTTATCGAAAAAATATTTCATAAAAAACCAAATCGCCCGACTTTTTTACCAAGTTTTGGAATATCACCCGACCAATCAATACGTGTTCCTTCAGGAACTTCGACAAATTCCAAATGGTCATGAATTATTGAACCATCATCGATAATTACTTGCTCTTCTGCTTCGTACGGTTTAACTTTTCCAATAATCAAAGCTTTAAATTTTATTCCAAAATAGCTAACTTCGCATTCCCATTTAGTTGTATCACCTACTTTTGATACAACTTTGCCTGTTTTCCAAGATTTTGACCATTTGGAAATATTTTCATAATTTGTT
>JAUSIS010000006.1 GCA_030647355.1 bacterium
TTCGCCCTGTGGGCTACGAAGGGGTAAACTGGGCGGGTTTTTATCCCCTCGACTTGGTTCGACTTCGCTCACCACAGGTCGCTCGGGACAGGTCGCCTGACGGCCGAAATATGTTCGAACTATTTTCAGAATAGAGCACCAATTAGGAAATTTTCAAATTTTAAATACAATACTGCATTCCAGTAAATTGATTTGGAGTTGCATTGCATCTTATTTGGTTATATAGTTGAGATAATATTAATCTCAGGGAGGGAAAATGCCCAAAAGAACCTTTTTATCAATTTTAATAGTAGTCTTTGTTTTATCTGTAACCGCACTCGGTCTTGTTTTAAAGAAGAACAACTTTATCTTTAAAGCGGATACCTTATCCAATAAGGATAAATTTGCTCAAACAGAAAAGACTTACGCATCCGAACCTTCTCTTCCGGTTGACGGCGAACTTTTGGTTAAGTTTAAGGAAGGCACCACCAAAGACAAGAAGGACAAGTTTTTGGCCAAACACGGAGCCAAAGTCAAGGATTCGATTCCGCAAATTGGTGTTGACCTCATTTCCGTTGCTACCCTCAATTCTCCAGAAGAAAAAGCCAAAGAGATTCGAAAAGCAGATTCGGATACTATTGAGTTTATTGAACCAAATTATACTGCAAACCAAGCACTGACGCCGAACGATCCTTTTTTTCCCCTCGCGCAGACTCAGCTTCAGTCATTGGGTGCGAAGTCGGCTTGGGATATCACGGTGGGCGACCCGTCTGTGGTTATTGCGGTTCTGGACAGCGGGATAGACTACACTCATCCTGATTTTCAGGGCGGCCGCCTTATTCGCGGGCCGGATATCGTCAATAATGACGACGATCCGTGGGATGACTATGGTCATGGAACGATCACCACAGGCGTGGTGGGCGCTACGACAAACAATGGGATCGGCATTGCGGGTGCCACCTGGAGTAACCGCATACTTGTAATCAAGGTTGCCGGTTCTAATAATTGGGTGTCGTGGTCGGACATGGCAAAAGGCCTTACATACGCGGCCGATTATGGGGCAAGAGTGGCCTTGCTTGAAGCCGCCGGCCCTTCCTCCGGTTCGACCCTGGAAAGCGCAATCAAGTACGCTTACGGCAAGGGAACGGTTATGGTGGCCCCTACCGGCAACTTTGTTGACCCGCCCCAGTATCCTGCCGCTTACCCGGAAGTCATCGCTGTATCCGGCATCAACGGCTCGAATCAGTGGCACACTGGCTACGGTCCGTATATCTCTGTCACCGCCTATTCCTCGGGCGTATATACAACTTCTGCTTGTTATCCACAATATCCCTGCTACCGCTACGGGACTGCGGGCGGTACCTCCGTAGCCGCGCCATTCGTCGCCGGAGCGGCGGCACTGGTGCTATCAGTGAACCCGGCTCTTTCTCCCGCTCAGGTGCGGGATATTATTCAAAAAAGCGCTGATGATTTAGGCGACCCCGGTTGGGATCAGTATTACGGCTGGGGAAGGGTCAATTTGTACAAAGCCGTTGTTATGGCCGGCGGGGTCATTCCTCAACCGACCAAAGGCACTATTACCGGTAAAGTCACCCAGAGCGGCACGGCTATTCCGGTTATCGGAGCAACGGTTGAGGCCAAGCAATCAGGTGTTTCCAAGGGCACTGCTCAAACCCTTTCCGACGGCAGCTATACTTTTTCTCTGGATGCCGGCAGCTATGATGTAACGGTTTCTGCTACAAATTATGTTTCCCAAACCAGAACGGGAGTCTCGGTTACCGCCGGAGGAACCACTTCCGGTATTAACTTCGCCCTATCTTTGATTGCCGCCCCCGATACCACTCCTCCGACAGTCTCCCTTACTTATCCTGCTAATGGTCAGACGATTAAAATGGGCACCAAAGTTAATATTGCCGCTACTGCCACCGATAATGTAAAAGTCACCAAAGTCGAGTTCTATATCAACGGCTTCCTTAAAGCCGCCGATACCGCTTCCCCTTACTCCTATACTTGGAATACCAGAGGCAAGGGCATCTCGGCCGGTACCTATACCATCCTTGCCAAGGCCTACGATGCCGCTGGTAACATCAGTCAAAGCCAGATTAGCGTTACTCTGACAAAGTAGTAGAATAGCGCTACCAAATAAGCTCATAAATAGTGATAAACTGCGCTGGGGATAAAAATCCCGCTCTAGAGAGATAGGTCATGTGAGATGGAATTGTTTATCACGTTGTAGATTTGGTGTAGGCAAGCTTAGCGCTATGCAAGGCAATAGAGAATTGTTCCCTAACAATTCAACTGGAGCGTTTACATGTCAAATTTGCATATCTGTGACCTTTTTGGCATAATAAAGGCATGAGTGAAAAAGGAATTACTAAAAGAAGCGAAGACTATTCGCAGTGGTATTTGGACGTGATTGAAGCGGCTGATTTGGCCGACTATGGTCCTGTCAAAGGGACGATGGTCATCAAGCCAAACGGTTATGCGATATGGGAAAATATCCAACAGATTTTGAATGAGAAGTTTAAAGAGACGGGCGTGAAAAACGCTTATTTTCCCTTGCTTATTCCGGAGAGTTTTTTAAAAAGAGAAGCGGAGCATGTTGAGGGATTTGCGCCGGAAGTGGCAGTTGTAACGCAAGCGGGTGGCAAGAAGCTAGAAGAGCCATTGGTGATTCGGCCGACATCCGAGACGATTATTTATGATTCTTTTTCAAAATGGATTAAATCATATCGGGATTTACCAGTTTTAATAAATCAATGGGCGAATATTGTTCGTTGGGAAATGCGTACCAGATTATTTTTGAGAACATCAGAGTTTCTATGGCAAGAAGGGCATACGGCTCATGCGACCCACGAAGAAGCCCAAGAGAGACAAAAGATGATGTTGGATGTTTATAAAGAATTTGCTGAAGATTATTTGGCAATACCGGTTATTGCAGGAGAAAAGAGCGAGAGTGAGCGATTTGCCGGAGCGGAGAGGACGTATTCTATCGAAGCAATGATGCAAGATAAAAAAGCCCTGCAAGCGGGGACGTCGCATATATTGAATAAGGATTTTGCTGAATCATTTAATGTTAAATATTTGGATCAAGACGGCAAGGAAAAGTTTGCTTGGCTAACCAGCTGGGGAGTGAGCACTCGGCTGATTGGCGGTCTTATAATGGCGCACAGTGATGATAGCGGCCTAGTTTTGCCGCCGAAGATTGCCCCAATACAGGTGGTTGTTATACCGGTTTGGAGTAATGAAACAGAAAAGAAGCCAGTGTTCATCAGGGCAAAAGAGATTTTTTCTGATTTGGGAAAGAAATTTCGAGCCGAAATTGATTTAAGCGATACACGAACAGGAGCGAAGTTTTACGATTGGGAGAAAAAAGGAGTTCCGATACGTATCGAGGTAGGGCCGCGCGATATTCAAACTAGTACGGTAATTATCGCTAGGCGTGATACCGGTGAGAAAAAATCAATAAAGATGAGCTCGCTTTCGGATGAAGTTGCGAAAACTCTCGGTACGATGCAGAAGGATATTTTTGATAAGGCGAAGAAATTTAGAGATGATAACACTTTTGAAGTTGATGGTTGGGGCGAATTTGAGAGAATATTTGCCGGCGAAGGCGGGTTTGTGATGGCGAACTGGTGCGGTTCAATGGAATGCGAGAAGAAAATTACCGAAAAGACAAAAGCGACAATCCGCTGTATACTTTTTGACCAACCCATGAAACAGGGAAAGTGTATATTATGTGGAGGGGAATCTAAACAAAAAGCTTTGTTTGCTAAGGCATACTAATCGAAATTCTAAGCTCTAAATCCTAAATTCTAAACAAATCCAAATGACCAAAATGAAAATTGTAAAATAAACCGAAGTAAATGGAGGGTAAAATGGGGAAAATTAAATTTAAGGGGTTTACACTGGTTGAGCTACTGGTGGTTATGAGTATTATTGGGATATTGTCCACGATTACATTTGTCGGGATAAGAGCGGCAAGGGAGAGATCGAACGTGACCAAGGCAAAGACGGATATAGGAAGAATAGGGCTGGCGGTGACGATGCTGTATTCTGATACACGGTATTATCCTGGTCAATGTCCTGTACTTGAGTTAAAAAAAACTGGCTGGTTTGCTCCTTCTCATTGTATAGATACTAATAATTCGGGTCACTGGTATTTAGATATAGATTATAATTACACAGGATTAATAGATGCTCCAAGCCCTGCTTGGAGCAATTGGAATGGACCGTACTATAAGGGTTCGGTAACCGACCCTTGGGGTCAAAAATACCAGATAGATTATCGGTATATAGGACGTGTTTCTACTACTGCTACCGATAATCCAAAATTTCACGTAGCGGTAGTTAGTTTGGGTCAAAATGGAGTAAAAAATAATTGTGATGATATTTATAAATCATTATCTGCAAAGGATGTTGCTTCGCTCACTAGTTATAAATGTCTAAATTATCAGGGAATAGTGGATTAGTTTCAGTTGGTTCAAATGGTTAGTGTATAGTATATTTTTCAGTATTGACAAAGAAAAAATTAATTGATATTATTATCAAGTGGAATAAAGGAGTGAATATAAGAAATCTATCTCTTCGCGACAAAAAGGGGGTTAGCGGCTGAAATTAGCTGATATTTAGTGCTAATTTTGCCGCCTAAAGGCGGATTTTTTGTTTCAGAGGCAGGAATTGGGCAGAAGAAATCAATCAAGGTTGATTTCCAGAGCATGATTCTTGCAAAAGGGTCTGAACGTTAACAACTGAATCACGTAATATACGTGTAACTGGCAATAAATTATATCGCTGTAATTAAAACAGTACTTACCCGAAAATTATTATTCATACAGGTTAATAATAATGTAAGTACTGTCAACGAAAAAACAAATTCCTGAATTCAGTTGGGAATAAAATCTCAACATAAGAGTATATGGCGGATGCCTTGGGAGAAGTGGCCGATGAAGGACGTAGTAGCCTGCGATAAGCTTCGGGGAGCTGGCAAACAAGCTTTGATCCGGAGATTTCCGAATGGGGAAACCCACGACGATGAAGTCGTCGTATTCTAGTGCTGTAATGCACTGAGAATGGGAACCTGCTGAACTGAAACATCTTAGTAAGCAGAGGAAAAGAAAACGAATTGTGATTCCCTTAGTAGTGGCGAGCGAAAAGGGAAGAGCCTAAACTTCCTTGGTAACCAGATTGCGGACATCAGGAGTTATCGGACCTTGATCCATTAAAATTGAGGGATCAGAATGAGTCTGGATAACTATCTGGTGTCCGATATCTGGTTACTGAGCAAGGGTTATAGGGTAGCACAGCCGTAAGGCAGTGGATATCTATCATGGCTAGCTGAATGATCCTGGAAAGGACAGTCATAGAGGGTGATAGCCCCGTAAGCGAAAGTCGTTAGATACCATGTTGTTATTCCTAAGTACCAACAGGCACGCGAAACCTGCTGGGAATTCAGCGTGATCATGCGCTAAGGCTAAATACTGCTTCTCACCGATAGTGAACTAGTACCGTGAGGGAAAGGTTAAAAGAAGGCCGAGAGGGCCAGTGAAATAGAACCTGAAACCATATACTTACAAAGAGTCGGAGCCTTGGATTTATCCGGGGTGACGGCGTGCCTTTTGAAGAATGAGCCAACGAGTTAGCTAGATGTCGCAAGCTTAAGATCTTATGGATTGGAGGCGAAGCGAAAGCGAGTCCGAATAGGGCGTTAAGTGGCATCTACTAGACCCGAAACCGGGTGATCTATCCATGGGCAGGGTGAAGCCGCTGTAAAAGGCGGTGGAGGCCCGCACACACCAGGCGTGCAATCCTGGGTGATGACCTGTGGATAGCGGAGAAATTCCAATCGAACCCGGAGATAGCTGGTTCTCCCCGAAATATATTTAGGTATAGCCTCTTACCGCAATTCTCGAGGTAGAGCACTGGTTGATGTTCGGCGGAGCAATCTGTCGGCATCAGACAAACTCCGAATGCGAGTTGTTAGGGTAAGGGAGTCAGACTGTGCGGGCTAAGCTGCATAGTCAAGAGGAAAAGAGTCCAGACCATTAGCTAAGGTCCCCAAATTTTGACTAAGTGGAAAAGGATGTGAATGAGCGTTGACAACTAGGAGGTTGGCTTAGAAGCAGCCATCCTTGAAAGAGTGCGTAACAGCTCACTAGTCCAGAGCACGACTTGTCAAAGTCTTGCCGAAAGGCGAGATAGAGATTAGTCCTCTGCGCTCGTTTGCGCCGAAAATTTAACGGGGCTCAAGTCAAGTACCGAAGCTATGGATGATCGCGTCTCACTATTGTTCGACACTAAATGCAAAAATCAAAAATCAAAATGCAAAATTACGGTATCGCTTTGCGACGATTAATATATAAAATATTATGAGTAGAGCGAATTTCCACTATTTTGAGATTTGAACTTTGAGGTTTGAATTAAAGCGGCGAGCAGTAGCGAGACGCGGTCGTGGTAGGGGAGCGTTCTGCAGGCAGTGAAGCTGCTCCGCGAGGATGTGGTGGAGCGTGCAGAAGTGAGAATGTTGGCATGAGTAGCGAATTAGCCGTGTGAGAAACACGGCCACCGAATGCCTTAGGTTTCCCCCGCAACGGTAATCGACGGGGGGTTAGTCGGTCCTAACCCAGCTCTTTGAGCAGAAGTTCAAGAGCTGGAAATCCAAAATTCATCCGCCAACTGGCGGACTAAATCTTAAACAAATACCAATAGCCAAAGTCCAAAACTTTAACCTTTTGGAAATTGCGATTTTGAAAATTGTTTAGAGTTTAGTGCTTAGAATTTAGAGTTTCCCTTTGTGAGCTTACGAACAAAGGGCTGGGGATGGACAACAGGTTGATATTCCTGTACTACGGTAGTCTTACCACCAGATGACGCGGATCGGAGGTTGCATGCAGCTATGGCTATTTTGTGTGGAGCTAAAGATTCGACGAGAAAAGTCTGGTATTAATTGGCTATTGTATCCGTACCGCAAACCGACGCAGGTAGGCGAGGCGAGGAGCCTCAGGTGATCGAGAGAACTCTCGTTAAGGAACTCGGCAATAAATCGGGCGTAACTTCGGGATATGCCCTGCCTAGTCTAACTAGGCCGCAGCGAAAGACACCCAGGCGACTGTTTACCAAAAACTTAGGTCTCTGCAAACCCATTGTGGGAAGTATAGGGGCTGATGCCTGCCCAGTGCTAGAAGGTTATCGGGAGAGTTGACTCCGCTATTTATAGCGGCGGAGGCTTGAACTTAAGCCCTAGTGAACGGCAGCGGTAACTATAACCGTTCTATGGTAGCGAAATTCCTTGTCGTGTAAGTTACGACCCGCACGAATGGCATAACGGTCTGGGTACTGTCTCAACGAGAGACTCGGCGAAATTACAGTGCCGGTAAAGATGCCGGTTACCCGCAGCAAGACGGAAAGACCCCGTGGAGCTTTACTACAACTTGACATTGGGTTTTGGAATAAGATGTGTAGGCTAGGTGGGAGAGGCAACTCGAAAGATGAAACACCACCCTTATTATTTTGAAATTCTAATCCTAGAATATCTTCGAGACAGTGTCAGGCGGGTAGTTTGACTGGGGCGGTCGCCTTAAGATTGGCTTTCTTCGTTAAGCCATAGGGGCGTCTTGGCTATATGCTGGAACATCCGAGTATGGTATGATACTAATAGAGCACAGCTCTAAAGTAAAAATTTATACCTGCGGACAATCAGCAGGGAAGAAAGGAAAAAATTGATGAACGTGGTGATCCTTTCCCCTCAACGACTATACGCCAAGCTCTGTATCACACAAAAAGCAAATGTGCCCCATTGATACAGGGAAGATATAGTCTGAACTGCATGGCGACATGCAGATCTCCGATCCGCTAAACGGACGGAGAATCCAAAATTATAATTATATGCATAGCAATAAAATTGAAAACTACAAGCAAAGACTCAAATTGAGCTCTCGGCAACGAGAGATATTGATTGGATTATTGCTTGGTGACGGATGTCTGGAAACGCAAAATAATGGCGTGACCTATCGATTGAAAATAGAGCATGGTGTTATGCAAAAGAATTATGTTGATTGGCTTTATGATAGCTATAAAGACTGGGTATTAACTCCTCCACAGATAAAACAAAAGAAAACCGGCGAGACCACTTCTGAAAATATTTGGTTTAATACGGTTAGCCATATAGCGTTACGCTATTATGGGAAACAGTTTTATCCTGAAGGAAAGAAAGTTGTGCCTATGTTTATTGGCAGATTATTAAAGCCATTAACTCTTGCGGTTTGGTTTATGGATGATGGCTCATTGAAATCGAAAGATCATAGAGCATTAATTCTAAACACGCAAGGATTTACCATCAAGGATGTTGAAATCTTACAAAAAGGGCTAAAAGAGAATTATTCTGTTGAAGCCCAACAAAGAAAGCAGAAAGATGGTATCCAGCTTATGATTACTGGAGAATCGGCAGAGAAGTTTGTGCGAATTATTTCGACTTACTTGTTGCCTCAATTCAACTATAAGCTAGGAAAACTTGGATTAACATAATTGCCTAAAAGGTAACGGAGGCGTACAAAGGTCGGCTAACTCCGGATGGAAATCGGAGTGATAGTGCAAACGCATAAGCCGGCTTTACTGAGAGACTTACAAGTCGACCAGTTGCGAAAGCAGGTGTTAGTGATCCTCTGGCGCAGAATGAGATGGCCAGAGCTCAACGGATAAAAGCTACCCCGGGGATAACAGGCTGATTGCGCCCAATAGTTCACATAGACGGCGCAGTTTGGCACCTCGATGTCGGCTCATCGTATCCTGGGGCTGGAGAAGGTCCCAAGGGTTTGGCTGTTCGCCAATTAAAACGGTACGCGAGCTGGGTTCAGAACGTCGCGAGACAGTTCGGTCCTCATCTGCTGTGGGCGTGGAAAACTGAAGAGGTCTGTCCCTAGTATGAGAAGACCGGGATGGACGAACCTATGGTGTATCAGTTGTACTACCAAGTGCATTGCTGAGTAGCTACGTTCGGTTGGGATAACCGCTGAAAGCATATAAGCGGGAAGCCCGCTCTGAGATTAGTTTTCATAGACTCCTAGTAGACCACTAGGTTGATAGGCACCAGGTGTAAGTGTGGTAACATATTGAGCCGAGGTGTACTAATAGTCATATTGAGATTCTATTCCCAAATTGAGAACAGGAATGAAAATAAATCAAAATGCAAAATGCAAAAATCAAAATGACAATGCAAAATGCAAAATTGATTTGGTTGGTGCGATTATAATAGTCTTGTTAGTTACACGTTAATATTAAGCAATAAGCAGTAAGCTGGTAAAGATTAAGCTTGTGCTAAATTGATTAAATGGGAGGGCTGCACTTCGCTTAATTGGCTCTGAAGACATGTGCTATGACGCACGTGAGGTATGAGAAGGAGGGAGAATGGTAATCTTCTTGTTACTTTGGGTTGTGATTCCAATTGTACTTTTAGGAATTGGTATTACCACAAGAAATAGAGTATTAAAGGTAGTAACTACTGTTCTAGGTTTAATACTTCTATATCGTTGGCTACGAACATATGGTATAATTCCTGCTGTACTGATTTATCTGCCTGTTTCCCTCATACTGCTGATAGTGGCTAGGGTCAGAAAAGATAGAGACTTATCGATGGTTGCCTTTGTTAGTTGCATTTTGGCGCTTCTATACGGGCTAGGAATATTGTTGCTATTCCTGTTACTAGGATCAGGAGAGGGAATACAGTAGTAATTTTATCCCGGATATTCTTGGATGATTGGTTATTTTGAAATAGGGTATAGTGTCTTGGTGGTTTTAGCGGTGGGGGTACACCCGATCCCATCCCGAACTCGGCAGTTAAGTCCACCAGCCCCGATGATACTTGGACCGCAAGGTCCTGGGAAAGTAGGACGCCGCCAAGACATTGTGTCCTATTTTTTTATATTTGGTGTTATTTGCTAAGTATTAAATTGGTGTGCTATGATATTAATATGGAACAAAATAGCCAATTTATTAACGACAGTAATGTAAGTAACCAAAAACCTAGTTGGCATCTTGTACTTATTAATATTTTACTTTCTAGTGGTATTTTTTTTACTATATTGGTTAAAACATATAGATGTATTCCTTATACATTTGTTAGTTGCCAACAAGTATGTATAAATAAATGCGGCGACGTTATGCCCATATTCGGTTATTTTGCTATACTATTATTGGGCATATCTGCTGTTCAAATAATATTTGCGATAATTAATATTCGAACAATAGTTAATTTTGGACTCTGGTTGTTCATACACTCTTTAACAATATTGTCTTCTTTTGTATCAGCAATTTATGGGTTCTTTCTATTTCTGGTTATGATATCTGGAGAGAAACATAATATAAGAGAGTATTATGTTTTTATATTTATTTTTTTAACGGCAATAATTTATATTTATTTAATAAGTAAAAAGGTCAAAAAATTATATTAGCTTTTGTGGTGAATAATATACTTTTTCTGATGTGTTTGTTTTATTCTCTATGTGTAATATAATGATAATAACTAAGCTACTCTCTTAAGGAGGGATGTGGTTGCAGCTAATCAAGTTATTGGTGAACAGACTCATCAGGAATTTCACACTGAATTGACCGGTGATTTAAATGTGGCCGAGAAGACTACCGCCGAGCCTATTATTCAGTATACAGAGACCGATCGAGGGTTTGTGAAGGATGTTGGTGATAAGACCGAGGTCGCTATACAAGCACAGCAAAAAAATATTGCCGAGATGGTAAAATTAGGGCTAATAAGCCAAGAATTGGCTGATAAAGCGAAAGAGGGGACACTGTCTTTTGAGGAAGGCTTACAATTAAGCCGGCTCGAATCTTTCTATGAGGAGGCTGGTTTGTTAGTGGAATCTGGTGCCATTGATTCCAGGACTGTAGTAGAGATGTTTGATGTTTTGCAAGGAGTGGAAAGTGGGAGCTAAACGGGAATTATTGGAAAAACTGGAATGGGATCCTCTTTTTGTTAGTAGCAGAGAAGCATTGAAAATGATACGAGAGGATTTTATTAGTCGAGGGGATATTTCTAAAGAGTTATTAGAATTGAGTAAGAAAATTCAGGAAGACAAGAACATTGTATTGCCTTCGGTAGAGAGATATAAGATTAATCTAATTAATGAAGCGCATATTGCTATAAGTGAGGGGATTTTTTCCATTTCGGATATTGAGAACTTGAAAGCTTACTATTCAAAGCGGGATATTACCATTTTTGGAACTCCCAGAGTATTGAATGGTGAAACGGAGATGGCTTGGGCGATTATATTCCCATTAATTGAGCGGCTGGAAAAGTGGAAAAAATTATCAGAATTAAGTCAGAGCGGAGTTGTCACGACAGAAGAAGCGGCGCGGGCGAAGGCGAGTATTGTTGAAGGACGATCATTGGAAGATAGCTTGGGAAAATCTGTCTTGTTTCTGGATAGATTAAGATATGCTAAGCACAAAGGGATTGTTGACGAGGTAGGGTATACGAAGGCTATTCAATTAATTCCGTTAATGAAACAAGAGATACTCGGGGAGACGACAGGAATTAATAATTTGAATTCGCAAGAAGTGCTCGCTGGTATTGAGCGGGGCGATAAATCTGCAATCGAGCAAGAGATTGTTGCCGAAGAAGATACACAAATCAATGGTTTTGTTCAGCAGAGCGATCCGATTTTTGAATGGCGCCGGTTAATATACATTCTGATTGCTGCCTGGCAAGCAACCTTGGATGTTGAGTTGAAAGGGGAGTTTGATTATTTACTTTCAAGTAGCGATCTAGAGCTGTTGCAAGATGCTCATAAGTTTTTGGTTCATCTTAATAAAGAATATGTGGCTGACGATCGAATTCCCGAGTTGAAGAATAGTTTGTATGTGAAGAAGATTAATGATTTTGTGCTTAGTAATAAGGTGAAAGTTAGAGTTGGTTGACAACGATTATTTAATGTTTTAATGTGAGATTGGTATGAAAAGACGGCATCATCTTATAATCGGTGCAGTTATCCTGATGATAATAGGATTGATAATAGTGATCAGCGGTTTACTTAAGTTAAATCTTGATAAGTTATTATAAATTCAAAAGGAGGAGTATGAGAAAAAAATTGACAGGAGGGTTTGTAACTCTTGTCTTGGGGATTGTAATGGTAGCCGGCAGCGTTGTGGGGAAGAGCACGCTTAGCGCTGACGAAATGTCACCTGCGACATTTCAAACTATTACATTGTCGCTCTTTATAGGAGTTGCATTGATTATTTTGAGTGCTATTTTGTTTATCAAAGCTAGTAGTGTAGAACGCAGATAGTTTTATAATTAGGTCAAGAAAGAGAAGAATGAAGGTTCTTCTTTTTGTTTTAATTTATTCCCATTGTTTGTAGATACAGCTTTTGGCGATCAAAAATGTTACTTTTGACCACGATTTGGTAGCCGATTGGAGAGCTTGTCTACCTTTTGATGAGAGCTTGTAGAGTTTACGGGTGCGGCCGCCTTTTTTGGCACTGCGGGTTTGAAGGTAGCCCTCTTGCTCTAAGCCGGATACTGTGGTGTATAGGGTGCCCGGAGAGGGTGTGGCGCAGTAGCCGTGAGAGAATTCATCTATCTTTTTTGGTAAAACATAGGCGTGCAGTTCTTCTTTTTCGAGCGTTTTTAGTAAGCAAAATCTAAGTAGACTTTGATTAATTAAATTGTCCCAGTATTTTTCTTTGGTCATGTCGGACATATAGCTCCTTTTGTCGCAAAAGCAAATATCAAATATCAAATCTCAAAATTATGGAGTCGCTTTGCGACGATTATATTGGTTACACTTTGGGGAAAGGGTTGTTATCTTAAAAATACGCTTAAATTTATATATGTCAAGAGTTCACTCATCTTTCTGCTCGGGACACGTGTTCAATTTTTCCTGCGAAAATTGCCACTCCATCTCGGCTTGCGAATCGCAAAGCGATACCTAGCTCGCTGCGCCTGCGATAGGTCCCTCGCATGGAAGATTCGTTCCTTAGTAATAGAAAGTGTACTTTTTAAACGTTATCTTATAAGATAGGGAAGGAGGACAGATGAGAGTTGTAGCGGATTTGCACATACATTCCAAATATGCGATGGCGACGAGCAAGTTTATGGTGCCGGAATATATTGCTAAGTGGGCATTTATAAAGGGCATTAATGTGATAGCTACTGGAGATTGCACTCATCCGCTGTGGGTAAGAGAGTTGAAAAACAAATTAGAACCTGCCGAGGAGGGGTTGTTTAGGTTGTCTCTCGACTCCGCTCGAGATAAAAAAGATTCGCCAAGATTTATTATTACAGGTGAGGTGTCCAGTATTTATAATCAAGGTGGCCATTGCAGGAGAATACATACGCTTTTTTTTGTGCCAAGTTTCGAGGTGTTGGATAAAATTAATGCAAAAATTGCTAAAGTTGGGAAGGTTTATTCGGATGGTAGGCCGATAATCGGGATGTCGGCAAAGGGTTTGGCGGAGATTATATTTGATGCGAGTGAAGATTGTGTTATTGTACCGGCACACATCTGGACCCCGTGGTTTGGGCTTTTAGGAAGTAAGTCGGGATTTGATTCGATAGAGGAATGTTTTGGAGAGCTATCACCGAAGATATTTGCTTTGGAGACTGGACTATCTTCTGATCCACCGATGAATTGGCGGTTATCGGCATTGGATAAGTACGCTTTGATATCGAATTCTGATGCTCATTCCGGCATGAATTTGATGCGAGAAGCGAATATTTTCGATCTGAAGCAGCTAACTTACAAGTCGATCACTAATGCTATAAAAGCAAAAGATCCGCGAGAATTTTTGTATACGATCGAATATTTTCCGCAAGAAGGGATGTATCACTGGGATGGGCACAGGGAGCATGATGTTTGTATGTCTCCCGAAGAGTCGGAGAAACTTAATAATATTTGTCCGGTTTGTAGCAAAATGATGACGATCGGAGTGGATCATCGGGTATGCGATTTAGCTGATAGAGAGATTGGGGTTGTGCCTAAGGGAAAAGTTCCTTGCAAGCATTTGATGCCGCTTGACGAAGTGATCATGCAGTCGTTTGGAGTAAAGTCATTCTCTAAAAAAGGTGAGAAGATTTATTATGAGTTAATCGAAGAATTTGGAAATGAATTCAATGTGCTGATGGAAACAGAAAAAGCCAAGTTGGAAAGTATCTGTGGAGAGAGATTGACGGAGGCGATAATTTGGGTAAGAGAAGAGAAGCTGACGATACGGCCAGGTTATGATGGGGTATATGGTGAGGTGAAGATTTTTGAGTAGTATGTTATAATTAGCTCAGTGTAAGGAGGGCAAAATGGAAGGGACTCAAGGCACTAATTCGATTCAATCTCCAGAGACAATTAATCAGCCATTGCCACCAACTGGGGCTTCAAGCCTCAATAGTCAAAGTGGATCTTTTCCAGATGAGCTAAACCATTGGAATTGGGGTGCTTTTCTTCTTAATGCGATATGGGCGATCGGTATGAATAACGGCATTGGGGTTGTTCTTGGTTTGTTTACAGGGATAATCGGGGCAATTGTTTTAGGTATAAAAGGAAATGAATGGGCTTGGAAAAGCAGAAAGTTTGAAAGTGTCGAACAATTTAAATTAGTGCAAAGAGCTTGGGCAAAAGCGGGGATAATTTTTTTAGTAGTGTGCTTTTTAATTTTTAGTATCTCGCTAACGGCATTTATATTAGCAACTCGGTCTTTTTATCATACTATCAAAGGAGGTGCCCAGACTGTTCAGAAATATATTAATGAGGGGCAAGTAAGGCCTGTTCATCCTGCCGCTCTCTCTGCTACAGACAATGCTTTATACCAAAAGGTTAATATGCGAAGGATTTTTCCTGACAACCCACCTCTGCATTATTCGATTGAGTATCGAGATGATCCAAGTATAAATAGATTTTGGAAAAAATCGGTGCTGTTAACACAGGATAACAATCCTCCCCAAATTAACGAACCGCACTTTACCCTTTTAATTAGTCCATGGGAAGGTGTAGATAGTGAATTTTTGCTCCCTAGAGGCATTCCTAAGACTTCGCTCCAGTCACTTAATCTTGAAAATGGCACAATGGCTAATTCTTACTGGGAGAATGGAGGCGAATTGCGGAGCGTAAATAATGGTTATAATTACTCATATAACATTTTTTGGATCAAAAAACCATTAATCTTTCAGGTTATAGCCGGCAGATACATTGGTGCAACGGATGTTATTAATCCGATATTAGACAAGGATATTATCCAAAAGAGTGCTCTTGAAATGGCCAACAAGTTGTCTACCAATTCTGCATATTTATTTCAATAAGTGACATTGATGGTATTAATGTCAAGGTGAATATAACTCTCATCTCATAGACCGATGCTCAAGGGTATGTTATTATATTGCCGAAGGAGAAGAATGATCGATAGTGATGATTTGTTGGATATTGTAAATGAGAAAGATGAAGTGATAGGAGCTGACACAAAATTTAATAAATTTGAAAAAGAATTGATTTCTCGAAATGTTGTGGCTTTTCTTAAAAATCCGAAAGGAAAATATGTTGTAGTAAGACGGGCGCCGACCAAGAAGAGTTTTCCTAATCTGTTGGATATTTCTGCTTGCGGTAATGTTAATAAAGGAGAAACATATCAGGAAGCAATAAAACGAGAGATTAAAGAAGAACTTGGTATAGAATGTTCTGTTAGGTTGCTTACAAAAATATATAACGAATCTTGCGAGAATGGGAAAAAAGTGAAATATTTTACGGCTATTTTTTTGGGTACAACACGAGAGAAACTTAGACCAAATAAGGAGCACGAAATCCAACAAAGTATGAATATTGATGAGTTAGGGTTAAAAATAAAAAATAATCCAGAGTTATTTACGCCTTTCTTTGTAAACGATTTTCGCGAGGTTGAAAGTTTATTGAGGTAAAATTTTAGGAGGTGGATGTCGTTAGAAGAATATAAAAAGAAAAGAAAGTTTGATAATACAACGGAGCCGGAAGGCAAAGTGGCCAAGAACAGTGGTAACCGTTTTGTGGTGCATGATCATTATGCCAGCCATCATCATTATGATTTTCGATTGGAGATAGAAGGGGTTTTAAAATCTTGGGCGATTCCTAAAGGAGTACCGGAAGAGGCAGGAGTGAAAAGATTAGCGGTGCAGGTGGAAGATCATCCGGTAGATTACATTGATTTTCAAGGCAAAATTCCTGAGGGCCAATACGGGGCGGGGGAAGTGAAGATTTTTGACAAAGGGACTTATAAGTTGGTTAAAGAGGAGCCAGATGAAGTGGGGTTTAAATTAGATGGTCAAATCTTAAAAGGAGAATATGTTTTGATTAGAACAAGAATGGGAAACAAGGCAAGAAATTGGCTAATTATTAAAAGATAAACAAGGGAGGGGAAATGTCATTTGGTCATAAAATATTTATCGGTTTCTTTGCTACGATTGGGGCGGTAATACTTATCTCTATTTGGACCGTGCAAGCTTTTAGTTTATTTGTCGCTTTGGAGCGAAGTGATTTGAAAAGTTACAACGACAGTGATTTAAGAGTTAAAAAAATGGTAGTCCAAGAGAGTGATAACGCTTATCCCATTATGTTGCAGGCGAAGGAGGTGCTAAAGGTTTCAGAAGCCGACAGCGATCTAATGAATGATACCTTAAATGGTAAGAACTGGAATGAACCGGCGGTAAAGAAGTTGCTGGATACTAATAGACAAGCATTGGTTTATTTTGACCAGATGACGGAGAAACGGTATTTTGTTGACCCTAATTTTGATCCGGAAACTGCCGGGGTAGATTATACATTGATTGGCTTTACAGAATTAAGGAAGTTGGCGCGATTGCAGTTAGTAAAAGCAGAGCTGATGAGCAAACAAGGCAATGATAAGCAGGCGCTAATAGAATCTATAAAGGTAGTTAAGTTTGGGGAAATAATTATGAATTCGCAGCCGACTCTCATTCAGTACTTAGTGGGACTGGCGATAAAAAATATGGGACTGCAAAGGATGGAGGCGATTGTTGATAGAGGAAAATTGGATAAAGCGTTTCTAGCCACAAATGCGGCAGATTTAGCGCCACTGCGGGATAGTCGAGCCGGATTAAAGTTAGCTTTGAAACAGGAATATATGTTTTCAAGCCAAGTTTTTGAGGAGATAATGAAAAATCCCGAGAAATATAATGAAAGGGGTTTGGCTCGCGTGGGCACTATGCGGAGCTTTTACTATTGGAAACCAATGAAAACCAAAAAACTTGATGCCGATTTGGCGCGAGGGATGATAAAACATGTGGAAGCACCTTGCGGAAAGGCTAATAGTTATCATAGAGAAGCATTAATTAATACCGATAATAAGATTAGGTTTCTGTTAACAGAAAATGCAATCGGTAAAACTTTGGTTGAAATGATTAGTGTGTCATTAGGCAGTACCAAACAGAAGGTGTGCGACAGTGAAGCGTTGTTTGATCGGGTATCGTCTAAGATGGTAAAATGATTTGGCTAAAAATAGAAGAGGAGTATTTGTAATGTCTGAGTTACCCGAGGTTGCGACAGTGATATTTGAAAATGATGAGGGTGAAATATTGGCATATTTAAGAGATGACAATCCTTCAATCCCTTTTCCGCATTATTGGGATTTATTTGGTGGACACGTTGAAAAAGGCGATTCGGCTGAAGAGGCGCTGATGAGAGAAATAAAAGAAGAACTGGATATTGATTTAACCGATTTTACCTTTTTTAGAAAATACGTTTGCAGAGAGGGCGATGTGAGACCAAATATTAAGTATGTTTATTCCGCAAAAATTAACAAACAAGTGGGGGAGTTGGATTTGAAAGAAGGCGAGAGATTAAGATTTTTTAAACAGAATGAAATTGCGAAAGTAAAATTTGCGAACATCTTGAAGAGTATAATTTTAGATTACTTAAAGGAGAAAAATGCCTGAGTTGCCGGAAGTGGAGACAATTAAAGAAGGGTTGAATAGCCGAATACGAGGACGAGTTATCAAAGATATTGAAATCAGGGAGCCGAAGCTTTTTCGCGGCGATGAAAAGAAAGTTGTTGGTGCAGAGATCAAAAAAGTTTGGCGGCGAGCGAAAGTATTGTTGGTGGAATTGAGCCAAGAGAAGATTGCTTCGTCACGGGCTCGCAATGACATTTTTTTAGCGATTCATTTAAAGATGACCGGGCAACTGGTTTATCAGGGTGCGGATTGTAAGATAAAGGTGGTTGGCGGCCATCCGCAGGCAGAATATAATCAACCATTACCCCATGGGCATACGCACATAATTTTTGATTTTACCGATGGGAGCCGATTGTATTTCAACGACTTGAGAAAATTTGGCTGGGTGGCCGTGTTTGATAAGGAAGAATTGAAAGAGCAGACATTTATCAAAGATGTTGGTCCGGAGCCATTGGCAGAGGAATTCAAATCTCAAATCTCAAATCTCAAAATGACAATTCAAAATTCAAAAAGAGCAATTAAGACTTTACTTATGGATCAATCCTTCATTGCGGGGATTGGCAACATTTATTCGGATGAAATATTATATGATGCGGGCGTAAGACCTGACAGACTGGCGGGGAGTATATCAGATGAGGAAATCGCAAAAATATTTAAAGTGATTCCGGAAGTTTTAAAACATGCTTTAGAACATGGTGGAACATCCGACAGTACGTTTATAGGTGTAGACGGTGAAAGAGGAGATTATCTGAAGCATGCCTATGTATATCATAAATTTAAGGACCCCAAGGGACATAAGATTATCACTAAGAAAATTGGCGGCAGGACGGCGCATTTTTGCGAGATTTGCCAGCGATAGGTCAATGAATTATGAATAATGAATTAAGCGAATATACGAATGGTAAGTTTTTATTTCATGGGAGTGATCGAGTTTTGAAAGTTCTACTACCAAAACAGCAAAAAACGATGAGAGATGAGATTTTAGTTAACGATGGAAAGCCTGCCGTTTGTGCCACGGAAACTTTAGATATTGCAATCTTTAGGGCTTTAACGGCTTGTATGCGTGGGCAAAAGGGTTATAAAAGTAGTTTTTCTACCGAAGGCCCAAATAAAATTAAGCTTAGGCTGGCTGGAGATTTCGAGAACGAATTGAAGCAAAGCAAGGGTTATGTCCATGTTTTAGATAGAAAGGATTTTAAATTTGAAAGAGGGTATGAGTGGCGCTCATTGAAAGCAGTGTGGCCGGTTGAGGTAATTAGTGTTAGCTATAGTGATATAATTTCAATAATCGAGTATATTTAGGAGTGAAATGTTGTATTTTATAATAGGCAGCAAGGGGAAGTTCAATAGGAGCGATAATGGATAAGATTGTGGGAGTAATTCTGGCGGCAGGTAAGGGGACGAGGATTGCCCAACTGCGCCAAGGCTACGATGGGCAAGGAGATAAAGAAGGTTCGGAGATTCCAAAGGTGATGTTTGAAGCAAATGACAAGCCACTTATTGGATATGGAGTGGATTGTTTGAGACGAGCGGGAGTAGATAAGATTGCATTAGTTGTTGGTTATAAAAAAGAAATTGTTATGGATTATCTGGATGGGGAAGTCGAGTATGCTGTTCAAGATAAACAATTGGGAACTGGGCATGCTGTGATGGCTGCTAACGATTTGTTGAAGGGGAGATCGGAAGCGGTGCTCGTTTGTTATGGCGATCATGTACTCTATAAACCAGAGACTGTTCAGAGATTGGTAGAATTATATCTCAAAGAAAAACCGACTATAGCGATGCTAGAAGTTATTTTCCAGGATCCGGTCTTCTGGGCTTTTGGTAGGATTGTTCGAAATGCAAAGGGGGAGATAATTGATAGTGTTGAGCAAAAAGATTGCAACGAGGAGCAATTAAAAATCAAGGAGTGCAATCCGTGTTTTTATATTTTTAATTCGGATTGGCTCTGGAAAAATCTAAAAAAACTGAAACGGGATAATGCTCAAGGTGAATATTATCTGACGGATTTAGTGAAAATAGCAGTGAATCAAGGTAGGAAGATTGTGGCAACGACGGTTTCCGAAGAGAGTGAGGCGATGGGTATTAATACACCTGAGCAGTTGAAGCAGGCGGAAGAGATTCTGAAGGAGCGCACAGAAAAATATGCCCACATATAAAACTTTGGGAATAGTAATTAGGCGCCGAAATATTAATGAAGCTGATCGGATGCTGACGATTTTGACTGAAGAGCAGGGGAAAGTGACAGTTGTTGCTAAGGGAGTTAGAAAAACGTTATCAAGATTGGGGGGTCATCTCGAACTTTTTAACTTGGTTAATTTTGTGTTGGCTAAGGGTAGAAGTATGGATATTGTAACCGGAGCGGTAGTTGAGCGGCAACGCGGAGAAATTGCAATAGACTTAGATAAAGTGGCGAGAGCGTCCAGATTTGCCGAGTTAATCGATATTTTGGTTCATGACAAGGAGGAGCATCGGAAGCTATTCTGGTTATTTGAGGATTGTTTGAATTATCTGGATAGATCGAAGGGAGCGAATCTGGTTGACCTTTATTTTTTTATTAATACTTTATCTTATTTAGGTTATCTTCCTGAACTATATGAATGTGTGAAATGTAGGGAGAGGTTGAAGGAGGGCAATATAGGGTGGAGTCATGGGCAGGGGGGGGTGCTTTGTGGAGATTGTTTGGATGAGGGGATAAGAACTGATGTGGAATCTATTAAATTACTTCGTTTGCTAGCTGAGGAAGAACCCAGTGTAGTAGAACAGCTGAATTTGAGCCGAGAGTTGGTTCAAAATGTACAGGAAGTTTTATCCGGATTTGTTAATTTTCTGAGTCAACGAGAGCTAAAGTGTGATAAATTCTGGAAAAGCTTGCAGGTGGATCTAAGGAATTTTGCAGATTTGGGTTAATTGATTTGATTATTGGTAAATGATATAGTTAATCTGAGCTTTTCATGTTTGGGAAGATACTATTTGATAGTTTGGATAGATCCTAGAAGCTCAAGTGAATGGTAGGAGGGGAGGTGTTAGTGGACCCGCCAGGGCAAGTGGCAGCTGATTTGAATACTAATATAGTTGCTATTCCAGAAGTACCAGTTGCTGATGTAAATAACGCAGCGGCGGTTGTGCAGACTGTGAATAATCCAACACCTACAAGTTCGGTACCTCAGGTAGCGAGTGATGTTAATGTTACGATTCCGGTGGCTCCGGCTGCACAGAATACTGGGGTGGTTAGTGAGAGTCCTTTGGCAAGTGGTAGTGATACAATACAGGCAAACGTTGGTACGGGAGAGGCAAATGCTGCTGCGAGTCAGGCAGGTCAGGTGGAGCCAATTTTGGTTCAGCCGGTACAGGAACAGTCTTCTATTGTTTCGCCAGGGTCAAGCCAAGTGAATGTTCCGCCAGCTTTGACTCCGATTCCGATAGTTGCTCCGCTAGAGTCTAGTCAAATAAATATTCCGCCAATTCCGCCGCCAACTTCACCCCCTGTTCCGACAGTTCCCTCACCGGCAATAGACAGTGTTGCGACAAATATCGTCCCACAATCGGGAGTGGCACAAGGACCGATCACAGGTGCTCAAGTGATTTCCCCAAATCCCATTGTTCCTGTTCCTAGTCCTGAAGTTAATACTGTTCCTGTTGCCTTGGATCCTACTTTAATGCCTAGCCCGGTTGTTGCTCCGCAACCAGTTCCTGAGCCAGTGTTACGGTTGGGATCTATTGGCGGTTCGTCTACTTTAGGCGTTGGTAGTAAAGAGAAAGTATCAGGTTTGGTTACTGGTAGTAATATCAAGGTTGCCAAGAGTATGGAGCCACAAGGGGATGATAATCCTAGTGAAGAAATTCCTCATCCAATTCATCCTTTGTCTGATCTTTATGCTAACTTGGAAAAAATGGCAGTAAGCTCCCAACTATTAGGTGAGCAAGAGATGGAAGCAGAGAGAAGACATCAAACTGTCGAGGAGATGTATAGCGAGGCATTGGGATGGCAAATTACAGGCAAGATAGCGCATATTATGATGTTTTTCAGCTGGTTTTTGGCGATTGTTTCACTGTTGTTTCCGCTGATCTTTAAAATTGACTCAAATGAGCAGGGTTTGTCTATTGATTTTATATTGTTTGTTGTTGCTATAATGTTTTTACTTGCTTGTACGATCTTGTCATTCTGGGTGCGTTCAGCTGTTTTAATGAAATCTATTACTTGGTTTATGTTTTTAGTTTTTATCATGATTTTTATACTGATTTCCCTGCATTCCGGCGGATATATTGGCGACAATATCCCTATACTGGATGCATTTTTGAATCGGTTTAGCTTCTAGGAGATGGAATGAGAATAGATGGAATGATGGAAAAATTGGTATCACTATGCAAGAGGCGTGGTTTTGTATTTCAGGGATCGGAAATATATGGTGGGATAGGGGGGGTGTGGCATTATGGTCCGCTCGGCGTGGAGATGAAGAAAGCGATAAAGGATCTTTGGTGGAAGACTTTTGTTACTAAATGTCCTGATATTGTTGGGATAGAAGGCGCAATTTTAATGAATCCGCAGGTTTGGAGTGCATCAGGGCATATTGAATCCTTTACCGACCCTTTGGTTGAATGCAAGCAGTGTCATGCCAGGTATAGAGCAGATCATATGAAAGAGGGGAAATTTGTTGGCGATAAAGCCAAAGAAGCAGATCAATGTCCTGTTTGCGGGTCGAAAGAGATGACAGAAGCACGTAATTTTAATTTGATGTTCAAAACTTTCTTAGGACCGGTGGAAAATGAGGCCAATATAACTTATTTAAGACCGGAGACGGCGCAGGCAATGTTCACAGATTTCAAGCTAGTTTTGGAAAGTTCTCGGCAAAAAATACCATTTGGTATTGCCCAAATTGGTAAAGCTTTCAGAAACGAGATAACAACAGGTGATTTTTTCTTTCGTTCGCGCGAGTTTGAGATGGGGGAGATTGAGTATTTTGTTAAGCCAGGAGAGGATGAAGAAGTGTTTGACGAATGGTTTGGGCGATGGAAACAATTTTATCTGGATTTGGGGGTTGATAAAACTAAATTAAGGGAAAGAGAACATGCCAAAGATGCATTGGCTCATTATTCTAAACGGACTGTTGATATTGAATATGAATTTCCCTTTGGCTGGTCGGAATTAGCGGGGGTGGCGAATCGCACTGATTATGATTTATCTCAGCATGAGAAGTTTTCCGGCAAGGAGATGAAATATTTTGATGAGGAGACGGGTAAGAAGTATACTCCTTACGTGATTGAGCCGACAATGGGGATTGAGAGAATAATGCTAGTGCTTTTGGTAGACGGATATAGCGAATCCGATGGTACGGATGGACGGGAATCTGGAGAGGTGGTGCTACGTCTGGATCCTAGGATTGCTCCAATGCAAGTGGGAGTTTTTCCTCTTGTTAAGAAAGGTAAGCTACCGGAAATTGCTCAAAAGATTTATAGGGATCTTTTGAACGAGGGTGTCAGAGCATTTTACGATGAGACCGGTTCGGTGGGGAGGCGCTATCGCCGTCAAGACGAAATCGGTACTCCTTGGTGTATAACGGTTGATTTTGAAAGCTTGGAAGATAATAAAGTGACTGTGCGAGAGCGGGATAGTATGAGGCAGGAGAGGGTGGAGATTGATAATTTAATTAATTATATTGTTGAAAAAATATAGGAGAGAAGAATGTGTACTAACTTAACTAATGTTTATGGCACAATAGTTCTGCTAGGTTCCCCTCTGGTTATTATAATATTATTATGGTTTTTTATTATTAAATGTTGGAATAAAGCTTTATGGGTTAAGCTGTTGCTATTAATCATCATTACCTTTATTCTGGTGATTATTTTCTTTATTTATATTAATGAATTCTCTAATCTTCTAGAATCTAGTAAAATTTTTGGATTTCGGTCTTGTTATAATGATGTATATCCTTTTTAAGGAGGGGAGATGAAAAAGGAAAAGGTCTCTAATTCATGGCTGGCGCTTTGGGCGGGGCTGGCGGTAGGATTTGTGTTGTACATATTCAGTCCGATGAATATGCTGGGGCCGATAAATATCACAGAGCTTGGGCTATGGGTATATTTTATTGTAGCCGGGGTAATATCAGGGGTTGTTGCCGGACTCTTAGATAAGAAGCATGCGCTTATGGCGGCATTGACCGTGGGTCTTTTGCTTTTTTATCCGCGTTATCTTTCTGAGGTCATACAAGGAAATGTAATGGGGGGAGTGAATGCTATGCCGGTATCTTGGGTACATTCGTTTTTTGATGTATATTTCGGGGTTATTGTAGGTTCGGTTTTGGGAGGTTTTGGGGTTTGGCTGATGAGTCGGAAGGCGGCTAGGTGATATCTATGGGGTCTATGGGGAATCTTGCTAGTTTTTAAAAAGGTTATTAGTCGGTATCTGTGGAAAATTACCTCTTTAACAGGGGTGATTTTTTATTTTGCTTGGATTGTTGACAGTGGTAATTGTGTGGCATATAATGGCTGTGCGGTGGAGAAATGTGGATAAATGTGGGGAAAAATGGAGGGATTCTGTGGATAACATCGTAGCTAAACCAGTATTTTCCAGAAAAGACGGCTTAATGCAGGATGTCTACAAGTTTGTAGAAAAGAAAGGAACTGCCAGTGTTCATCGGGGAGTACAAACACACAATCGACGACAAAGGACGATTAGCAATCCCTTCCAAATTTCGAGCGCAATTAGCGCAGGGAACAGTCGTTACACGTGGCTTGGATAAGTGTCTGTTTATGTATCCTAAGGCAGAATGGGAGCAGATAGCAGGGAAAATAGCCGGTCTACCGCTTACACAGTCAAATGCCAGGGCCTTTGCACGTTTAATGTTAGCTGGAGCCATGGATGTTGATATAGATAAACAGGGGAGAGTGGTCTTGCCTGCTTACCTACGTCAATATGCTGGTATTTCGACCCAAGCAGTCGTTGCGGGTTTGTATAACCGTGTGGAGATTTGGAACGACAAAGTTTGGAGCGAATATCAGTCGGGGAGCGAGAAGAATTCCGAAGATATTGCAGAGAATCTGGCTAATCTTGGCGTGTAACCCGCGCACCCTATTTCCAGCGAAACGGACTACGTCCCGTTCTCGCTTGGAGCATAGGATGAGGGGTGTTAAAAATTTGTTTGAAAGACCAGCAGTGGGTAGTGTCTTTGAGGATGGCTAAAACACAACGTACTGCATCAATTCTTAGGCAGAAGAGATTGTTGACTGCCAAAACAAATATTTAAGGAGGGGTCCTCCGTCTAGGTCTATTTATATTAACCTATCAACGGCGGTATCCATTTTCCATTAAGGAGACCTTTTCCTGCTGCTGGCCTTCAAAAATAATTTATTAACAAGTTAACGAATTTACTAATAACATGTAATAAAGTTATAAGTTAATGGTTAATTTGCTAGTTTAGGAGGGGTTTGTGCTTGTACGGTTAAATTCCAGAGTGTCGTCGAGGCGGAGACATAGGACTATTAAAAAGCAGTCAGTAGCAATGGGGCCGGGTGCTCTACGCTTTATTACTATTTTTATCTTAGCTTTATTAACTTTGATTTATCTTATTCAATCAACCAAGGGTTCTACGAAACAAATGGAGATCACAAAATTGGAAGATAGAGCAGAACTTTTAAAAAACGAACGGCAGGATATACAAATAGAAGCGGTTCGGTTGAAATCTCTACAAAATTTAAAGAATAATCCGGATTTATCAGGGTTTGAACAGATTGGTAATGCTGAGGATTTATCCGGAAAGAAAAACTAAAGTTTATTTACTGGCGGGAGCTGATTAATGAAACAAGAGGCTAGAGTGAGTGGGAGCCGTCTTAATTTAATCACTATTTTTGTGCTAGTAGCGGGGGTAGTGCTGGGAGTTCGGTTATTTCACAAGCAAGTAATCGAGTGCCAACAATATAGGGCAAAGGCGGCTAGACAACATATAACACGTCAGGAGATTCAAGCCCAGAGAGGGTCTTTATATATAAATGAACAGTACGGGGAGCCTTATCCAATCGCGACAAATATTACTTACTATCAAGTTTTAGTAGTGCCGAGGTCTTTGAAGGATGCAAGAAAAACTGCCCGAGCATTATCACCAATCATAGGTATAAGTGAGCAGGAGTTATTCTCTAAAATAAATAATAAGAAGCTATATATCCCGCCACTTAAGAAGCATATGGTTAAGAGCGAGGCTGATAAGGTGGATAAATTGGTTATGGCGGGGGTATATATTACTCCTGAGCTGGTTAGATATTATCCTGAGAGTTCTATGGCGGGACATCTTTTGGGCTATGTAGATACTGAAGGAATCGGTAATTATGGTCTGGAAGCATATTATAATGAAGCGCTGGAAGGCAGTATGGGGATAAGGGTATCGAGTCGCGATAGTCGCGGGAGAAAGATAGCGACTATCAAAAATGAAGTAAATAAGGAAGATGGAGCTGATATTATCCTTGAGACAGAGCATAATGTGCAGTTTAAGGCCGAAGAGGTTATAGCTAATGCAGTTAAAGATCATGGGGCGGATCGGGGCAGTATGATAGTGATGGATACGCGTACAGGAGGTATTTTAGCGATGGCAAATGTCCCTTCTTATGACCCAAATAATTATTCAAAAGTAGCTAAGGATTCACTTGAAATATTTAGAAATCCTGCAATATCGGAGGCTTGGGAGCCGGGCTCGATTATGAAACCGCTGGTAATGGGGGCGGCACTGGACCAGGGGCTGGTAACTCCTGATACAACAGGCGATTATGATAGTTGTGTCACGGTACAAGGATATAAGATTTGTACGGCGACTAAGAAAGCATTCGGGCATGAAACAATGACTCAAGTGCTGGAGAATTCGGATAATGTTGCAATGGTCTCGGTTGGTGACAAGTTGGGTAATGAAATGTTATTTAGGTATCTGAAGGCGCTGGGTTTTGGGGAAAAAGAGAGGGTTGATCTTCAGGGAGAAGCGATGGGGATGTTATCTGATTTTAAAAAATGGCGCGATTTGACACGATCTACTATTGTATTTGGACAAGGAATGACGGTAACACCTTTGCAAATGGTCAATGCTTATGCGGCGGTTGCAAATAAAGGTGTGCTGGTTAAGCCGCATGTAGTAAAGGAGATTAAAAATTCCGATGGTTCGGTTACGAGTATCAAGCGGGAAGATATTCGACGAGTTTTTAAGGGAGAGACGGCAGCGGAACTAACGCAAATGTTGATTTCTGTAGTTGAAAAGGGGCATGGAAAGAGAGCGGGAGTGAAGGGGTATTGGGTGGCAGGTAAAACGGGCACCGCCCAAATTCCTAATCCGGACGGTGGCTATTATGAAGATCGGCAGGTGGGATCTTTTGCAGGATTTTTCCCGGCGGATAATCCCCGATTTGCTATGATAGTAAAAATAGATAATCCTAAGAATACTCAATGGGCGGAGAGTTCGGCGGCACCTACATTTGGTCAAATGGCTCAGTGGCTTTTGAGTTACTATCGTATTGCGCCGAATCGAAATAATTAGTAAAATGATGGGCAGTTGATTATAGGATAAAATGAAGATATATTTTAGGAAGTTTCTAGAGAGAAAACTAGGTAAATGGGCAAAGCAAGCTTGGCTGGTTACGAGGCCCGAGGTTATAGCGATTACAGGTAGTACTGCCAAGACATCAACTAAAGAAGCAATTTGCGCTGTTATGAGGGCGCAATTTGGGGGTGAAGTGTTTTGCAGTCCGGGAAATATGAACAGTGAGTTTGGTATGCCACTAGCGATATTGGGATTCAATAGATCGGTAAAGTTTTTTGAATTCCCCATTATCTTACTGAAAGGTTGGCTAAGGATAAGATCGAAGAGGAAATTTCCTCATTGGTGGGTTTTGGAAATGGGCTCAGATAAGCCGGGTGATATCAAATATCTCACCAGTTTAGTCCAGCCGAATTCAGGTGTAATCACAACAGTTGGTCCGGTTCACTTGCAGGCATTGGGATCAATCGAGGGAGTTTATGAGGAGAAAGTGGATTTAGTGCGAGCGGTTAAAAATGATGGGGCGGTATTTTTGAATAGAATGAACAATTTAGTCACGAAGATGGCTGATCAAGCTAAGGGAAGAGTGATTTATTATAGCGGGAACCCTGATGAAATTGCCCAATCGGCGGCAGAAGCGGTTGGCCGATATTATAAAATTGATGAGCAAAAGATCGAGCAAACATTAGCAAATTTTAAGTCTCTAGATGGACGGATGAGTGTTGTTGAAGGTATAAATGGCTCTGTAATTATTGACGATTCTTATAATTCAAATCCTCTTTCAATGGAAGTAGCTTTGTATTGTCTTGATAAACTAGCTAAGGCAAGGGGAGCCAAGCGCAAAATAGTAATTGTGGGCGATATGCTGGAGCTGGGTAATTATACCAAAGAGGCGCATAGGGTTATGAAAGAGGCAATTGAACGGGTTGCCGATTATACGGTAGGAATAGGTCCGCTTGTAAAAGATTTGCAGTTAAATGAGTGGTATGAAGATTCTGATGCTAAAATATCGGTCTTGAATCAGATAGGTGAAGGTGATATTATTCTGGTGAAAGCCTCACGAGGTATTCACTTGGATAATATTGTAAAAAGATTAAAGAAATGAGGGTCTAGATGCAGTCATTTAATGTTTCAGACATAAGCATAATTAAGATACTATTTATGACAGCTGTTTCGTTTATTGTTGCTATGGTATGGACTCCTTTTTTGACTAATTTTTTATATAAGAATAGATTTGGTAAGAAGATTAGAGATACGGGATTTGATAATAACAGGGCGCCCATTTTCTATTCTTTACATAAAGGCAAGGAAAATACGCCGGTCATGGGTGGATTACTAATTTGGGTGACGGTCGCTGTGTTGGCTTTTTGGTTTAGTCGTTATCCGCAAACAAGCTATCTAAGTCGCAGTGCGACTTGGTTGCCTTTGGCGGCTTTGATCGGATCGGGGGTGATTGGGGCAATTGATGATATTTTTAATATTAAAGGGATTGGTCCCCACAGAGGAGGGTTGAAGTTTGGTATACGTTTATTGCTCTATTTATTAATTGCCTGTTTTGCTGCTTGGTGGTTTTATAGCAAACTGGGTTGGAGTGAGATACATGTGCCGGCAATAGGCGATTTTAATATTGGACTATGGTATGTGCCTCTGTTTATAGGAGTTTTGATTTTTACAGCTTTTTCATCTAATCAAACTGATGGTTTAGATGGACTAGCCGGGGGGATTTTTGCTACCTCGTTTGCTTCTTACGCTTTAATTGCATTAATGATTGGGAATGTATCATTGGCAATTTTTTGCGGAACGATTATGGGAGCGTTGTTGGCATTCTTGTGGTTTAATATCTATCCAGCCAGATTTTTTATGGGAGATACCGGAGTAATGGCGCTAGGTATGACTCTGGGAATAGTGGCTTTTTTGACTAATACGGTAGTCGTATTGCCTCTAATCGGCTTTGTTTTTTATGCCGAGGGGATCACTACTATTATCCAAATTGCATCAAAAAAGCTAAGGCATGGAAAAAAGGTATTTTTATCAGCACCGATTCATCATCACTTTGAGGCATTGGGATGGCCGGAAACCAAAGTAACGATGAGGTTTTGGATCATTTCCTGGATTGCGGCTGTTGTGGGGGTGGCTGTCGCTCTTTTGGGCGGAGGTTAATCTCTAGTTAATTTTCTTGTTTGCGGTGGAATGGCCATCTGTTTTATGGTATTATGGAACGGAGGTAGAGATATGTACGATTGGACTAGAATGTGTGTGGGAATGCTCGGGGCAGGGATTGAGAATATATCGCTGACGCGTTATTTATTAGCGCAAGGTGCCAAAGTAATTGTTTATGATCAAAATGATCCAGCTTTGGTTGGTGAAAAGATGGGCAATTTGGAAAGTGACAATTTGATTATTGTGGCAGGAAAGAATTATGTAGAGAAACTCTCTAAGCATGATTTATTCTTTCGTTCGCCTGGTATGCCCTTGGGATATGCTCAAGAGATAACTAAGCAAAATGGGAAACTCTCTAGTGCAATGCAGCTCTTTTTTGAACTTTGTCCGGCTAAAATTATCGGCGTAACCGGAACTAAGGGCAAAGGAACTGTGAGCAGTTTAATATTTGAAATATTAAGTCGTAGGAAGTCCAATGTATATTTAGCGGGCAATATCGGCAGGGCACCTTTTGACTTTATTGATGATTTAAAAGAGAATGATTGGGTTGTAATGGAGATATCCAGTTTTCAGCTTGAAGATATGACTCTTAGTCCACATATAGCAGTGGTTTTAAATATTACGCCGGACCATTTAGCAGCTTCAACACAGAACAATCCAAATTACCACAAGAATTTTGATGAGTATGTTATGGCTAAGAAAAAGATATTGGAGTATCAAAAAATGGATGATTATGCTGTTATTGTGGCAAGTGAGATTGGGAAGCAGATTAAGAAGGTAACTGCCGCTGAAGTTTATGTAGTAGCGGGGGATTCTCGGAGTGGTTGTGTAATAATAGAGAATAAATTTGTTGTTCGGCTTGGTGGTAAGCTGGTTGAGATCATTGGTACTAATGAAGTTAAGTTATTGGGGCAGCACAACTTGATTAATATACAAGCTGCTATTATGGCCTCATTTTTAGCAGGAGCAAATAGAGACGATATTGGCCAAGTGGTCGCAGACTTTAAGGGTCTTCCCCATAGATTGGAGTTTGTGCGTGAAGTAGGAGGTAAAGAATTTTATGATGACTCATATGCGACCGACCCCGATGCAGCAGTTGCGGCGATCAGATCTTTTATCCAACCGGTTGTTTTAATCTGTGGGGGGGCTTCGAAAGGCGCTGACTTTGACGAATTGGCTCAGGCGATCAAGGCTTCTTCGGTAAAAGCGGCGATACTGATGGGGGATGAAGCAGATAGAATAGAAAAAGCTTTGGAAGAAGCTAATGCAGATCTAGCTCTCGAGAAAAATCTAGTTGGCATGAAAGATATAGTTGGAAGAGCAAATGAGCTGGCTAAGATAGGAGATGTGGTTTTGCTTTCTCCTGGCTGTGCTAGTTTTGGACTGTTTGAATCGGCTAGAGATAGGGGAGAACAATTTCAGAGGACAGTTAATGGGATCAAGTGATCCAGGAGGGCTGGGTGCTGGAACGTTATAGACGAATTGGTCATGGTTTTGATTATTGGCTTGCATTAGTAATTTTTGTGTTGTCGGTTTTTGGTGTTATTATGATATTTTCCGCTTCGGCGGTTGTCTCGTATGAGCGATTTAATAGTCCTTACGGCTATGCTTCGAAGCAGGCAATGGCACTCGGAATAGGGTTAGTTGCTTGGTTTGTCATGACGATGATTGATTATCGTTTTTGGCAGAAAAAAGCAACTGTGTTTCTAGTAATCACGATTGTTCTATTGCTGGCTGTGTTCTTGCCCGGAATAGGGATTGAACGCAATGGAGCCCATCGGTGGATTGACTTAGGATCGTTTTCTTTACAGCCGTCGGAACTGATTAAATTGTTTTTTCTGATGTATATTTCGGCCTGGCTATCGAAAAAAGGAGAAAAAATTAACGATTTAAATAAAGGGATAATTCCTTTTGTTATTATCCTTTTAGTTGTAATTTTTTTGATTATGAAAGAGCCTGATATGGGGACCATGTCTGTTATAGCGGTGTTCTCTATGGCTGTGTTTTTTGTTTCAGGAGTAGCATGGCATTATTTATTAATTTTTATGGCAGGAGCAATTGCTCTATTTAGAGTATTAATTTATGCAGCTCCCTATCGTCTGCAAAGATTGATGGTTTTTTTAAATCCTAATCAAGCCCAAAGTGGAGCCGGTTATCATATTAATCAGGCGCTGCTTGCTTTGGGGTCTGGCGGGCTTCTGGGTTTGGGCTTTGGACAAAGTAAACAAAAATATTTATTTTTGCCGGAAGCGCATACGGATTCGATATTTGCTATAATTGGTGAAGAATTAGGATTTTTGCGAGCGGCATTAGTGATCCTAGCTTTTGTATTTATAGCTTGGAGAGGGCTGGAAATAGCAAAAAGAGCTCCGGATAAATTCGGTCAGCTGGTTGCTACCGGAATCACTGTCTGGTTTATTTGGCAGGCGTTCGTAAATATCGGAGCAATGCTCGGTTTGCTTCCACTTACCGGCGTTCCTCTGCCGTTTATTAGTTATGGAGGTACGTCTTTGGTTGTGAGTTTTGCAGCAGCAGGGATTCTATTAAATATTTCCAAACAGACTACATAAATAAACGGAGATCATATGTCGGTAAATTTTTATAAATACAAATTTGTTCTAACGGGCGGCGGAACGGGTGGGCATATAATGCCGCTTATCGCTATGTTCGATTATTTGCAGGAATATCCAGTAGAAATCATTTATATTGGTGAATCGGGGGGCAGGGAAGAAAAGATTGCCGAACAAAATAATATTATTTTTAAAGGGATTGCCGCTGGAAAGTTACGGCGATTCAATGACATAGGATCACTGCTTAGTAACTTTTTAGATATTTTTCGAACTATCATAGGAATAATCCAGTCACTTAATTTTTTAGTTCAATTTCGTCCTAATGCAATTCTCTCAAAGGGTGGCTATGTCAGTTTGCCTGTGGTGATAGCAGGGTGGGTACTCAAGATTCCCGTTCTCGTGCATGAATCTGATATGGAAATGGGGTTGACAAACAAATTTAGCTTGAAGTTCACTAAGTTTCTTGCAACCGGCTTCCCCATTGAGAATTATTCAAAATGGGAGGATTTAAAAATGGTTTTTACCGGTACGCCGATTGACCGGGATTTTTTCAATCTCAAGGCTACAAGCAGTGATTATGAATTCTTTGGGTTCAACTCGAGAAAACCTGTGTTATTAGTTACCGGTGGTTTACAAGGAGCGCATGTTATAAATGAGAGTATAAGAAAAATATTGCCAAAGTTGCTTGAGAATTGGCAGATTATACATCTCAGCGGCGAAGGTGATTATGATATATTTATAGATATAAAGGCGAATTTGGATAAGTATGAAGATCGTTATTCGGTATTTCCTATACTGGGTAAGGATAGAATTAAAGCCATGCGAATAGCGTCGCTTGTGGTAAGTAGAGCTAGTGCCACGACTTTGGCTGAATTATCCAGTATGGCGAAGCCGGTAATATTGATACCCTTATCTTCTGCGGCATCTGATCATCAAAATAAAAATGCTAGAGTGTTTGAGAGCCAAGGCGCGGCAACAATTATATCTGAAAAAGAGTTGACTGGAGATAAGCTTTATGAAACAATTAGGTCCCTTGGGGAGAACAGGGGTAAATTAGACGCTATGGGGAAAGCCATGGAGACATTTAGCAAACCGGAGGCGGGAAAGTTACTTATGGAACAATTAATTCAGATGATTCATGAATGAAGAGGTAAGTATGAAGCATGTGCATTTTATCGGGATAGGCGGGGTTGGTATGTCAGCTTTGGCAATCATCGCGCAGCAAAAAGGAATGAAAGTTACCGGATCGGATGTTGAGGACATTTACTTTATTGGCGATATGCTCAAGGACAATCATATTAATTGGAAACCTTTTAGTGTGGAAAACCTGAAGGATAAACCGGATATTGTGGTAGTGGGAGCGGCGTGGGATGAGAAGAATGTTGAGGTTCAGGAAGCTAAAAAACAACATTTGACTATCAAGACGTATTCAGAATTTTTAGGTGAAATAATGCAGGATTATAAAGGTGTCGCAGTTGCTGGTATTCATGGTAAGACGACCACAACGGCTATGATTGCTTTTTTACTTGCGAGCGCAAAAATGAGTCCTAGTTTTTTGATTGGATGCAGAGTAGCTCCTAATTTAGGCAGTAACGCTAGGTTAGGAGAAGGTGAATATTTTATTACAGAGGCGGATGAATATAAAAAATCGTCGAGCGATTTTACCAGTAAGTTTTTAGATCTTAAGCCGGAGATAGCGGTTGTAACGAGTATCGAAATGGATCACCCGGATATTTTTGAAACTGTTGAGGATGTCTACAGAGCATTTTATCGTTTTGCTTGTAAAGTGCCTAGGTCGGGATTGGTTATTGGGTGTGTTGATTGCGACAAAGTGAAGAAACTGTCATTGAGTCTAGCTGATAGACGTTTTGAATCGTATGGGTTTTCTTATGGAGCCGACTGGCGGATTATTGAATACCAAGTTGAACCCGGAGAGCAATCCTTTAGTATTAAAAGAGATAAACAGATATATGGGCCGTTTAAGTTGACGATTCCCGGGGAGCATAATATTCTTAATGCGACCGCAGCTATAATAGTTTGTTTAAAAATCGGAGTTAAGCCGGCAACTCTACAGCGCTATTTGCCTGAATTTTCCGGAGTTGAGAGACGCTTTCAGGTTCTAGGAGAAAGGGAAGGGGTTGTGGTTGTAGATGATTATGCACATCACCCTACATCAATTAGGGCGACGTTACAAGGAGCTAGGTCCTTTTATCCTAATAGAAAAATTTGCTGCGTGTTTCAACCGCATACATATAGCAGAACGAAAGAACTACTTGATGAATTTGCTAAGTCCTTTGATGGCGCTGATCTTGTTTTGATCACAGATATTTATGCTTCAGCAAGAGAAAAATCAGGGAGAATTCATGCCAGGCATTTGGTGGAGGAAACCAAGAAATACAATAGTCATGTATATTATGTCAGTAAATTAGACGAAGCAGTTGATTTCTTAAAAGAGAATCTAGAGCGGGGAGATGTGTTGGTGGTGATGGGGGCGGGTGATATATACAAGGTAGGAATGGATTATTTGAATTTACCTGTTTCGGCGGATTTGAAGGATTAATTTGGAGAAAATATGGAAATAGCCAAGCAATTAAAGGAGCAACTGGGAGAAAAGCTTGAGGAACATCTAGGCCTTAGAGATTATACTACTATGAAAGTAGGAGGGGTGGCGGATTATGTTTTTAGTGCATCAACAGTGTCCGAGCTGGTTAATGCTGTGCAGGCGGCGGTTAATTTGGATATTCCTTATTTAGTCCTTGGGGGTGGCAGTAATGTGATTATTAGTGATTATGGCTTTCCTGGAATGGTGATTTTTAATCGCTCCTCAAATGTTGCTTTTCTGCAAGATAGATCACAAGTGATGTCTGATTCAGGAGTTTATTTATCGCATTTGATAACTTCGGCGGCAGCAAAAGAATATGGTGGACTTGAATTTTTAGTAGGGGTACCCGGTACTGTCGGAGGGGCTGCTTATAACAATGTATCGTGCTGGGGAGGAGAATTTAGCGACTATGTTCGTAGTCTTACAATTCTTTTGCCCGGGGAAGAAAAGGGTGAGAGGTGTCGGACAGTTAATATTGAGGCGCAAGATATGAAATTTGGTTATCATAGTTCCTGGCTCAAAGAAAATTCAGGAAAAAATGTAGGACGGAAACCAGTTATTTTATCAGTTAAACTTCAGTTAGCAAGTTTGCGCCGAGAGGAGATAATGAGACGAATCAAACAGTATCAACAAATGAGATTGTCTAAACAGCCACTTGGGGAGCATTCTGCTGGTAGTATTTTTAAGAATCCATCAGGATTTGAAGCGACTGCTAGCGAGGATAAAAATTATTCAGCTGGTTTCTTGATTGATAAATCAGGGGGAAAACGGTTGAGGGTGGGTGGTGCTCAAGTATCTAAAAAACATGCGAATTTTATTGTAAATACAGGTAAAGCGACGGCTATGGATGTGAGACAGCTGATTGAACAGATTCAAGAATTAGTGAGGGAGAAGAAGGGAATTACATTGGAAGAAGAGATAGAATTTATTGGGGAATGGTCAAAGGAGCAAGGATGAAAAAGAAGCTGCATGTTGCCTTGCTTGCGGGGGGGCTGTCCAGTGAGCGAGAGGTTTCGCTTCGTTCCGGGGAGAAGGTGGCTGAGGCGTTGAAATCTCTCGGTCATCAGGTAAGGATTTATGATCCGGCGACCGACCTAAGGAAAATTATTAATGAGCGAGATTGGGTAGATGTGGTTTTTCCAGCTTTACATGGAAAATACGGAGAGGATGGCACTATTCAGGGTTTTTTAGAATTACTTGATTTACCATATGTGGGCAGTGGTGTGCTGGCGAGCGCGCTTGCGATTGACAAACTTAAGTCAGTCGATGTATATAGGGCTGCAGGATTGCCGACTGCGAGGTCATTTTTGATTGCCGGTAGTAGTGTAGATTGCGATAGGGTAGAAACGGAGATTGGTTTTCCCTGTGTAATTAAGCCGGTTACTAATGGATCAAGTATTGGCGTTGAGATAGTTGATAAAAAAGAGCATCTTTCTGACGCATACCGTCGGGTTAGAAAACTAGAAGATAGGGTGATGATTGAGGAATATATATCGGGCAGAGAGATTACGGTTGGAGTGATTGGAAATGAAGAGTCTAAAGCATTGCCAGTTTTAGAAATTAAGCCAAAAAGTAGATTTTTTGATTATGATGCAAAATATAATGGTGAGACAGAAGAAGTGGTGCCGGACGATATTGATACGTCCATACTTAAGAAAGCACAAGATTATGCTGTTCTGGCGCATAAGATACTTGGTTGCAGAGGCTTGTCTAGAACAGACTTTATTGTCAGGGATAAGGAGGTAATTGTGCTCGAGACTAATACTATGCCCGGGATGACGAGCGAGAGTTTACTACCTAAGGCGGACATGGCGGCGGGCGTTACGTTTCCAGAATTAATTGAGCAATTGTTGGAATTGTCTTTGGAGGGAAAAAATGGGTTGGCGCAGAAATAAAGGAGCTGGGATCGGGCGCAATCCCATAATTATTAGTACTACTCCTAGGGAGCCGATGGCGTTGTATATTCCGAAATCTGTCGTGAATATTTTTTTGTTTTTATTAATAGTTACCGGTCTGTTTTACATCTTTTTTGTAAGTGATTATTTTAAGGTAAAGAGGGTAGTCTTTGAGGGTAGTATAACAAGTGAAGGGCGAGCGGCGGCTGAAAAATCGAGAGGTAAAAATATTTTTTATGTCAATAATTATAGATTGGCAGACGAGGTACGTAAGGTCTATCCGCAGGCATACTGGGTAAAAATCTATAGGGGATTGCCTGATGTTATCAAAGTCGTTACAGCTGAAAGAACGGTTTCGTTGATCTGGCAGTCTAACGATCAATATTACTTAGTGGACGATATGGGCATAGCGTTCAGAGCAATCGGAACTCTGGCTAGTAACGAGAAGTGGCAAGCTCTGCCTTTGGTTATTGACATAGGCAATTTTAAAGTCGAACTAGGGAAAAGGTTGATTTCTTCACGTTTTATTGATTTTATTTCATATATACATGATAATTTTTCTGAAGTTGAGGGAAGTAAGCTTGTCAGGATCGAGGTAGCGGAGACGTCTTTCCACCCAGTATTAGTTACGGATTTGGGGTGGAAGGTATTACTCGATAGTAATAGTCCAGCGAAGGATCAGTTGGACGATTTGAAGCTAATTTTAAATAAGCATAAAGGTGATATTCATGAGTATGTTGATTTGCGAATCGAAGGATGGGGTTATTACAAATAAAGAGTGGGTAATAGCTCCTAAATTATCTTCGAATATAATAAAACAAATACTTTTAGCTCGAGGGATTAAGGAATCTGAGCATGATGTTTTTTTGAACCCGAAATATGATGAAGGATTGATTGACCCTTTTAAACTAAAGGGAATGAAGAAGGCGGTTGATAGGATTGAAAAGGCTATTTTGAATGAAGAGAAAGTGGGTATTTTTGGTGATTATGATGCTGATGGGATACCGGCAACCGCCCTCTTGAATGATATTTTGGTATTGCATGGTTCGGAAGTTTGTACTTTTATTCCCAGAAGAAATGAAGGTTATGGTTTGAGCAGGCGAGGTATTCAAGAATTGGCTAGCAAGGGAGTAAAGCTAATAATTACAGTTGACTTAGGTATTACGGGTAAAGAGGAGATTGCTTTTGCAAAAGCGCAAGGTATAGATATAATTGTCAGCGATCATCATGAGCCCATTGAAGCGTTGTTTCCTGTTGATGCTTGTAGCGTGATTAATCCTAAGCAAAAGGGTTGTAAGTATCCTTTTAAGGAACTATCTGGTACTGCGGTGGCATTCAAACTGGTGAGTGCGTTATGTTTGCGTAGTAGGCGATTGAGCGATAGTCAATTAAAATGGTATTTGGATCTAGTGGCGATCAGCATCTTCTGCGATATGGTTCCGCTTTTGGGTGAGAATCGGATATTTGGTAAATTTGGCTTGATTGTATTGCAGAAGACTAAAAGGTTAGGTTTAGATAAGTTATATAAAGTGGCTTCTATCGTCAAAGATCAGATTACTCCTTATACTGTCGGATTTGGGATTGGTCCTAGACTAAATGCCCCAGGAAGGATGGGAGACTGTGAAGATTCGCTTAAATTACTTATGACACAGGATGATAAGGAGGCATTAGATATTGCTAGACGGCTAGATGATACTAATACTAAGAGACAAAACTTACTTAAAGAAGTATTGGAGGAAGCATTAGGTATTGTTGAAGAGGAAGGGTTGGATAGAAATAAGATAATTTTAGTGGCAAAAGAAGGGTGGCCCGAAGGAATCATCGGGTTAGTGGCAGGCAGGATAGCAGAAAAATATAATCGTCCGGCTTTTGTTATAGGATTTAAAGATGGTATAGGGAGGGGGAGTGCCAGATCGCCGGAAGGAATTGATTTGGTGAAAGTCCTGAATTACTGCAGGAAATATTTGATTAAACATGGTGGTCATTCGATGGCAGCCGGTTTGACTATCAAAACTCAACACATCGCAATTTTCTATAAAAAACTGCTGGCGATTGCCGAAAGCGAGATATCGTCGAAAAGCTTGACGGGGAGGATTTATTGCGACTGCAAGGTTAATTTGGATGATATTGATTGGGGATTTTTTCGAGAATTAAGAAAGCTTGAACCTTTCGGCTCAGGGAATCCAAGGCCGGTTTTTGTCACTAACAATCTCACTTGCGGTAAGATTACGGTAATGGGTAAAACTGGTGAGCATCTGAAGATCGAATTATCTGATGGAAAGACAACGCGTTGTGCAGTTGGTTTTGGTTTGGCTGGCAAGTTTAGTAACTTGTCTGTAGGCGGGAAGATAGACATCGCATATTCGGTTGATAGAAATGACTGGCAAGGAAAAGAAAGTTTGCAATTGAAGATTTTAGATATTAAACTCAGGATGGATTAACAAGTACCTAAGTAAGCTGGAAAGAGTAGATATGAAGCAAATTAATTTAGTTTATGTTTGTGAAAACTGCGGAGAAGAGAGTTCTAAGTGGAGCGGCAGATGCAGTAATTGCGGGCAATGGAATTCTCTAGTGGAGATGAGAGGCCTTAATAAAAAAAATAAGGCAGCGCGAGGAGATCTTGCTTCTCCAATTAGTATTAATGCCATTGGTATTGGTAATTTTATTAATATTTCAACTGGTCTTGGGGAATTTGATCGAGTAATCGGAGGCGGAATTGTGCCCGGTTCGTTACTACTTTTAGCGGGTGACCCCGGGATTGGCAAGAGTACATTACTTCTGATGGTGGCAGAACGGATGAAGGAAGTTTTATATGTCAGTGGTGAAGAATCTTGTGAACAGATTAAACTAAGAGCCGACAGGTTGAAAGTCAAAAATGGCGATATAAAAGTTTTAGCTGAGACTAATGTGAATTATATATGTGAGCTTATTAGTAAAGATAAACCGGCTTTAGTGGTTGTTGACTCTATACAGGCCATGTATGACGAGAATTTTCCCAGTACGCCGGGGAGTATCGTGCAGGTTAGAGAATGTGCATTAAAACTACAGAGGGTAGCAAAAACATTGCACATTCCGATTGTCTTAGTTGGTCATGCTACTAAAGACGGATCTGTGGCGGGGCCGCGAACGCTTGAGCATTTGGTGGATGCGGTTTTTTACTTGGAAGGAGATAGATTTAAAGAAACGCGAATCCTCAGGGGAATTAAAAATCGGTTTGGTCCGACTGACGAGATAGGTATATTTGCGATGGAAGGCAGTGGCTTGAAAGAGATTCTCAATCCTTCGGAGTTATTTCTTGAGGAAAGGGTTGGCTCGTCTGGTTCGGTTGTGACGGCAACGATGGAAGGAAGCAGGCCTTTTTTGGTTGAGATTCAAGCGCTTACTGCCACGACAGTGTTCGGTTATCCACGGAGAACGGCAAGCGGATTTGATGCAAACCGGCTCCAGTTGTTGCTGGCTGTCTTAACAAATAAGGCGAAACTTCAGTTGCAAAATCAGGATGTATATATTAATGTGGTGGGTGGTTTCCAATTGAAAGAACCGGCTGTAGATTTAGCTGTCGCTATGGCAGTTGTATCTTCTTTTCACAATAAGGCGATTGATTCTAAGTTATGTGTGTTTGGTGAGATAGGTCTATCTGGGGAGATTCGAAATGTTCCGCAGGCTGATAAGAGGAAAAAAGAAGCAAAAAGACTTGGGTTTACGGAGATGACGCATGTCAGGAATGTTCACGATGTTATTAATCTGCTTTTTAAGTAGGTAGGAGAAATGCTATGGAATTAGGGCTAACTTCTCAAAAGGATTTTACGTTTTTTATTATCATTCTTTTTATAGCGTTGGGTGCGTTGGTAGTAACACGCAAATTAATAAAGGTTGAGTTTCCTTACTTTTTTATGGGCGTTTTGGGGGCGGCGGTCGGGTTATTGGTGGGTAATTTATTGGGGAGATCGCTGGGTTTTCTACCGGGTCAGTATGGCAAGTGGCTGCCATCTGTTGTGCAAATTTTTACAGCAGTAGCTGTATTTGATCTGTTTTTAGCTCAGTCTTACTCGGTTGCAAGGTATTTTGCTAATATTTTAAGTGACAAAGATATTCTTAATAATAAAGCAGAGATTATAGTTGATACTTCGGTTTTGGTAGATGGTAGGATAGAAGATTTAGCTTCGACGGGTTTTATTTCGGGAAAATTAATAATTCCTAAGTTTGTCTTACTAGAACTACAGAGTATCGCTGACTCTAAGGATTATTTGAAGCGAGTGAAGGGGCGTAGGGGATTAGAGGTGCTAGCCAATCTTCAAAGAAATCGTCATGTGAGCATTGAAATTTCCGAAGATCGAATGCGGGATAAAGATAAGGTAGATAATAAGCTGGTTAAGATCGCCAAAGAGCGTGGGGGCAGGATATTAACAGTTGATTTCAATCTTAGCCAGGTAGCACAGATACAGAATGTGGAAACATTGAATCTGAATGCACTGGCGTCAGCTGTTAAGTCGCAATTGATTCCCGGGGAAGATATTGAGGTGAAGGTTGTGCAGAAAGGCAAAGAGAAAGGGCAGGGTGTCGGTTATCTTGAAGATGGCACGATGATAGTGGTTGATGGGGGCGATAAGCATGTAGGGGAGAGCTTGGACTGCCAAGTGGTACGGATCTATCAAACGACTACCGGTAAGATGATTTTTGTAGAACCTAAGGTTAACTAGATAGAAATATGTCAATTGATTTGGTTTAGAAGCATTGTTGTGGGGATTTATTTTGATTTTGGTTATTGGAAGAATCAACCCCTTGAACTGTAAAACATTTTTGTCCATTAGGAAGTCCTGCGAAAGCGCCTGGCATATAAGAACCAGGTGTAGCTGCATATTCGCCTTTGAGAGATCCTATATTTCCGTTTGAAGTTGAGAAGTATACCCGTACCTTAACCAGATCGGCATCCGATGGATTAGTCCAAAAAATGCTGGCAGAATTATTTGTCGTAGTACTATGGGTAACATCAATGATTGCATCTCCGGGAGGAGTGACATCGGCGCCGACTGTAATGGTAATAGAACTTTTTGCGCTGATTCCACTGGCATTGACTCGTGCCGAAAGTTCATGAGCTCCAGTGCTTAATTGATTAGCATTGTATGTTAGGACATAAGGACTTGTGTGGACGGTACCAATTGTATTTGTCCCATCAATTATAAATTCAACATTATCTATGGTGCCAGCGTTATAGGAAGCGTCCGCTCTTATAGTGAAGAATCCCGAAACAGAAGCATTATCAGCTGGCTCGGTAATATTGATGATAGGTTTGACAACTTCTTCCAACTTACAGTATCTGGTGGGTGAGGGAATATACATGCCATTTGACTTGGCCCAGGCTTTAACAGGATTTTCCCAGCCGGGTTTATCAGGGAATTCTGAATGGATGTTGGAAAAGACTTTTTCTTCCACTTGACTTGCAGGCATATTTTTAGGTGCGAGAAGATTGTTGGACTTACAAACCCTTAATTTGACATTCACATCGTCTCTTTCGGTAGGAACTTGCCATTTAGCAAAGATGTCCGTAATGAATTCCTTGGAGAGTGAGCTGCGCAGTTTGTTAGAGTATTTTTCGACTGTCAGCTCTTGGATTTCTGCGGGTCTTGAGAATTTTTCGACTGGCTGACCTTTAAGGGTAGATTCCATAAATTGATGCCAAATTGGTGCTGCTCCAATAGAACCGCCCGATGGTGACATCGGTTTACCGCTATTATTGCCTACCCATACTGCAGTGACGAGCTGGGGGGTGTAGCCCACGGTCCAGGCATCTTTATAATCATTTGAGGTACCAGTTTTAGCGGCAACCGGGCGGTCTTTCAAGCTTAGGTTATTCATAGTGAAACTGAAGACTGGTTTTTTAGCATTTAAATCCGATAGTACATCACTTATTTCGTAGGCAACTTGTGGGTCTAGCACTTTCCTGTCGTTTTCTTTTGGTTTCCACTCTTCAAGCACTCGGCCGTTGGCATCAGTTACCTTAAGTATTGGCGTTGTTTTGGCCAGGGTTCCACTATTAGCAAACACACCATAGGCGGTTGCCATATCAAGTGGGCGCACTTCCCCGGCGCCTAGAGCTAAAGACAGACCATAACGACTAGGGTCGGTTAATGTAGTAATACCCATATTGTCAGCGGTTTCCAGCATCTTATCAATGCCAACCAATCCGAGGGCTTTGACGGCTGGAATATTTAGGGAGTTCCCAAGAGCATATCTTATAGTAACCGGGCCACGGAAACGTCCATCATAGTTTTTGGGAACATACTTACCAAAATCTGTTTGCAGGTCGAACAAGATTGAACCAGGATTATATTTACCTTGAAGGAGTGTGGCGTAGACAATTGGTTTAATAGAAGAACCTGGCTGGCGTTTGGCAGTAGTTACATTATAGTTGCCGTCGTTTTTGGTATCAAAATAGTCTAGAGAACCAACCATGGCGATAATCTGTCCGGTCTTAGGATCCAGGGCAACAAGACCCGTGTTGGATGCTCCATATTTTTTCAGATGAGCGGTAGAATCGCTGACGGCTTTCTCGGCTAGAGCTTGTTTGTCCATATCTAGTGTGGTAGTAACTTTCAATCCACCGCTTTCGACCATTTTCTCGCCGTATTTTTCGACGAGCACTTCTTTCACATACATAACAAAATGTGGTGCTTTAATATTTTCTCGACGAGGAATGAATTGTATAGGTAAGGCTTGAGTAGCGAGCTTTTGTTTTTTAGTGATGTAGCCTTGTTCCTGCATCTTTAATAAAGTTATATTTCGTCTATCTTTAAGGAGGTCTTGGTGATTGTAGAAGTAGGTTGGCATTTGGACAAGTGAAGCGAGAGTGGCAGCCTCGTCTAGAGTTAAATCTTGGGCATGTTTATTGTAATAGATACTGGCAGCTGCTTCGACGCCGTAGGCGTTTGAGCCATAAGGAATTTCGTTGAGGTACTTGGTAAGAATTTCCTCCTTACTGTACATGATTTCAATTTCTAGAGCTAAAATGAGTTCTTTTATTTTACGAGTCAGGCTTTTTTCATTGGTTAGGAGCGCATTTTTGACGAATTGTTGGGTGATAGTTGAGCCCCCATATCTTTTGTTGGCTAAATTACTGAAGACAGCGCGCGCTAAACCACGAAAGTCTACACCAATGTGGTGGTAGAAGTCTTTGTCTTCGAGGGCAACAGTTGCCTGTCGCATATAGAGCGGCATTTGTTCCTTAGTGATAACTGTGCGTTTAAATTCGCCGGATATTGAATATAATGGTGTCTTACTATCCCTGGCGTAGATCTGACTTGATTGAGACACATAACGATGTTTGATTTTGCCCGGAGTAGGCAGATCTTTAGAAAACCAGGCGAACAGGAGAGCTATGCCAAATAGGATAATTAGAAAAGAGTAGAGAGCAATATTGGCAATCGATCGGAGTGTAAAAATCTTTTTATGTTTAGATAGTGTTTTAGTAAGCTTTTGGAGATTTAGGGGGTTAGAAAAATTACTGCGAAATTTTTTTTGTTTTTTCATCTTAACTCCACTTTACATTATACTATATTAGATTAAAATAAAAATAATAAAGTATTAAGAGAGGTTTTTCATGAGACATGATTTGTTAAAGAGGGCAGTAGCCGAAGTAATAGAGCAGAGATCGTTGGAAGAGAAACTAAAACGAGGTGATAAGCTTAGGATTAAATTAGGGGTTGATCCGACATCGCCCGATATTCATTTGGGTCATATGGTAGTTATTAATAAGCTACGAGAGTTTCAGCAAATCGGTCACAAGATTATTTTAATCATTGGTGACTACACGGCTAGGATTGGTGATCCAAGTGGAAAAAAGAAAACCCGTCCAATATTAACAGAAAAAGAGATTGAGTCAAATTCTAAGACATATTTAAAGCAAGTTGGGAAGGTATTAAATGTTTCTGCTTCGGAAGTGGTACGGAATTCCAAATGGTTTTCTAAATTTTCATTTGCCGATTGGCTGGATTTATTATCAAAATTTACGGTTGCTCAGATACTAGAAAGGGATGATTTTTCTAATAGATTCAAATCTGGCATTGATATCGGAATGCATGAGTTAGTGTATCCTGCAATGCAGGCATATGATTCAATTATGGTCAAATCGGATTTGGAAATCGGTGGAACTGACCAGAAGTTTAATATGCTGGCTGGACGAGATTTGCAAAGGAAAATGGGGCAAAAGCCGCAGGATATAATAACGGTTCCGATTTTGGTTGGGACCGATGGCAGGGAGAAGATGTCTAAGAGTTTAGGAAATGCAATCGGTGTAGCAGAAAAGCCAACTGAGATCTATGGAAAAGTGATGTCAATTCCCGATAACTTAATACTGCCGTTTTTCTCTTTGGCAACTGATATTTCAGATGGTGGGTTGAAAATGGTAGAGAAAGAGCTGGTTGAAGGGGCTAACCCGAGGGATGTAAAAGCGCGGTTGGCATATCTGATAGTTGAGACGTATTATGACAGCGAGCAAGCGTCTTTAGCGGGTGAGTATTTTGATGAAACTTGTCGTGATAAGAAAATCCCTAATAAGATGCCTATATTGGAAATAAAGAGAAATTTTTCTGGGAGTATAACAGATTTAATAAGTATAGCCGATCACAAACTGAGTAAAAGCCAAGTACGACGGTTGATTGATCAGGGGGGGGTTAAGATAGATGGCCAAGTTGTTCGAGGGGCAAGTGAAAAAATTTCAGTTATAGGGGGAATGAAATTGCAGATTGGAAAAAGAAGGTTCTTCCGAGTTAAATTCGAGTAAGTTGTGTTAATAAGTAGTGCTAAATAAATAATTGTCAGTTGCGATCCATATTTTCCTCAAAATTGGCTGAACAAAAATATCTTTGATTTGTTTGGTATTTATTTTGATTTGTTTTATGTATTCGCCTTTTTTGTCGGTAACTATGATTTTATTTTGCTCAACTAAAAAGAAGAAGTCATTTTGCGGAGTCGTGTATAGTATTGATGGATGTTGGGGGACTAAAGTTGGGGAAGGGAATTTACTATAAGTTAATTCGGTCAAGTTTGTTTTTTGGATTCTATAAATTTTACCTGATTTCGACAGGGTATAAATAGAACTGTCAATAGTGATATCGGTCATTTCGGATAGAATACTTGTATCTTTACTGGTTAAATATGGGACTGCTGAATTGTACCTACCTTCTTGGTTGGAAGGTGTATATTTCCATATTTGACTGTTTTTAGGGCTTAGAAGGTATAAATTGTTACTAAAAGTTGCTATTGCGGTTGCTGATTTCCAGATTTCATTGGAATTGATTGTGTTCACTTGCGCCTTATTCGGTAGAGATTCAAACATTTTTTGCTCGGCAGTTAGTATTATATATGACTGGTTACTAGTCGGGCCAGCAACTGCCACAATGTTTCCGGAGTTAGAGGGAAGTTTGGATGTTGATTTAAACCTTGATTCGTTAGAAGCTTTTTTGAATATTGATCCTATCTGGGTGAAGGCATAGGTATTGTTACCGAGGATTGATACTTTGAGCGTTTTGGGAGGAAGTTGAATTTTATTAGCTGGGAGATCTATCTCTGTACTTTTTGTAAGTAATTGATATTTTGATTTGGAGTTATTTAGTAGTTCTTTTTCTTGGCTGGTTAATTTACGATCGGATAATTGACTAATAATTTCTTCCAACATGGAAATTGCTTCTTTGTCTGAGGCACTTTTGGTGAGGTTATATTTTGTTTGGAGATTTGTTAGGGTAGTATTTTTGGTTGTATTGGGATTTACTTGTGGTTTGGCAGTATGTTTAATTTCAAGAATGATACTGGTAACCAGGATAATGATTAGGCAGCCAATAATAATGGGGTATATTGGTAGTTTGGACAGATTAATTTTTGGAAATCGGTTGTAGTGGTGAACTTTGACGGGATGTGGAGCGGTGTTGTTTTCGTCCTTGAGATTTGGGATTTTGTTTACTAAGGGTAGGTGCTTCAGTTTTTTTATTGCCAATTGAGATAGAGATAATATCGCAGGGGATTTTGCAGATATTTCTTTTTTACTCCAAGCGAAGAATGACCTAATCGTTTTGGTGGTAGCGGTTAGAATAATTAATGATGTCGGAATAACTTTTTTTTTCAATAGGTTGCCGGCTTTTCTCGGTAAAGACTGGTTTGTTTCGTCAAGGTATATTGTATCCGGTACGTTTGACAAGGGTTCGTTGGCAATATCTTCTTTTGTAGTTGTTTCTATGAGGATGAGGTTAGTGTCAACCGGATTTGGTTGGGATAATATACGGGCTAGATTAATTGAAGCATCTTCAAGGGAATTTATTTCAAGTAGTTGTTTTAGTTCTTGTTTGGTGGTGTGGGAGAAGATTTTCTGGTTAGCCAAAGCTATCAAATCGTTTTTTTCTAAGGCGCCGCTGGTAATATTTGAAAATGTACAGAGTGGATGAATACCTTCTTCGCCGTTGGCGGTATCGGGGGTGATATTCGAGGTTTTACCTTCGCGGATAAGGAGGCTGATAGTTTTCCCCACACTTGCTATATGCATTTCGTCTTTATAAATGAGAGCAATTACGCCATTAAGATTGCCTATCCAATCTGTCTGCCCGTCTTGGGTGTAGTTGGCGAGTACTTCGTTGGTTTTTCGGAGGGCTTGTTCAAAATTTGCCGAAGCATTATCATCAGTCAAGCGGAAATATTCGCGAGCGGTGGTATTAATGATACTCTGGCCAATTTGGGCATTAGAGTATTGGTCGCTAGATATTTCAATCAAGGAGAATAAGCAACCAGCGTATCCCTCTTTTTCTTCGGACGAGGGATGGATTTGGCAGGTGAGAAATTGATCTTTGGGTGGTTTTCTGGTTGTTAGTCTCTGGGTTTTCAGCGCATAGACCATGAAATATCCCTCCAGTTATGTGAATATTATATCACATTGGGCGATATATGTGCGGTTTGGCGACGGATTAAAATTGCTACTTTCTTTTTGTCGGGGCAGGCAGACTTGAACTGCCGACCTCTGGACCCCCAGCCCAGCGCACTAGCCAACTGTGCTATGCCCCGTTGAGTAAAAGTTGAGCGTACTAGCCTCCGCCTCCGCAGCTGGCGGATGTGCTATGCCCTGCAAGGTTTTTATGGCTCTAATCGGGCTACAAATTGGCCCAGGTATGTGCTATTTGCTTTGAGCAAATATGGTGGATGTTCTGTCTTCGACACCACAGTGCCGAAGAACAGCGAACTTCCATATGAATTGGTGTTGACCCAAAATGTAGCCGATTAATTAGAGCCGAATTGATTATATAATTTCTCGAGTGCTACGGCAAGCTAAACAATTAACTGAACAATAGTTGTTACAATTGAAAATATAACTCCGGGGGCAAACGAAACTAGGATGATGAGCCCAATCAGAAAAAACATTGAGTTAGCCTCAATGATTTCATAGGTGCGAGGGGGGGCCACTGCTCGTAGGATTTGCGATCCATCGAGTGGTGGCAGTGGAATAAGATTGAAGATGGCTAGGTATATATTAATAGTGATCGCTAAAATGAGAATTTGATAAAATATGTTTGTTTCCGGAATGAAGATGCGAACGATGATGCCAAAAAAAATAGCAAGTAGGATATTACTAATGGGGCCAGAGAGAGAGGAAAGTAGTAGATCTCGATTTGGATTTCTAAAATTACGATCGTTTATCGGAACTGGTTTGCCCCAACCAAAAGCAGGAAGCTTGAGTAGGATTAAGATGACTAACATGGTGGTGCCTATAGGATCCCAGTGCGCTAAAGGATTTAAACTAATACGCCCTTCTAATCGGGCGGTAGGATCTCCTAGCCGGTTAGCCATCCAGGCATGCGACAATTCGTGGACAGAAAAACTCAAAAGTATTATGGCAATTAAGACAATTGTGAAGCTAATAGTATAAGGCATTGATATTTTCCCTTAGTTTTGGTATAATAATTTTGTTATCTTGATTAAATATAACAAATAGTAGTTGTAGTAACAATGGAGGATTTGAGATGTTAGTTTGTCAAATTTGCAGTAAAATGCCGGTTAAGGCGGGGATTGGCAGGCACTTGCACTCCGGTAAATGGAGACATAGAGGGCCGGAAACTAAAAGAACTGTGAAGCCGAATTTACAAAAATGGAATGGCTTAGTTTTGTGTACGCGGTGTATGCGTTCGATGAATAAAGAAAAAGTTAAGTAAGATAATTCTTAAACAAAAAAACTCCTGAATAGGAGTTTTTTTGTTTGCTACTTTAATTATTCAGCAGCTTTGCGTTTTCCTCGTTCAGCTTCGAAACACTCGGCACAGAGAACGTTTTGAGGATCTCTAGGCTGGAAAGGAACCTGACCAGCTTTACCACAGTTTTTGCAAGTGATATCGTACATTCTATCACTAGAACGTTTTTCTTCCTTGCGTTGTTTGCGGCATTCTGGGCAGCGGGTTGGGGAATTGGAAAAACCTTTTTCTTCGTAGAATTTCTGCTCGCCGGCAGTCCAGACAAAGTCTTTTCCACAGTCCTTACAAGTGAGGGTTTTATCTTCGAACATGCTTACCTCTTTACAACTTTCCTAGGGCGTCGACCCGTCCCCGGGAGGCATTACTTATCTCTGCCTCAGAGGGTTTGATGTTTAGTCTCATTTGTAAGAATTTTGGTGATTTTCCAATTTCCAGATTTTGGAGAGCTAAACTTACTAACCGCTTAAAGTATAGCACAATATTAAATAATAGTCAATGAAGCCTCTCGGGCTGAAGCCCGGAGTTTTCTTGTTCTGTGACATAGAAAGTCTTTGTTATTACCCCTAAGCCCAGGATCTTGTTTGTCGAGGTTTAGGTTGGCAGATAGGCTTGGAAATAATTAAACCCTCGGCTTTTATGAAAATGGTTTTCATAGTATTATGGCATTGCTATGGATTACAAAACTTTTTTAGCTAAGCAGTTTGATACCAAGCGAATTTCCCATGCCTACATGATCGTTGGGAAGTATTTTGATGTTGAAGCGCTTGGTGACTATGTCTCTGGTTTATTAGGATGTTCCAGGGAAGATACGTTAAGAATTGAAGGATCTAATGGTATTGCGATACACGAAATTAAGGTATTGAAACGGGAGCTTGGCTTTGTACCATTTAATAGTGATAGAAAAGTTGCTATAATTACTCCAGCTGATAATTTGACAGTTGAGGCACAGAATGCACTGCTGAAAATACTTGAGGAACCTGCGGAAAAATCAGTGGTTTTACTAGTAGTTGAGCATGAAGATAGGATATTGCCGACTGTTGCCTCCAGATGTCAGCGTATCAGGATTATACCTGATCCTCTACTAATAAATGAGAAGATTCCATCGAGCCTAATTGAGGGGACAATGGGAATTAGAGATAGGTTTGATGTTGCACAGACTTTGGCGGTGGACGACAAGGTAGCCAGAGTCCTTGACGGTTGGCTTATTGAGTTGGGTAATTTATTGGTTAATGAACCAAATAATAAGCATTTATTAGGCCTGATACCAGAGGTTAATAAGGTTCAAAATATACTGAGGACTAATGCCAATACACGATTAGTTCTGGAGAACTTACTGTTGAGGTTTTAGGAGATAAGATGGGGATCTTAGGGATATCAATAATACTTTCAATTGCGGTGATTATTTTTATCGTTGCCCGGCGCTTACCTGATACGCGTTATGTAGAACAGCATCCAAGATATAACAAGCCGTTTAGTTCACCATTTATCAGTAAAATAAGTGATTTTTTTCGGGGTGTTCTAGGTAAGTTGCCTATAATTAGAAGTAGAAACTGGAGAGGGGCAGATACAAAACCAGAAAGCGGTGAGCTGGAGAAAGAACTGAAGAAGCCTGAGGATAGAGATTTTTGGATTGAAAGCGGTGGTGATCCGAGCAGTCGTCTGAAGCCCGGTCTGGTTGTAAAAGCATATTTCGAGGAGGCAGAGGCGGCTTTTCAAGCGAAAGATTATCGCAAAGCAGAAGCATTATTTATAGAGATTGCAAAAGATCACCCCGGAGATGTAAAGGTATTTAACAGACTAGGTGTGATATATTTAGAGCAGAAGAATTACGAGGATGCCATAGAAGCATTCTCTACAGCCTTGAGATTTGATAAAACAGTTGCCAGCAGGTTTTATAATTTGGCTTTAGCGCATATTGGGCAGGGCAACTGCGCCGATGCAAAAAAAAATCTGAAAGAGGCACTTTTATTAACACCCGGGAATGAAAAGTATAAGAAGGTACTTGAACAAATCGAAAAAAAATGCTAAAATATTTTGAGGGCATTTTTTTATATAATGGGAGTTGTAACTTATAAAGTAACTGCTGAAGCGGGGGAATGTTTGCCTTGTATCAACGCAGTTTAGAGGTTAGGGTTTCTCATTGAGACTATGCCGCCTTAGCTCAGTGGTAGAGTCCCTCACCTTTTAATCTTACAAGTCATAAGGTTAGAGTTCTTCACAGGATAAGCCGCCTTAGCTCAGTGGTAGAGCAACACTTTTGTAAAGTGAAGGTCCCGAGTCCGAATCTCGGAGGCGGCTCTGAAAGGTGAGGGATAAAGTGAAGGTCCCGAGTTCGAACCCCGGAGGCGGCTCTGGTGAGGGGTAAATAGTAGATCGTAGGTTCAAATATTTCCATTGTCTTTGCTGATGAGATTATAGGGTTCAAGTCGCTTCTTTCGGCTTAAAATCGTAAATTGAAGCCAACAGCGAACCAATTAACTGAGTATTGTTGTATGTTCGCTATTGGCAGTAGCTTAAGATAGCCGGGGTGGCGGAGCGGTCAATCGCACCTGACTGTAAATCAGGCGGCCTAGTGTCTACGGGAGTTCGAATCTCTCCCCCGGCACCGGAAGTGAGTTGCAGCTTATACTCTAACTCATTGATTTTTGCCGATGTAGCTCAGTTGGTAGAGCAACTCCATGGTAAGGAGTAGGTCACCGGTTCAAATCCGGTCATCGGCTCAAAGTTATTGACATAACTTTACTAAAACACCAGAGTTAATGATGATTGAGGAGAATAATGGCTAAAAAAGAAAAAAGACAATTAATTACCTTGGCCTGTAGTAAGTGTCACGCAAGAAATTATCACACAGAAAAGAGCGTCTTGAATACCGTAGAGAGATTAGAAGTGAGTAAGTATTGCAGTAAGTGCCGTAGTCATGCGATGCATAAAGAGGCTAAGTAGGAGCAATGGGGGCATAGTACAACGGTTAGTATGGCGGTCTCCAAAACCGCAGATTGAGGTTCGATTCCTCATGCCCCTGCCAAGAAAAGGTGAGGGACGATTCCTACAGCTCCTGCCAACAATGTGAGGGATGACTTCTTCCGCTCTTGTGAAATTAAGGGAAATTTTTCTATTATTTCTCTGGTCAGGAATTATATATAATAATCCCGACAGCGCTAGTTAAGTTGTTATTTGACAAAGAAATTGTGCTTGATATAATTTATTTGTATTTGAACTATTAGGAGGGGTTATGTTAAATGGCGAAACAGTTGCGCCTGTATCTGCTGGTAGTGCGAGTGCAGAGAACGGTGTAAAAGAAGTGTCCTCAAATCAAGAAGAAGCGAAGCAAGAAGATAAATCACCCGAAATTCAGTCAGTTAAAGTTACATCTGTTGGTTCTTTAGGCGCACTTGTATTGATTGCTACAGTGATCGCTCTTTTAGGAACGGGCGCATTATTTTTATATAAAACTTCCAGAGCCAGTAAGTTGGTTCAAGAAGAGAAAAATTATAAGACGATTTCTGACCAGCTTAACTCGGCGGACTTAAAAAAACTTGCCGCTAATCTTCAAGAAGTTCAGCAAGGTCAAGAAAGTTTGACGACCGCTTTAAATCAGAAAGTATATTGGTCAAAGTTTTGGACTGTTTTGAGTAGCGTTACTCCAACAGCTGTTTATTATAATTCTCTTTCTATGGATTCAAATGGAGTAGTATCTTTAACGGGTTCGGCAAGTGATCTGTCAAGTATAGCTAAATTTATGGTTAGCCTGAAGAAATCTCCGGTTTTCAAAGATATTAAATTGGGGAATACATCAGTGAGAGAGAGTGGTGGGACGGTCAGCACGTTATTTTCGGCAACTTTTACTGTTAATGCGGAAGAATTAAAAAAATAACTAATAGATTATTGGAGGAGGGGTTATGGGTAATAAATTTGTGCCTTTAGGTATAATAATTATCGCTATTTTGGCTTTGGTTACTATAAAACCTTATGCTTTTGAGGTTAGGGCGACTAATGCAAAAATACAGGCTTTTCGCGAGCAGACTAAACGCACTCAGGATAAGATTAATAAGTTAAATGATCTGAAACCGACACTTGAAGAGTATAAGACTAAGATTGACGATCTGCGTCTAGCTATGCCGGCATCCCAGCAGATACCGGAAGTGCTTGTGATGGTGGAAGCTATCGCAAGGGATACGGGATTAACTATCTCCGGTTTAGATATCCAGCCTGGCTCAGATGAGGGGGAAGTAGGTGTCAATATGTCGGCGGTCGGGTCATATGATAATTTGTCTTACTTCACTGCTAAATTGGAAAAGAATCTTCGTCCAATCCGGATTAAAAGTATGAGTTTGAGTTCATCGGCGGGGGATTCACAGCTATCGGTTGCGGTTAGTTATGGAATACAATATCAGGGAATTAATGATCAGCAAGTAGCTGAACAGATTGATTAAAGGAGGATTATGAATAAAAGTATTGAAATAACGTTTGGTTTCTTAGTTATAATTTTGGTGGTTGTTGGTTTTATAGTGGCGGGTGTTGCAACTTTTCCCAATAAAGATGAGATAGCTAATGCCCGAACTGTGACCGATGAGCAAATCACAATGCCTCAGGATATTTCCACAATGAAAGTTCTTGATAAGATAAAAGACTTAGAGCGCAATGGAACTCTTCCTGTGGATGTGACTGCTGGCGAATTAGGCAGGGCCAATCCCTTTGCGCCGGTTTAATCGGTAGTGTGATGGAAAAGTAATGTTTGTGGGATAGTTTAATGGTAGATAGCAACATGTCCAATAATTCAGTGCATACTGCTGGTGTGCAGAATCATTTTATTGACACATTGGTCAACCTTGGTTTTGTCGACAGAAAAAAATTGGATGGATTTGAATCGAAGAGTGAAGCTGAGATTGTCAAATTCATTGCTAATGGAATTTGTACCACAGAGCAGATTGCTCAAGCTTTCAGTACATATTATGGTTTACCTTTTGTGCGGATTAAAGGACGCTCAGTTGATCCTAATGTACTGAAGCTAATTTCTAAAGAAGATGCTAAGACCTATCAGATTATTGCTTATGGTCTAACAGATAAGAATCTTGAAATAGGTATAGGAAACCCGACTATTTTACAGGGCCAGCCCCCGGCTGCCCTGACTAAACTTGCTTCTGAGGGGTATAGCACAACTCTATCAATCATTCCTGAAGACGAAATAGAATGGGCACTTAATTTATATTCTTCAGATAGTACTTTGCTACTAAATAGTGCAAGCAATATCTCCCAACCGAGTCAATCGGGTATGAGTGTTAGCCAGAGCGGTACGCAAGGAAGCGCGCCTTTTGTTGATTTAACCAAACTTACTATTCCAAAAGAAGTTTTGATGAAGTTTCCTAAAGAAGTGGCGGAAAAATATAACATGGTTGTATTTGACACAGAACCTCCAATTAATGTAACTAAAGCGTCTAAGAAGATTAAAGTAGCTCTATTGGGTCCTGAAGATTCTCAGGCAAGAGAGATTCTAGAGTTTATTAAGAGAAGAAATAATTTAGAGGTAGAGAAATATAAGTGTAATCAAGAGGGGTTGACTAAGTCATTGAGCGGTTATGAGCCAGTAATTCCTTCCCATCCGCTTGAGCAACAAGCTAAGCCTGAGCTGAAAAAGGATGCGGGTGATAAGGAAGAAGAAAAAAAAGACGAAATTGGTAAAAAAGATGAAGATAATAAACCCAAAATAAACCAAGATGAGCCTAAAGTAATTTCTGAAGTACAAGTGCATGAAGAGAATCTTTCAAGTGATAAAAAAATTGGCCAGATGCAAGAGATTGCATCTTCTGTACTTAAGCCAGAGGCGGCGCGGCTGAAAGAAGGATTGGCGACTCCTTATAGCCCGCCACCTAGCAGTTCTTCCGCTTTGTCAGATAACGAGAGTGATACTAAGGCAGAAGTAGTGCCCGAGGTTAAGTCTGAAGATATTGATACTAAAGCTGGATTGCAATCTGGGGCGGACGTGGATAGCGGCAATATGGAAGAGAATAATTTGGATAAATTCTTGTCGCGTCCGGTGGATAAACTAGAAGATTTAGAGTCGGTTATTAAGGCGGGTATGATACCGGAAATTGTAGCGGCGATGGTGAGTTTAGGTATTGTAATGGAGATTAGTGATATACATATTGAAGCAACAACGGAAAATCTACGTTTGCGTTATAGAATTGACGGTATTTTGAAGGATATTATCAAGATGCCTTTGTCGCTTCATGCGCCGCTTGTGTCCAGAATAAAAATATTATCAAAACTAAAAATTGACGAGCAGCGCGTGCCTCAAGATGGACGGTTTAATGTGATTGCTAGGAAGCATGAGATCGATCTTCGTGTTTCTACTTTACCAACTGTACATGGAGAAAAAGTCGTCATGCGTATTTTGGATAAAAGCGTAGGTATTCTGACGCTAGAAGATATGGGTATTACCGGAGTGGGTTTTGATGTTGTTGCTAAAAATATAAAGAAACCTTATGGAGTTATTTTGGCAACTGGTCCAACCGGGTCTGGAAAATCTACTACTCTCTATGCAATTTTACAGAGGATCTCAACTACCGCTGTCAATGTTATTACCCTCGAGGATCCCGTGGAGTATGAGATTTCCGGTATTAATCAAACCCAAGTTAAGCCTCAGATTGGTTTTACTTTTGCCGAAGGACTGAGGGCGGTTCTAAGGCAGGATCCAAATATTATAATGGTGGGGGAGATTCGTGATTTAGAAACTGCAGCGATGGCGACGCACGCTGCTCTAACTGGTCATTTGGTGTTGTCTACATTACACACTAATGATTCGGCTGGCGCTTTGCCGCGTCTTATTAATATGGGGGTTGAGCCATTTTTAATTACTTCTTCGGTCAATTGTATTATTGCCCAACGTTTAGTGCGAAAAGTGTGTCCTAAGTGTAAAGCAAAAGTAGAGTTGCCGGAGGCATTAATCGAGGATATATTGAAGGAAATTTCCAAAATTTCCGATACGAAAATCGCTGCTATGAAAAAAAATGATTTGATTTTTTATCATGGCTCGGGTTGCTCTGAATGTACCAATGGCTATCATGGGAGAATAGGTATATACGAGGTCTTGGAGATGAACGAGAAGATTGAGGAACTGGCAGTGTCTAAGCAGCCGGCTAGCGCGATATTGGAGCAGGCGTGTAAAGATGGCATGGTTACTATGAAGCAGGATGGGATTTTGAAGGCATTGAAGGGTATTACGACTATGGATGAAGTATTGCGTGTTACATCTAGCGATTAGTGCCCGATTTGATTATTGGTAAAAAAGATTTACAATATATATAGTGATTTAATTAATATAATATTCCGATTCGCTTGCCGTTTGCAAACTAATGCAGATAGAGGGGAATCGGGTAAAGGTCGTCCGGCTATTTGGCAGGACTGACCACAGGAGGGATTATGGCAGATACTTTAGCAGCGGAGATGAAGTCACTTTTGGACCAAGCAATTGATAAGCGGGCGAGTGATTTGCATTTAACAGTAGGACTTCCACCTACTTTGCGTATTGACGGGCGCTTGATTGCGGTGGCCGATAAAGGGGTTTTGAACGCCGAGGATTGCGAAAAACTGATTTTGAGCATTATGCTGCCGGAGCAGATTGAGAAATTAAGACAGAGAAAAGAGATAGATTTTTCTTTTGGCTACCAGCAGATGCGTTTTCGTACCAATGTCTTTTACCAAAAAGGGTATCTATCTGCCGCGCTTCGTTCGATCAGTCTAAAAATCAAAACTATCGAAGAACTTGGCTTGCCTCCGATTTTGGAGAAATTTACTCTGCCAAGTCAGGGATTTGTGATTATTACCGGTCCGACTGGTCATGGAAAGTCCACAACTCTGGCGGCATTAATTGAACATATCAATCAAACTCGCTCTGAACATATAATCACAATCGAAGACCCAATCGAGTATGTTTTTGAGCACAAGAAAAGTATTGTCACTCAGAGGGAAATTAGCAGTGATAGTAATTCCTTTGCCCGAGCTTTGCGCAGCGCGCTGCGCCAAGATCCGGATGTTATTCTAGTGGGTGAAATGCGTGATCTGGAAACGATTGATGCGGCTTTAACGCTGGCTGAAACGGGGCATTTGGTCTTTACGACACTGCATACTAATTCAGCTTCACAGACTGCCGATCGTATTATTGATGTTTTCCCGCCACATCAGCAGCAACAGATCAGAATGCAGCTGGCTAATGTACTTTTAGGAGTGATATCGCAGAGATTATTGCCGAGGATTTCCGGAGGCAGGGTGCTGGCGTGTGAGATTATGATGGCTAATTCGGCGGTGAGAAATACGATTAGAGAAGGAAAGACACATCAGTTGCCGAATGTTATTCAGACTAGTGCTTCCGAGGGTATGATCAGTTTGGATAAAGTTTTAGCTGAATTGGTTAGTAAAGGTGAGATTACTATAGATGATGCTTTGGCTTGGTCGCTTGATCCTAAGGCATTTAAAATGATGGTGTATTAAAAATCCGAAGGATTTTTAATAAGCTTGTAAGCAGTAAGAAGTAAGTAATAAGCAGTAAGAAAATATTGTTCGAGCGAAGTCGAGAACTACAAGGGATATGGATCCTGAAACAAGTTCGGGATGACGAATAACTTCTCGACAAGCTCGAAGAATAGCTCGGAGGGAAAAAGTGGCGCGGAGTTTAGTACAACAATATCTTCCATTTTTGACCAATGTCTCGATACGAGATAAGGCGTTTGTTGCCAGGCAGTTGGCGACAATGCTGGAGTCGGGAATTCCGCTGGCGCAATCCGTTTCTATTATTGGTGTGCAGGCGAGCAATGATATTATGCAAGAGACAATGGCGGCTATTGTTCATGATCTTGAGCATGGTTTAAACTTTTCGACTGCTATAGGTAAACACCCCAGACTTTTTAGTCGAGTTTTTGTCTCTGCAGTTAGGGCGGGTGAGGCGTCGGGGCGATTAGACAGTGTGCTGGGGGAATTAGCTTCTCAGCTTGAGAAGGATACTGATGCGACATCGAAGATAAAAGGCGCTCTGATGTATCCGGCATTTATCTTCGGTGCAATGATTGTCACGGTTGTGATTATGATGGTTAAGATCGTACCGCAGCTGGAGTCGGTATTTATGGAAAATAACGCTCAATTACCATTTACCACGACAGTAATTATGTCACTTAGCCGATCAATGGTGGCGTATTGGTGGATATATCTTATCGCCGTTAGCTTTACTGTATGGGGACTGGGTTTTTATCTGAAAACAGATTCAGGGCGGGAACATTGGAATACCTTAAAAATCAGGATGCCTATAATCGGGACGATTAATAAAGGAAATTATATGGCGCGGTTTGCCAGAACTCTGTCTATGCTTATTGCGTCAGGTGTGCCGATTATTGAGTCGCTGAAAATAGTGGCAGATTCGATTGATAACGATATTTATAGAGAGGGTTTACTCCGGGTAGCTTATGACGTTTCGCGGGGTGTTCCGATATCAGTGCCACTACAGAGGGATAAAAATTTTCCAATGATAGTTTCTCAGATGGCAATTGTGGGCGAGCAGACTGGTAAAATGGATGAAGTGTTTTCCAAATTGGCACATTATTACGAAGGTCAGACAGAGGATAAGATTAAAGGTATGGCTTCTCTTCTGGAGCCGGCTGTTTTGGTAGTCATAGGTCTAGGTGCAGCATTTGTTGTTTTTGCCATCATTATGCCGCTTTACAATCTGACCAGTGTTATGTAACAATTAAGCTGGTAAGAAATAAGCAGTAAGCTGGTAAGAATTAAGAAATAATGAATGAGGAAAAGAGATGACGACGGAAGATAAAAAAGAGATAGTAGAAATAGTAGGGAATGTGGTAGAGGAGAAAGTTTTCCCTCGTTTTGACGAACAAGAAAAAAGAATGGTGAAGCTGTTTGTGCAGGCGGAAAAAAATACTGATAGGAAGATTGATGAATTGGCGATAATGATGAATGGTCAATTTCAGAAGATAGATGAAAGGTTTGGCAACTTAGAAAACAGAATGGAAGGTATGGAAGGTAGGATGGAAGGTATGGAAGGTAGGATGAGTGGTATAGAAGGTAGGATGAGTGGCTTGGAAGAAAGAATGGATCGGATTGAGAGAAAATTGGATGCGGAGATTGAAAGACATGATAGATTGTCGGTGAAGTCGGAAGATCACGGGAAGAGGATAGGAGTTTTGGAGGTAGCTGGGAGTTAAGTGGCAAGAGATATAGGGCAAAGGCCTTGTTCTCTGGTTGCTTAAAACCCCTCACCCTTTAAGCAAAGGATGAGGGATAATAAGGAGGTTCCCAGCTCTTTCTGAGCTTGTCAATATCTGTGTGTTGTTGGGACATTATGGCGATATTAGCAGATAAGGATGATGAGTTGAGAAAGGGCTGGGTAGGTCGGTAACCGACAACGGTATTTTCATTCGTTTATTTGCAGCCAGAAATGGGAAAATGTCAAATGACAAATTTCCAATGTCAAATAATTAACCCGCCGTCGCTGAAGCTATGGCGGGCGAAGGAGAAAAAATGAGAAAAAAAGGTTTTACACTTATCGAACTTTTGGTGGTTATTGCCATCATTGGTATCTTAGCGGCAACAGTCTTGATCGGTATGCGATCGGCTCGTTCCAAAGCCAGAGATACGCAGAGGAAAAACAATGTCAGATCGGTAATAAATATGCTAGAGTTGTATTATGATGACAATGTATCTGCGGGTTATCCAGCTACGACCTTAGCTGCCACTTGCTATAACGTGAATGGTTTGTCTGATGGTGATGCCAGCGGAGGCATTTCAGTCTTAGTGTCTGCGTTAAACGCTACAGCTGCATATGATATATCTGATATTACACAGAGCGATGATCAGGCTGCAAGATATGGTTTTACTACCACTCTTACCGGTGCAACACCAGATCGCGTGAACAACGGTGCTTGTGCTGCAATGCTTCCAGCACAAGCACAAGGGCCAGTCTATGTTGGTCAAAACATGGAGGCCCAGGGTAATGCATTTGAGGCACAGACGGCTCAATAGTCGGTATTTAGAGGGGAGGAGGTCCTCCTCCTTTCGAGTGTGTTAAAAAGAGTCCCGATAGTACATCGGGACTCTTTGGGTGTAGGGGAGGGGATTGCTTTGTCGCTTCGCTCCTCGCAATGACAGAGAACTGCTGTTCGCAGTGACACGGAAAGTGGAGAAGATTGCCGCGCTTCGCTCGCAATGACAGGAAAGTAAGATTGCCGCGCTACGCTCGCAATGACAGAAGGGAGATTGCTTCGGACGACACTCGCAATGACAAAGGAAGCTTCTCGCAATGACAAAGGAGAGATTGCTTCGGACGACGCTCGCAATGACACGGAAAGTGGAGAAGATTGCCGCGCTGCGCTCGTAATGACATAAGCACACTCGCGATGTTCGTCAGAAAGATTGCTTCGTCGCTACGCTCCTCGCAATGACACGGAAAAAACGCTGGTCATTGCGAGCGAACAGCGAAGCAATCTATAATGGAAATATGAAAGATAAAAATTATTACGTATATTTTATGATGAATTTCAGTAATACGGTTATTTATGTGGGAGTAACTAATGATTTAGCGAGAAGAGTTTACGAGCACAAAAATAAGCTTATTGATGGGTTTACTAAAAAATATAATGTAAATAAACTTGTGTATTATGAAGAGTATGATGATCCGCTGATCGCAATCGCCAGAGAAAAACAGATAAAAGCTGGATCGAGGGATAAAAAGATGAGGTTGATTGCGAAAGATAATCCAAGGTTTGAAGATTTGTACGATGGTTTGTTTGGTTGAGAAAGAAGATTGCCGCGCTTCGCTCGCAATGACAGAGGGGAGATTGCTTCGGACGACACTCGCAATGACAAAGGAAGCTTCTCGCAATGACAAAGGAGAGATTGCTTCGGACGACACTCGCAATGACAGAAATAGTGCTTGCGATGACGAAGGAAAGGTATTATTTGGAAATTTTGTTAATTCTAGGATATAATAGATTTAAGTAGTAAGGAGCGGATTATGACAATTTTGATAGTGTTTATCTTTGGGTTAATGGTAGGATCTTTTTTAAATGTGGTGATACTGCGCATGGATGAGCTGGAGACTATTGTAAATACCCGATCTCACTGCCCGAAGTGTAAAAAAGATTTGTCTTGGTATGATCTGGTGCCTCTCTTGAGTTTTTTGTTGCTTCGGACGCGGTGCCGATATTGTAAGGAAAAAATTTCTTTGCAATATCCCTTGGTTGAACTGGGGACGGCTCTGGGCTTTGCGGCAGTATATCAATTTGTAGTGAACCAAGGGATTGGATTCGAGTGGCAGGTAATCAGTTTGATATTTTATCTTCTGATAGTATCTTTTTTGGTGGTATTGTTTGTTTATGATCTTAGGAAATATTTGGTACCGGATGAGATCGTTTGGCCGGCAATTATCTTAACGGTTATTTTTCAAGTATTGGCAATTCAATTCATACCGGATTACAGATTGAACTGGATGGATTTGCTATTGGGAGGATTAATCGGCGCTGGAGTGCCGGCATTACTTTCTATTCCGTCTAAAGGGAAATGGATGGGGTATGGCGACATCGCGATCGGAGCGCTTTTAGGGCTGGTGCTCGGTTATCCGCTAGCGATAGTAGGGCTTTTTATGGCGTTTTGTGCTGGCGGCTTGGTCGGAGTTGTGTTGATATTGGCAGGGTATAAGAAATTGACTTCGGCGGTGCCTTTCGGTCCTTTTTTAACCGCAGGAACTTTTGCTGCCTTGCTTTATGGGGAAAGAATACTTAATTGGTATCTGGGTTTTTTCGGACTTCGTTATTAGAGGTTACTTCTCGACTTTGCTCAAAGAATAATGCCAGGCAGTAAGAAATAAACTGGGACAGGGAAAGATTGCCACGCTACGCTCGCAATGACACAGAAATAGTACTCGCAATGACAAGGAGGGGATATACAAGCTTTGGTGGGTTATGTTATGATAGAGAAAAGTGAGCGGAGGGGAAGTGAGAGCTCGAAAAAGTAAATTTGGTTTTACCTTGATTGAATTGATGATTACGATCTCGATTATGGGTATTTTGACAGTCGTGATGATTCCAGCGATTAGGAGTTTTGATAGGCGAAATAAGGTTACATCGGCGGCGGAGCAACTAAAGTCAGCGATTCTGGAGGCGAGAAATTATTCAATGTCGCCAAGATTTAGCGATACAAATATTGACCGTTATAGTGTTATGATGGATTTGAGTCAAACTCCGGTTGAGTATGAAGTCGGCTATTTTGAAAAGACGACTAATACTTGGCACAGTATTGCACCAAGAAAATTACCTAAAGGTGTTACTGTTGATCAGCGCTATCCTGACGATGCTAATCCAAATGATATGGAGATTGGGTTTATGGTTCCTGCTGCTTCGGTCAAGTTTGAGAATTTATTTGATTACACGAACCAAACAACTTGGCCGGCGGCTAGTGGTATTGGTACGGTGAAGTTATGTGGCGAAAGTGCATCTTGCGGGGATAGTAAAACAGTTAAGATTAACAGTTATACTGGCTTAGTATTGATTGAATGATTGTAATTTAGGGAGAAGGTATGTTAATTGCAAAACATAAGATAGGAAATCACAGAAAAGGGTTTGGCATATTAGAGGTAATGATTGCCAGTATGATTTTAGTTACAGTAGTCGGAGCGGTGGTGGCGATGGGGAGTGCCAGTGTGAGGGGTGGGTTGACGGCTTCCGATAAGACAACTGCCTACAATTTGGCGCAAGAGTGTTTGGAGAAGGCGCGGTCCGTGAGAGATGGCAATTGGGTGGATCAGAACATCCCTACGGCTACAGAGTGGAATACCAATCTAACCACAGCAAATTTATCAATGTTAAGCGAATGTAAAACTACCTCGGTGGGTACACCGCAAGTTGAGTATACGAGAGGGGTAGTCGTAACAAATGTGCCGTGGTTTGATCCCACTTCGGGAGATCCGCCTCAATATGGTGTTCCACTTCAGGATATCCCCGAAGATATGGTACAACAAATTACTGTAACAGTGAGTTGGTTGGGTGAGAATAGCAATCAGAGTTTGACGGGCAGCACTTATTTAACCGACTGGAAGATGATCAATTAGGTGACAGGTAACAGGGAACAGGAGACAGGAGAGTAAATGGGTGGGAATTATAAAGAATTGAGTGTTTGGCAAAAGAGCGTGGAGCTGGTGAATGATGTTTATTTACTGACACGTAAATTTCCTAGTGAAGATAAATTTGGTATTGCACAGCAGATGGAGAGGGCGTCAGTGTCTATCCCTTCGAATATTGCCGAAGGACATCGTAGACAGCATAAAAATGAGTATGTACAGTTTTTACATATAGCTTTAGCTTCTGCTTCGGAGTTGGAAACTCAGCTAGAAATATGTAGGAGGTTTGACCATTTGAAGAGTTATAAATTTGAAGCGATTGGTGACCGACTTGAGGAGATAATAAAAATGTTGCATGGCTTAATAAAAGCAGTTAAATCTACTCATACCTGTGATCTGAAACCTCATGCCTCCAGGGGGTATACCTTGGTGGAGATACTGGTTGCGTCCACGATATTTGTCAGCGTGGTTGGAATGGGAATTGCTACGTATTCTTCTGCCAGCGGTTTTCAGTCCAAATCGGCGGTTATTCGAGAGACCAACCAGGCGGCTCGCTATGCGATGGATACGATTGTCAGAGATATAAGGTTAGCTGATAGTTCGGTTGCTTACACAAAGACCATAGGCCCGGATGATTATGTATATACTTTTAAGGGGTTTGCTTTTGAGCAAGCTGGCGGAGGTTTAGATACTACCAATAATTCACTTACACAATATACAGGGATAAAGGTTTATCGGAAAGGAAGTGGTGATTGCAAGGATTTTGTTCAGGAAGTTTATTATTGGATACAATCAAATACGATATCTCAGCAAATCTCCTATTATAATCATACAAACGCGAGTGATAAGGATAGTCCAGCTGATTATAATAGTCCTGTTTCCCTTTTATCTGGTTGCACGGTCTCTTCGGCAGCCATACTGTCCGATAGAGTACAGCTTAGGGTTGATCCAGTGACCAGTGTTACTCAGGCTTTTTTTCAGGGTCAGTCGGCGTTTGATGTGGAAAAGAATAGCGCTCCGTTTTCGATTGCAAATTTAGCGCCATACCTCAAAGCATCAATGGATGTAGTGCCGATTCATAGTGCCCTTAGTCCTGGAGAAGAAAGTAGGACCATTCATCTTGAGACGACGGTGACACCGCGATTAGTATCATTTTAAGTTTGGAGCAGACAATGATGTTATTTTTGAAAAGAAAAACCGGTAGTGCGATACTTATTGTGATGCTTTTGATTACAGTTTTGTCGTCAGTGGCTTTGACTGTTGGTTATTTGGCGATGGCAGAAGTGATGATGGAAACCAATTCCCAAGACGGGATGGTTGCCTACTATGCGGCGGAAGCGGGGATTGAAGACGGGTTACTCCGGTTTAGATATGATAATAATGTCCAGGTAGGGAGTTTTATCACAGGAGCGGAAAGAGTAGAACGAGTAGATATAGACGAGACAGATGGGAGTGTGGCTCGGCAACCTATTGTTAATCCGGCTAATTCTCCCGGAGATTCTCTTAGGCAGACATATGACCTGAGGATTAAGTATAAATCAATTAATGAGGAAGCAATATCTCCGGATATGGACCATTTTGTAAATACTGAGTTAAATAATGATGAGACAGAAAAATTGCTCAAAAAAGACGAATCATTGAATGTGTTGGGTTTTGATGTGAATTCCCGACTATATATTAAATTCGTTCGCGATGCCGATGATACTGACCCTATTTGTTCAATAGACCCAACTAAATGTTTTATTCAGATTAGAGGGACGAATATAGGGACGGAATTTATTCCTTATTCACAAAGCGACCAATCGGCAACTTCTTATGTTATCAACGCGGGAAGCTCTGTACTGATTAAATCTTGGGGTATGGATGTCAGGTATGGAATTGCAGCCGAGAGAATCAGCGATTCAAGCGTCATTTCTTTGGATGAAGGTATAACGACCATAGAGGCGACTGGGTATTATGGAAGCGCTAAGAGGCGGCTTCAGGCGACTATTGATAGAAAAACAGGGAAATTGCTGGAGATATTTGACTTTACGCTGAATAGCCAGACAGGGAATATTCAATAGTATCAGGAATATCAAGTATTGGGTGCGTTTCTTCCAGTCATCGCGAGGAATGTAATGACGCGGCGATCTGATGAGAGGATGATGTATGTAGTAGATTGCTTCGTCGCTACGCTCCTCGCAATGACACAGGAAAGTAAGATTGCCGCGCTACGCTCGCAATGACGAAGGAAGCTCCTCGCAATGACACAGGAAAGTAAGATTGCCGCGCTACGCTCGCAATGACAGGAAAGTAAGATTGCCACGCTTCGCTCGCAATGACACAGGAATGAGCTCGCAACGACAAGGAAGGGGTTATATTAGGGAGATAGAATATGAAATTGATTGTAAATACTGACGGGGGGGCGAGGGGAAACCCGGGGCCGGCGGGTATTGGTGTTGTGGTGGAAAGATGTGGTAATATAGTCTATGAAGCGTCTAAGTATATCGGTGAGACGACTAATAACCAGGCAGAATACCGGGCGCTTATTGAAGCTTTGGAGTGGGTTTCGGAAAATAGAGAGAATGAGGAAGAAGTAGAATGCCGGTTGGATAGTGAACTGGTTGTGAAACAGTTGAATGGCGAGTATAGGTTGAAAAATGAAGGGCTTAGACCGCTTTATCAGCGGGTGGTAGATTTAAGACAGAAAATCGGCGGAAGAATGATGTTTTGTCATGTGGGACGGGGGGAGAACAAACGCGCTGATCGGTTGGTAAATAAAGCGATTGACTTGGCGCTAAAGTGATTGGTGGCTAAGGAGGAAGGTATATGAATAAAGTGATTGTTAAAATAAGAGGGAGAAGCCTGTTTGCCGGTTTTACTTTGATTGAATTACTAGTGGTGATCTCAATAATAGGAATACTGGCATCTGTAGTGTTGGTGGGGCTTAGGAGCGCTCGAGGGAAAGCATTTGACGTGAGGAGGAAGGCAGGCGTGTTGAGTATTAGTAATGCAGTACAGGCATATTCGTTGGATAATAATGAAACCGTGCCGGCTTATTGTAATTGGACTAGTCTCAAATATTATGAATTAATGGGTTCAACGGGTCTTTTGTGCGCTAGTACAACCTTGATTAATGCCGGATATTTTACGGATGCTTCGGGTTCTTCACCTATTCCTAAAGATCCGGTGTTTACCGGAATTGCTAAACCTTATTGGTATGTCAGTGATCTGGAAAATTATCTTCTGAATGCTAAATTATCTACAGGTAAGTATTTTAGTGTAAAGGATGGTTCTGCAACTACAGTGGTGGCTACTTCATCGATTGCGGGCGATACTTCACCACCGACGATTTCATGTGGCGGTGGTGATTGTGTGCCTTATGTACAGTTTAGCGCAACACAGGTTGGATTCTTGCCGGGACCAGAAATTTGGCGGATTACCTTGAAGACGGCAGCAACTGACAATGTTTGGCTGGCTGGCCATAAATTAAAATTTTATGCGGAAATGCCTTCTTATATTGATAATACACCGTTGAATCCACCAGGAGTAAATGGTGTATTTACATCGGCAAATAGTTATGATTACACTATCCCGGCGCTTCCGGTCCGCCCTCAGAAGATTGATGTATTTATTTACCCAGTTGATGCTAACGGAAATGGTAATAGTGACTATAATGTGGGAGCGCAGTTTACAGTACCATCTCCTCGTCTATAATATAAATTGGGAGATCGCTTTGAGATTGAGTTTTCTGGTTACTAGGGCAAAAGATAAGAAAAAGCTGATTGGTTTTACGCTGATTGAGATATTGGTAGTTATCTCGCTGATTGGGTTACTCGCGGCGATGATTTTGGTGGGGGTGAGGGGTTTTAGAGATAGAGCTCACGATGTACAAATAAGAGCGGATGTTAAGGGTATTGCAACATCGTTTGAATCGTATGGGATGGATAACGGTGACAAATACCCAGAGAGTGTTAATAGCTGGGGTATTAAGTGTTTGGCTGAGCGGTTAGGTAGTGATACTTCGGTTGGCGGCGATTCGATATTGGTTCCTAGATTCCTTAGTTCTATACCCACTTATGTACGTAATGGGAGCCTGCGCTATTATATGTATGCTAGTTGCGGGGATGAATATATGGTAGGGGCTACTATTTCGGGACCTGGTCGCCGCTTTGTGGCACGATCGGAAGGATTGGGGGGAACGACGGATCGCGATACAGACTTATTTTCACCGACTTTTCCCGGTGTTCTTCAGGCAAGGGCAGAGCGGGGTACTTCTACTCCTACGACCAATTGGACGTTATCGTTTAATCCTGCGACAGACGTTGGTGATGGGATTGCTTATTATGCGATTGAGCTTACCGATTATATTGGTAATGACCATGGAACTACAAAAATCTACAGATTAGTGGGGAAACCTTCTGATCCAATAACTAACCCAGTTCAGGTGCCTTTTGTTCTGACAGATCCATCCCCGTCCATGGATGACTTAGGAGGTCTTAAAGAATTCGGGGTGAAAATGTATGCTGTAGACAAAGCGCTAAATGCTTCCGTTGTTTGGGAAAGCGATATATTTGAGATATAGGTTTATATAAATAGGAAAAATATATGGTGTGTTTATTTAGGGACAATAAGATGGATAGTAAAATTAGTTGTATTAAAAGAAGGAAGAAATTAATTGGTTTTACATTAATAGAGCTGTTAGTGGTGATTTCGATTATAGGGCTCTTGGCGGCGATTGTTTTAATTGGAGTAAAAGCGGTTCGATCTAAGGCACAGGATGTTCAGACGAAGGCAGATGTAGCCTCAATATCACGCAGCCTGGAGGCCTATGCAGCAGAAAATGACGAGAACTACCCAATTAGCAGAGGTTTGGCAACCGGATACTGCGGGACAGAAAAGTTGGGCGGAGATACTCCGTCCGGCGATGCGGAGGCGATGTTAAAAAGTAGCATTACTACCATGCCAAGACCAGCTACTTCTTACGCGGTGGGAAACTATTATCTTTATCAGGGTTGCGGACAGACTTATACGCTAAGAGGAATGTTGCGTGATAGCTCCCAATATGTTTCAAAGGGTGATGGTACTACTTCTACAACAAGTGCTTCTGCCACGATTGACACCACTGCTCCAAACATCTCTATGCTGAGCAGTATTTATCCAGCTCGCAGGATGAATCCCAGGGGCGAAACAAGCAGTTGGGTAGTGGATATGTCGCCGCAAGTTTCCAATCCTACCGACATAGCTCAATACATAATTACCGTATCCGGAGGCACCGGCAAAACAGCTATTGTGACAGGGACACCTTACTCGACTGTTAATTGGCCCTCTGAATGTCAGGATTGCGGCGGGGTAGTGCAGATACCTTTTACGACTTGGCGGGATTTTACAGAATCGATACCGGTAGACGGGTTATACTGCTTCAGCTACATTAAGGTGCAGGCGTTTGACGAATGGGGCAATTATAGTTTTAAATCCGCTAGCCCCTATTGCGAGATTTGAGTCTGGATATGGTTATTTTTTAATTTTCTTTACCTTAGTTAGTATATTGGAGTTTCTAATGTTATATTCAGAGACTCGAACGAGAGCACGAATTGCCGGTTTTACACTGATTGAGTTGTTGGTGGTGATTTCGATTATTGGGTTACTGGCGTCGGTGGTTTTGATAGGGATGAGATCGGTGCGCACTAAGTCATTTGATGTGCAGAAAAGAATGGATATTGCCTCTTTTTCCAAGATACTGGAAGGGTATGCAATGGCGAATAGCGAAAAGTATCCTATCAGTCACAATGATGAGGGCGACGGGGGAGATTGTGCTATAGAAAAGCTTGGTCAGTTTCCGTTGCTAGGTGCCACCCCAATCATTGGTGCCGACATGACCTCGTTTCCAACCGTGAAGTACGAACCCGATCCAGAGTGGAAATATTATAAGTATGTCAGCTGCGGTGAAGGTTATACCTTATGGTCAAAACTACTGGCAACTGGCAAACAATACGGTGTTAGGGTGACTAGCGCCGGTTCTCCTCCTACTTTCTTTACTAGGACAATTACTTCGGCACCGGATATATCGGGCATTACGGTTCGTTTTGCGCGAAGGGAGTCATCGAATATAGCCACGAGTCATTGGTTGTTGGACATGAGTAATGCAAACATCGCTGGTATTGATCACTATACAATACACATAAGCGACGAGCCCGTAGTTTCGAGATGGGGCAGTGGTTATGGACCGATGACGACAGTCACGCCGTGTAACGGCGGTTGTGTTGGGAATGTCCAAATTCCGTTTGAGACATGGGATGTTTGGAATGGGGGTCCTATTCCACCGATACAATCGATTCCCGCTTCGCCTCCTTCATTATATATTCAGTTTGTTAAGATATGGGGATTTGATGCATACGGCAATATGGCAGAGAAAACTTTCCCTGCCGGTGCGGGTGAGTGATAGATATTCTTGAATAAGATAATGAGCTAAGATATAATCGAAATATAAAGTGAAGGGTTAATTTGATATGGAAAAAACAAACGACAAGACTTTACCGCAAATAGAAGAAGAGATTTTAGATTTTTGGCAAAAAGAAAAGATTTTCGAGAAGAGCTTAGGGTTGCGAAAAGAGAGTCCCCGATTTAGTTTTTATGATGGACCGCCGTTTGCGACCGGCTCTCCTCATTATGGACATATTGTAGCGAGTGTGATAAAAGATGTGGTGCCCCGTTATTGGACAATGAAAGGCAAGTATGTGGAAAGAGTGTGGGGCTGGGATTGTCATGGATTGCCGATTGAAAACATTGCCGAAAAAGAACTGGGGATTACTCAAAAGAAACAGATTGAAGAAATTGGAGTTGATAAATTTGAGCAAGAGTGCCGCTCAAGGGTTTTGAGTTATGTCAGCGAGTGGGAGAAGGTAATACCTCGGCTTGGACGTTGGGTGGATATGAAAAATGCCTACAAAACGATGGATTTGCCGTTTATGGAATCGGTTTGGTGGGTTTTCAAGGAACTTTGGGACAAGGGTTTAATATATGAGGGTTATCGTTCGATGTATATTTGTCCAAGATGCGAGACGACACTGTCGCAATCTGAGGTGGCGGAGGGATACCGAGACGTAAAAGATTTGTCGGTAATTGCCAAGTTTGAGTTGGAAGATGAACTTGGGACTTATTTATTGGCCTGGACAACAACACCATGGACACTGATTGGGAATGTTGCGCTGGCAATAAATCCAGGTATGGTTTATTGCAAGATAAAAGATAAAAAAGAGAAACTTCTCAACCCTTCGAGAACACTCAGGACAGGCAAGCTCGAAGAATATTATATATTGGCGAAAGACAGATTGGGATCAATATCTGGGGAGTATGAGATTTTGTCTGAGTTTTCTGGTGAAGAATTGGTTGGAAAGAGATATAAGCCGTTGTTTGATTATTATAATAAGCCCGAGACAAAGAATTCAGAAAATGGGTGGAAAGTTTATCCAGCTGATTTTGTAACCGAGCAGGACGGGACTGGTATTGTGCATATTGCACCGGCGTTTGGCGAAGATGACATGGAATTGGGCAAAGAGTTTGATTTACCATTTATTCAACATGTGGGGATGGATGGAGTGATAAAACCAGAAGTGAAGGATTTTGCCGGAATGCATGTCAAACCTACTTCCGATGTGCAGAAAACGGATGTAGAGATTATTAAATATTTGGCCAATAAAGGATTATTGTTTTATAAGGAACAGTTTGAGCATTCTTATCCGCATTGTTGGCGCTGTGATACACCTTTGATTAATTATGCTACTTCCTCTTGGTTTGTATCGGTAGCGAAAGTTAAAGAAGAGGCATTGAAATTGGCAAAGGAGATAAATTGGTCACCGAAGTATATTAAAGAAGGAAGGTTTGGCAACTGGCTGGAGGGAGCGCGAGATTGGTCAATTTCCAGGCAGAGATATTGGGCGTCGGTGATACCAATTTGGCGATGTTCCGCTGAAAATGGCGGATGTGGGGAGATTCAGGTATTCGGATCGGTGGGGGAGTTGGAGAAAGCGTCCGGAAAGAAGATAGACGATCTGCATAAATTTGCCATGGATAAGATAGAGGTGCCGTGCAAATGCGGTGGGGTAGCCAAAAGGATTCCCGATGTTTTGGATACTTGGTTTGATTCGGGCTCGATGCCTTATGCTCAGATACATTATCCTTTCGAAAATAAGGAAAAGTTTGAAAAATCTTTTCCGGCTGATTTTATCGGTGAGGGCGTAGATCAAACGCGCTGCTGGTTTTATTATCTGCATGTGATCGCCACAGCTATTAAAGATAAAATCCCTTATAAGAATGTTGTAGTGAATGGAATAGTACTGGCAGAAGACGGCAAGAAGATGTCGAAAAAGTTGCAGAATTATCCTGATCCGACGGCGATACTAGATAAGTATGGAGCGGATGTTTTACGATTGTATTTACTATCTTCGCCGGTTATGGCAGGGGAAAATCTTAATTTTTCTGAAAAGGAAATGGCAGAATTTCAAAGAGGAATATTTAGAATGCTCTGGAATAGCTTTGAATTCTTCAATCTGTATCGGGAGGATTGGCAATCAAGCGATCAATATAAGCCGGTTGGTTTGCTTGACCGGTGGATTATTTCGGAATTAAATCAATTGATTGTGGATGTCAACCGCAGTATGGAAAATTATGATCTAAATCGAGCGGCTAGGTCGTTTCAGCCGTTTGTTGATAATTTATCCAACTGGTATATTAGACGCTCTAGAAAACGTTTTGGCAGAAGCGAGGACCATGCGGATAGGAATTCGGCTTTTGGGACGCTAAGTTATGTATTGGTGGAATTGGCAAAACTAATGGCTCCGTTTGCTCCATTTATTAGCGAACATATTTTTAAAGACTTAACTGGTAGTGAATCTGTTCACCTAATTGATTATCCCGAAGCTAATAAAGAGCAAATCGATAAAGAGCTAAGTGAAAAGATGAGAGAGGCGAGAGTGATTGTTGAGATGGGGTTATCTTGCAGGGCGATGCTAAATAAAATCTTCGGAACTAATGAATATAAAGTCAGGCAACCATTGAAGTCATTAAAATATGGTAATAAGGATAAGAAGTTGCCAAAATTGAGCGATGAGTTTGAAGAGATAATAAAAGATGAGGTTAATGTTAAGGAGCTTGTTTACGATGAGCAGATGTTGGGGGTGGAGCTTGATAAGGAAATAACGGACGAATTAAGGGATGAGGGGATTTATCGGGAGATTGTCAGGCAGATACAGGATCTGAGGAAGGTGGCTGGTTATAAGGCGGGAGATAAAGCAGTTTTTGGCTTCCAAACTGAAGATATTAAAATCTCGAATTTGATTAAGCAAAAGAGTGAGGATATACTGCAGGATACAGCGACTAGGCTAAGTGAAATAATGGAAAATGTTGATTGCGAAAAAGAGATTCAAATCGAAGGGAAGCCTTTAAGGTTAATGATTACTAAATAGTAAGGTGGAGGAAGATGAAACTACCCCGTTTTCAGACGGTTGATTGGATTATATACATAATACCAGTCTTGCTGGTTGTTACGGGTATAGCTACGATTTATACCGTTAGTTTTGTCAATAAAGGAAATTCACTGGCATATTCCCAAGTAACTTCGATGGTAATCGGATTAGTATTAATGTTGGTTCTGACCTTTTTGGATTATAGGTTACTTAGAAGTCTAGCGATACCTGCTTATTTAGTTGGAGCGGCACTGTTGGGATTATTAATTGTTCCAAGTTTTCGATCGCTGCCGTTTGTTATTAGTAGTTTAGGATCTACCAGATGGATTGATTTAGGATTCTTTCAGCTGCAACCATCCGAATTATTTAAGTTTTTTCTAATATTGACTTTAGCGGCCTATTTTTCAAGGTTCGGAAAGAATATACGATGGTATCATGTGATTGGCGCGGCCTTAATCACATTAGTACCGGTTCTTATGACATTGAAACAGCCCGATTTGGGAACGGCGATGGTCTTAGTAATAATATTAGTTGCTAATTTAGTAGCCGTGTCGCTGTCAAAGATATATTACAAGGTGATGGGTTTGTTAGTTTTAATTGTTACGCCTTTGATGTGGTTTGTTTTGAAAGACTATCAAAAGGAAAGATTGCTCGTTTTCCTTAATCCCCAGCACGATCCGTCTGGATCGGGCTACAATGTTTTGCAGTCAATTATCGCTGTGGGGAGTGGCGGTCTGACGGGGCGAGGTTTTGGTCAAGGATCACAAAGCCAGTTAAATTTTCTGCCGGTTGCTCATACCGATTTTGTTTTCGCCGGTTTGGCGGAAGCAACTGGTTTTGTGGGGGTGGTTGTGTTGATAGTGGCGTTTGTCGTTTTATTTGTCAGAATGATAAACGTTGCAAGGGTGTCAAAGGATGATTTTGGAATGTATCTGGCTATTGGGGCTGTTTCTATGCTATTGTTTCAATTTATTGTGAATATTGGAATGAACATATCGCTTATGCCGGTTACGGGCATACCTTTGCCGTTTGTTTCATATGGCGGCACTTCTCTGATTATTAACTTTGTGTTGATTGGGATTTTGCAGAGCATCTATTTGAGACATAAGAAAATCACTTTTTAGCTAAGGTTGGTTCGGTTGGGATTGACGAAGCGAGTGGGTTATGGTATTCTTGAATTAGATTATTAATAGTGTTCTTGGCAAGCAATTGTCAAGATTTTATATGTTTAGTTAATTACTATACAAATGAAAACAGGCAATGGGTAGGGAAGGAGATATATGGCAGTTGTAAAGATAGCGGGCAAGCAGTTTGTTGTTAAAGACGGACAGCGTTTGAATGTTCCTTATCTTGATTTGGAGATTGGGAAATCATTGACAACGCAGGATTTATTGACGGGTAAAGATGTAGTTTTTGAAATTATCGAGCAAAAGCGCAGCGCAAAGGTTTTGGTGGTAAAGTTTCGCAACAAATCGAGATATCTGCGCGTGAAAGGTCAGAGAAATAAGGTTACTGTTGTGAAAAATATAAATAGTGAGAAAAAAGAAGTTGAGGAACCTAAAGTCAAAGTGAAAACAGCTGTAATTAAGAAAAGCACAAAAAGGACGGCTAGTAAATGAAGCGATTTATCTCATTTTTTAGGGAAGCATATGAAGAATTGCGGAAGGTTATGTGGCCTACTAGAGAGAAGGTGGTTCGCCATACTATAATTGTGCTGGCATCGGTAGTTGTCGTTATGTTAATTTTGGTAGTTATTGATTCAGGTTTAAGTAAGGGGATTAAGGCTTTGATAGCATTATCCCAGAGTAGATGACGGAGGATTTCAATGAAAAAGAAGGATGAGAAAAAAGTTAAGACAGAGAAGGCGGAGGAAGTGGTTTCATCTCAAGTAGAAGCCGTTGAAGGAGAAGCTTTAGAAGAGATTAAAAGTGCTCCAGACGAGAATGTTGTGGCAAATGAGGATGCGGTTGAAGGGACTCCGGGTGGTGATGCTGTAGTAGGCGAGAATGAAACTGAAGGGGTTTCGAATGAGACTGTTGTTGTAAACGAGGATGAGGTTGGAGATATGGTTTCTTCGATGGGAAAATTGGATGAGAATTTGAAGTCCAAAACGATAAAACAGACTGGTGAGAAGGGGTGGTATGTGATTCACTCATATGCCGGTTATGAGGATCAGGTGGCTGAGAATTTGAAACAGAGAATAGAAACTTTGCATATGAAAGATAAGATATTCAATGTTTTAGTTCCAAAAGAAAAGCAGATTGAAATAAAAAATGGCAAGAGGCGAACGGTTGAGAGAAGGATTTTCCCTGGCTATGTAATGGTGGAAATGATTGTAACAGATGATTCTTGGTATGTGGTCCGCAATACTCCCAATGTGACTGGTTTTATAGGGATGGGTGTTAGGCCGACGCCAATGCTTCCGGATGAAGTGGATAGAATAATGAAGAGAATGGGAGTTCAGGAATCCAAATACAAGATTGAGGTTGACGTTGATGATCTGGTTAAAATTGTTGATGGACCGCTTAAGGGATTTGAAGGCAAGGTGACGGAAGTGGATGAAGATAAGGGTAAGGTTAAGGTTTCGGTGAATATGTTTGGTAGGGAAACGCCAGTTAATTTGGATTCATTACAAGTTAAAAAGATATAAGTAATTACGCGGTCTTATCCTCTTCGGGGAGCGTTACGCTTCCTCGGCTTGAGGCCGATGAGCGCTGCACTACGCTTAACTCCCCTTAGAAGACAAGACCGCGTTATATAAACAATATTCGAGAGAAGGAAGAAGGATAAATGGCGAAGAAGATAAAAACAATAGTAAAAGTGCAGGCACCGGCAGGTAAAGCAACTCCAGCGCCTCCGATTGGGCCGGCTTTGGGTCAACATGGTTTGAATATCATGGAGTTTGTTAATGCGTTTAATGAAAAGACGCGCGAGATGGGAGATACGGTTGTTCCGGTTGAGATAACTGTTTATGAAGATCGAACATTTGATTTTATCTGTAAGACTCCGCCGGCTGCTATATTACTTGCCAAGGAGGCAGGGATAACCAAAGGTTCTTCCAACCCCAAGAAAGATAAAGTCGGTAAGGTATCGAAAGAACAGGTAAGGAAAATTGCTGAATTGAAATTGAAAGATCTGAATGCATATGATGTTGATGAGGCAGAGAAGATAATTCGTGGTACGGCTCGTTCGATGGGGATTGAAGTAAAAGATTAAGCCGATAAGCAGTAAGAAATAAACTGTTAAGTAATTTTGAATTATCAAAAAAAGCGACTAGATGTCGCTTTTTTTGTTCCCTCCATTACCTCCTTAACCTCCTTTAGGATTTTACGAGGCCCTAAAATATTTAAATTGTAGTCTCGTGTTAAGGTGTAATAGAGAGAATTATCGTGATAAGGACGAAAACTCAGGAGGGGTAGAGTTTTCATACTCTTACCACGATAATTCCCACTACTACAGATAAATTATTAATTTTCAGCTCGATGTACTATTGTAGCATAAAAACAGGCGTTTGTCAAGGGGGTAAGAGAAAAAATTATGGTATACCACGATTAAATAAGGGAGGGGAATTGATAAATAGCGTTTGGCTTGTTAAGATTTATTTATGCACAAAGCAGAACTTGAACTAATGTACTTGGCGGCAATAAGCGCGTGCTCGAGATTAGACTCTATAACTATTCAAGAGTTACTGAATTTATTTATTAGCCCCATTGATCTCTGGAAAGCGAATGAATCCGAACTACGAAGCAAGGGAGTACCCGATAAAATTGTCCAGAATCTAGTTTGGTGGAAAAAAGAGTGTGTACCGGAGTGTTTGTGGAGTAGAATTAATGAATTAGGCTTGAAGGTTATTGGCTTCAAAGATACAGATTATCCTCAATTACTTTGCGAAATACCGGATTTGCCTATTGTGTTATATGTGAAGGGGGAGCTTGATCCGCAAGATTTATATGTGGCAGTTGTGGGTAATAGGATGATTTCTCAATATGGCATAAGAATGACGGAGCGAATTACCCAGACTTTGGTAAATGCAAGAGTGGTGATCGTCTCTGGTTTGGCATTAGGAGTTGATGGGATTGCGCATCGAGTGGCAGTGCAAAGTAAAGCAAAGACAGTTGCCGTATTGGCAAATGGTTTGGATCAGGTTTATCCGCCATCGCATAGCAATTTGGCTAAGCAGATCCTTGAAAACGGGGGCGCTTTAGTTAGTGAATATTCTCCCGGGACATTGCCACTGAAGCATCATTTTCTAGAGAGAAACCGGATAATTGCGGGTTTTTCTATGGGTACATTGATTGTTGAGGCGGGAAAGATATCGGGGGCTTTAAGAACTGCCGGATGTGCTTTGGAATATGGGCGATCGGTTTATGCTGTACCGGGCGATGCGGAGAGACCACAGGCGGCGGGGGTGAATAATTTAATTAAGCAGGGTGCGATTCCAGTTACAACGGGAGAAGATATATTGGGCGATCTTAATATTCAAACCGAAGTTAAAGAGAGGAAGGATTCTGTAAAATTAACTGATCATGAGAAACTGGTTTTAGATGCGCTTAGTAGTGAGCCAGTGCATATCGATCTGTTAGCTCGCGAGATTAAATTAGAAATTTCGGTCTTGAGCGTTATATTAATCGGGCTTGAAATGAGGGATCTGGCTAAGAATGTAGGTGGTATGAATTATATAAAAATTGAATGAATTTCTAGGGCATTGATTTGTAAGTTTGGATGTTATAACATATAGTAATGTTTAGGAGGAAAATGTCTAAATCCTTGGTTATAGTCGAAAGTCCGGCTAAAGCAAAGACAATTGAGAAATACTTAGGGAGCGGCTATAAAGTGCTGGCTTCTTTTGGTCATGTCAGGGATCTGCCTAAGAGTAAGTTGGGTGTTGATGTTAAGAAGAATTTTGAGCCAACATATATTGTGCCAACTAAAGCCAAGAAGGTATTGGCGAGTTTGAAAAGCGAGGCGGAAAAATCGGAAAAAATTTATCTGGCAACAGACTTTGACCGGGAAGGCGAAGCGATTGCTTGGCATATAATGCAAGCCACCGGCTCGCAAACTCAAAGCTCAATCCGCCAGCTGGCGGACAAAACTCAAAAATATGGGAGGGTAACTTTCCATGAGATTACAAAGGAGGCAATTGTGCAAGCGTTTGAGCACCCACGCGAGATTGATATGGATTTAGTGGACGCTCAACAAGCCCGCAGAGTGCTTGATCGGCTCGTTGGCTATAAATTGAGCCCATTTCTTTGGAGAAAGGTGTATACGGGGCTCTCTGCGGGCAGAGTGCAGTCTGTAGCAGTGCGTTTGGTGGTAGATAGGGAGAGGGAAATAGAAGCTTTTAAGGTGCGGGAGTATTGGACTATTGAAGCGATTTTTTCCAAGAAACCGGACAAGATTAAATTTGGCGCAACTTTAACTAAAATAGACGACAAACCTTTCAAGGAGGTGGATCAGAAGAAATTGGCGGAAGATCTGGTTAAGGATATTGAAGGGGGCAAATATAGCATTCTAGATATACAGAAAGCTGCTAAGACGAGAAGCCCAGCGCCGCCGTTTTCTACTTCAACATTACAACAGGAAGCAAATAGAAAGTTGCGTTTTTCAGCTAAGCAAACCATGACTTTAGCCCAGCATCTGTATGAGGGTGTAGACCTTGGAAGCGAGGGGTCTGCCGGATTGATTACGTATATGAGAACGGATTCATATAATCTAGCCGAGAGCGCAATTCGTGAAGCTCGTCAGGTAATAGGTAAGGAGTTTGGTAAGGAATATGTGCCGCAGTCATCCAGATTATATAAAACAAAAGCAAAGGGTGCTCAAGAAGCACATGAGGCGATTAGGCCTACTTTATTTAGCAGGACTCCGGACAGTGTGAGGAAATTTTTAGATAGTAGTCATTACAAACTTTATAAATTAATTTGGGAACGGGCGATTGCGTCCCAGATGGCAGATGCCCAAGTTGAAGAGACGGTAGCACAGATTGAGTCAAAAGGGGCTAGTAAGGTGTATGTCTTTACAGCCAAAGGAGCTATTGTCACTTTTGCCGGATTTTTAAAGGTGCATGAGGAAGGCAGGGATGAGATAGAAGAGGATGGCCTGTCTTTACTGCCTGATTTGGAGGTAGGAGAATCAGTGCATTTGGAAAATGTCGATGGAAGACAGCATTTTACTCAGCCACCGGGGCGATATACGGAAGCTACTTTGGTGAAAGAGTTGGAGAAGAGGGGAATCGGCAGACCGTCAACTTATGCGCCTATTATGAGTACTATTGTTGATCGAGGTTATGTCCAAAAGTTAGAGGGCAGGTTTCATCCGCAGGATGTGGGACTTGTGGTTACAGATTTACTGACCGAGCATTTCCCGGCTATTGTTGACTATCAGTTTACCGCTAAAATGGAGGAAGAACTTGATGATATTGCAGAGGGTAAGCTGAAATGGCAGCCGGTGGTCAAAGAATTTTATGAACCATTGGCAAAAACTCTTGATGAAAAAATGGAGACAGTTGAGAAAAAGGATATAACCGAGGAAAAGACTGATGAAAAATGTCCTGAATGTAAGAAGGATTTGGTTATAAAACTTGGGCGTTTTGGGAAGTTTTATGCCTGTTCAGGTTACCCAGAATGTGAATATACACGGCCATATCTGGAGAACGAAGAGGGCGAAGCAATGTCGGCAAAAGAGGTTAAGGAGCTGACTGATGAAAAATGTCCAAAATGCGGGGCTCAGTTAGCGGTAAAACAGGGGAGATTTGGCAAGTTTTTAGGATGCAGTGAATATCCCAAGTGTCACTTTACTAAACAGATTGGAGCAGGGGAGCCAGTTAAATGTACAGAATGCGCCGGAGAGATAGTTATGAAGCGCACCAGGAGAGGGAAGCCATTTTGGGGGTGCTCAAACTATCCAAAATGCACACTAGCCTTCTGGAACGAACCTGTTGATAAAAGATGTCCAAAATGCAAGGCGATTATGGTAAAATCCGGGAAGGATAAGGTTAAATGCAGTAAGTGCGAGTATGAAGAGACTGCAAATAGCAGTTAGATACCCTTCTTTTAAGGCACGTGTTCGTCCGCTCCAGCGGCGGACGCCACTCTCTCTCGACTAGTGACCCGCATCTGCGGGACCAAGCTCACTGCGTCTGCGAGAGGTCTTAAAGAAGAATATCTAACTGCTAATAAGGTGAAAAAAGAAGGAAGAGAAAAGATGGCGGGGAGTATTCCTAAATCAGTACGAGATTTAATTGAAGAATTTGGTAAGCTGCCTGGGATAGGTCCAAAAACAGCTAGCCGGCTAACTTTCTATTTATTAACAAAACCTGAGGAGGACGTGGAACGGTTGGCGAAATCGGTTGACGGTCTTAAGAAGAATCTGATTATTTGCTCTGAATGTTATAATATCGCCGAAAGTGATCCATGCTCTATTTGTGGCGATCAAGCAAGAGAGAAAGAAAAGGTATGCGTAGTAGAGGAACCCTTGGATGTAGTGGCGATAGAGAAAACGGGGTTTGATGGCAGATATCATGTTTTGGGCGGGGTGATCTCTCCGATAAACGGAATTGGTCCGGAGAACCTTCGAATGGCAGAATTATTCAATCGTATAAAAGGCAAGGGTGTGAAAGAGGTTATTTTGGCGACCGATCCTTCCTTAGAAGGTGAGGCCACCGCTATGTATATAAGCAACTATGTTGCTAAATTCAAATCTCAATCCGCCAGCTGGCGGACAAATCTCAAAAATTTAAAAGTTACTAGAATTGCCCGCGGTTTACCTGTGGGAGGGGATTTGGAATATGCAGATGAAATGACTTTGACGAGGGCATTGGAGGGAAGGAAAGAGTACTGATTATGGGGGGAACATTTATTCGGAGAGCGTTTCGCTTCCCGATACAGTTGTGTCGGGAGCACTGCACTTCGCTTAACTCTCCTCATAAAAATTCCCCTCGTTATACTGGAGGTGAAAGTCGGTCTGCGAAAGATAACTTACTTTTAATCAGAGATAAGAGTTGTGAACCAGGGTAATTAAGTAGAAGAGGATTGACATATTTTGAGATAATAAGAGATAATCTGTATAATAGAAAAAATATGGAGGAGAATAATGAATGAGATTCCAGTATTTTATTGTCTAGAGTGTGGATATGTTGGAAATGCTCCGGGAATATGTCCTCAATGCAGTGCGACATTAGTAGCTGATGATATGAATTTGCCCAATGAAAAAGAAGAGGATGGCAAGTATGATGAGGCTGTATTAGAAGATGAGGAAGAGGATGATGAGTTGCCGGAAGATAAGTTTGAGGATGAAGAGTAGGTTAGGTAGGCTGTTTGTCATCATGACACGCGTTCATCCGTTCCAGCGACGGGATGCCGCTCTATCTCGGCAGTTGACCCTTCGGAACCAAGCTCAACTGCCTCCGATAGGTCACTATGACAAACAGCCTTCCCAAAGATGGAGAAGTAGCATTTTGGTCTGCGAGAGACTTTTTAGTCTGACAAGTCATTTCTTAGAGAGAAGAGGCAATGAAACAAATATATTTGTATAATACACTGACCCGCAAGAAGGAAGGGTTTAAGGCTATTTGCGATATGAAAGTTAAGCTCTATGCCTGTGGTTTGACGGTGTACAGCGAGGCACATATTGGTAATTTGAGAGCCTATATTTTTGACGATCTCCTGCGTAGAGTACTTGAGTCGGACGGCTATGAGGTTAAGCATGCAATGAATGTGACCGATGTAGGGCATTTAGTCGGCGATGGTGACGAGGGTGAGGATAAGCTGGAGCTTGGGGCAAGGCGAGAGAAAACCGATCCCTTGGCGTTGGCTCGAAAATACGAAGAGAAGTTTTTTGAGGATCTAAGGAATCTGAATGTTGAGTTGCCCCATAAAGTTGTTCGTGCTACAGAAGCAATTAAGGAACAGATTGAACTCATAAAGTTACTAGAGGAGAAAGGTTATACATATAAAGATGAGTTTGCGATTTATTTTGATACTTCCAAGCTGTTGGATTATGGCAAATTAACTGGCCAGAAGTTAGAGGAAAAAAAGGTAGGGGCGAGGGAAGAGGTGGTGGTAGATTCGGGTAAAAAGAATCCTCAAGACTTTGCTCTTTGGTTCTTTTTGGCTGGAAAATATGAAGATCACATTTTACATTGGCCATCCCCTTGGGGAGAGGGTTTCCCAGGTTGGCATATCGAATGTTCAGCGATTTCGCGGGCGACATTGGGTCAGCCATTTGATATTCATTTAGGTGGCGTTGATCATATTGGTACTCATCATACAAATGAAATTGCGCAGAGCGAAGCGGCTTACGGTTTGCCACTGGCGCATTTCTGGTTGCACAATGAGTATCTAATGGTGGATGGGCAGAAGATGTCTAAAAGCTTAGGTAATGTTTACACTCTAGCTGATTTGAAAAAGAAGGGATTTGATCCTGTGGATTTCCGGTACTTTATTTTGGGTGGTCATTATCGTTCGAAATTGAATTTTACATGGCAGGCGCTGGAAGGAGCGAGGGCGACACTAAGGAAGATACGGGCATTGGAAGATATTCCTTCAGCACTTGAAAATTCGGGAAAAGAGGATATTAAAGCTAAGGTGCGGGCGGCTTTATTTGATGATTTAGATACTCCACGAGCTTTAGCGATACTTCATGAAGCGAATGATTTTTCGTTATGGAAGGACTTTGAGAATGTCTTGGCTTTAGATATTGAAGCAGTTGAGACAAGAGAGATTCCGTCTGAGGTGCGAGATCTAGCCAAGAGGCGAGAAGAAGCGAGGGGAAAAAAAGACTGGCAATCGGCTGATCAGATAAGAGGTGAGATAGAAAAGCTTGGTTATGGTGTGGAAGATACTGGGGAGGGAATTAAGCTTAGGCGTAAATAATTGGGGCAATCTATCTTGACATTTGGACAGTAGTGTGCTATACTAGCGCATAACAAAGGAAAAAAAGGAGGGCTCGTAAAGAGTCTTTCTTTGTTAGTACTTTGAGAAGGTTCAACTTAGATGGAGTTTGTAAATACTAAGTTGGGATGTGTGTTAAAAATTTGGTGGTTGAAGTCTTGGCTGGGAATTGTGGGGCCTGATTCGTTAAATATTATGAATCAATTTTACCTTCCTTTGCCTTTCGGGGTACTGCTCTGATGTAAATCGGGGTAGGTCCTGGTCAAGACCTTGCTCACCAAATAGTTATGTCCCGGTGGCAAGTTACATATGTATAATCACCGTAAGGTGTTTAGATATACGATCTTTGAGAAGAAAATAAAACAACGTGGCCAGAGGTGGCCAAAGGAGGATGGAATCCATGAGAATGCTGAATGCTGTTTTGATTGTGCTGGTAGTGATGCCGATGCTGGCTAGTGTCAGTGTGGCACATACGACTTTGTTTCCACACACGCATAAGATCGCGGTGCTGGACGGTACGCTGGAGATTGGTATGTATCGCAACCGCGATACTGGCAATCCTAGGAACTTCATAGGCTATGTTCCGTTTGCAATAGTGAACGGACAGCCTGTATCTGAAGGTGATGTGCCGGCCAAAGTCTGGCTTGAGATCACGTGGCGGGCATTGACCCCTCCTAGCAAGAAGGATTGCGATAAGGGGAGGAAGATGCAGATTCGCATTTCGAGTGATTCGGACTGCGATGAGCCTCGCCGACATGGACAGCCCGACGGAGTAGAGCTTTTCCGATCGTCGGATAACGCCCTGGAGCTCAGAGGCTTTCATTATATAGCAAAGTCTGAGTCTACGGGCGTGTGGTTCGACTTACTCGGAAAGAAAGACGAGATAGGCAATTCAAAGCTCGTCACTCTGAGAGTAACTCCTGTTTCCGTGAATGAGTGGATTGAAAACCCGGGTGGCGACTGCATGTCGCAGCTCGGCGGAACTCCACAAAGACAGGAATCTCAACCACAATCTGTCCCCGATTGGCGCGGTAAGACAGATCGTCAGCAGTATGACGATCGCGACTATGACAAGCGTAATGACAGTGACCAGGAAGATCGCGATTGGGACACTCGACGAGATCAAGATCGGGATGATCGTGACTGGGACACTCGCGATAAGCGCGACCAGGATGATTATCGTGACAGTGAATCGCAAAACTGGAAGCCTCTCGAGGTTAACCATAAAGTCAAGGGTAAAGCCCTTGAAGTTAGGTTGGTTGACCGTAAGGGTGGAAAGTTCTGCGGTACCGGAACGATCATGATTTCGGCCGGAGACGTTACGGTGGAGAGATCTGTCCGTGATGGGCGTTACCTGAGTGATGGTCGCTGGTGTGACTTTGATGGATCGTTTACGATCCCAAATCGCACTGGGAGATACCGACAATTCAGAGTTGTAGCCGTTGGTTTCGAGAGATTCGAGATTGATGGCGACTGCGTGAAAGTCTGTGGAAAGTAGGAGGTGTCCGAAATGAAGCAAGTAATGGTAGTAACACTGTTGGTACTTCTCGCCCTATCCGGGCTTGCCTGGGCAGGAGCGGAGATTGGCGATTTCGATACCGGATCCTCTTACCAGGATAACGGGGATCGTGATCGTGATCGTAATGATGATAGCTACAAGCTGGAAGACCGGACGGACTCTGGCTCGAAAGAGACTGACCGTAAGACAGAGTTCCAGAGGTTCAACTTCAAGTCCGTCTATTACGTAGATCCTGCGGCAATCGTTGCTCAAGGCAAGCTTGAAGAGCTGCGAGGTAAGAATATCATGTGTCTTTCTCTTCGAAGGAGTACGATGGCTGGTGGCCATGCGAATGACCTTCAGGTCGACTTCTTCTGGGGGGATTTCCCGGACAGGGTCTATGAGAAGAACGGCAGAATCTTCTACGACTGGTGCGACAACCAGTTGGTTGCAGTCGCATTGGAGCAGGACATAAATATATCGGTGAAGTCTGAATTCATCACTTATGTCCAGAAGATATGCGAGAAGTACATTGAGAGTCGCGGTTACAGCTTGCCAAGCTATCCTAAGGAGGAATACGCTCTGAAAGTTAAGAAGCCGCATTACTTCCGAAGGCCCGGCGGCGGACAACCGGCTAGCCTGGACTACTATGCTGAACGGCATCAAGGGATCGTGCAAATCCTTCTTGGCGCCGTCTGGAACATCGGCGGTGGGACGCGTATAAACAATGATGTGAAGGGCGGACAAGGCGGCCAAGGTGGCGAAGGCGGTGAAGGCGGGAATGGCTATGGGGCTGCAGCGGCAGCCGCCTCGTCATCTGCCGCTGTCGGAGGAGCTGCTGTGACGCCGACGAGTGCTACCAGTTTCCATGGGGAAACGTCGGGTGCCACAGGCTCGGCTGCCGACGGCGGCCAATAACAACAACTAGCCCAGCTTCGGCTGAGGCGGTGAAGGGGAGGAGGTCTTAATTCCTCCCCTTCACACTGACTTTCTTGAAGATGAATTTGGTTAATTCTATATAGGATTAACGAAATGCATCTTTTAGAATCATCTAGGAGATGAGAGTGGGTCTATCGTCAAATACCATTTTGGCTGCAAATTGACATTACGGTCTGCAAATTCACAAAAGCTCCTTAGCTTATCTACTATTGATAAACTTCGTCCCTTTTGCAAATTTTCGACTGCGTACTGAACAATTTTCGCTTCAAAAGCGTATTTGACGATAGACCCAAGTAATATAACTGGAGGTTATATGACCAAACTACATTATGGGGGGATTGCCCTAGGTCTGGTGCTAGCTTTGTCCGTGGCAAACGTGGCATTAGCGAGCACGTCTTCGACCAGCTCTACTTCTGCATCAGGTGGGTCGAGCGCAGTAGTGGTCTCCGGCAATAGTGCCGGTGCGACCTCGGAGCATAGTGAAACTTCTGGTACAAGCGGTACCAGCGGAAGCGGTACTTCAACTACCACTTCCAACACTCCTCCCAGCCAGCCTAGTTCGGGTGGAACAAGTTCAACTTCTTCTACCAGTGCATCTGGCGGATCGAGTGCTGCGGTAGTATCTGGTAATGGTGCTGCTGCTACGTCAGAACATTCCGAGACTTCTGGATCAAGCGGATCCAGTTCAGGTAGTTCTTCGAGTTCTACTCCTAGCTCTACCTCGAGTACTTCGTCTTCGGGTGGTTCTAGCGCAGCTGTCGCTACTTCTACTCCTAAAACTACGCCCACAAAAACCGTAGTTACAACTACCGAAACGGCTTCTGGAACATTGCCTCAAGCCGGTGCTTCAGTAGCATTCCCTGCATTACTCGCTGTTCTAAGCGGTGCGGCAGGTATCTATTGGAAGCAAAAAGGAGCTGGTGGATTTATCCTAAATCCTAAGTTCTAAGAGGAATAGTAAAGAAAAAACACCCAATTGGGTGTTTTTTCTTATGTCTAAGATCGGTTTTGCCCGCTCGGTCTGCGGGATGCCCTTTCAGGGAAGATACCTTACATAACTTGCCCAAGAGGTTGAGAAGTGGTAACATTAACCTGTAGTAGGAGATTTTGTGGATATACAAAAAAGGAAAGAAGATCTTAGAGAGCTTTTGAAGATTGGTCCAAAAGAAGCAAGAATTAATGAGATTCAGGAGAAAATGAGCGATCCTTCTTTTTGGTCTGATCGGGAAAAATCTCTGGTATTAACTCAAGAGCTGACGACTCTGCAGGGTATTATTAAAAAATTTGATGGTGCCAATGACGAGAAATCTATTGAGGGATTAGAAACACAAGCTTTACTTTCCGGAGAATATGATTTGAATAACGCGATTATTTCTTTAAGCGCAGGGGCGGGCGGGACAGAAGCGCAGGACTGGACTGAGATGCTATTTCGTATGTATGGCCGCTGGGCGGAAAGAAAAGAGTTTAAGTTTGAGGTACTTAGTATGTCAGAAGGCGAAGAAGCAGGATTGAAGAGCGCTACAGCAAGAGTAATGGGGCCATTTGCGTATGGTTATTTATCTTGTGAAGCAGGGGTTCATCGTCTTGTCCGGTTATCGCCGTTTGATGCCGATCATGCTCGGCATACTTCTTTTGCACTTTTGGAAGTGACTCCGGAAATTGATAAAGCAGAGGTAGAAATTGATCCAAAAGATTTAAAGATTGATGTATTTCGATCAGGTGGGCATGGCGGTCAAAGTGTTAACACAACTGATTCAGCGGTGCGAATAACGCATTTGCCGACTGGTATTGTGGTTACTTGCCAGAATGAGCGCTCGCAATTGCAAAACAGAGAGATGGCGCTAAAGATATTAAAGTCTCGGCTTATGATTAAGGAAAAGGCGCAAAAGAAGGCGCAGGAAAGGAAGATTAAGGGGGAGCTGGAATCGGCCGAGTGGGGGAGTCAGATAAGATCGTATGTTTTGCACCCTTATCAAATGGTTAAAGATCACCGCACAGAATATGAAACAGCTAATACGCAGGCAGTTCTTGGTGGAGATATTGATGGGTTTATTGAAGCATGTTTAAAGAAGAGAGCTCTAGAGTAATCGCAATATCTTCGCCTTTCGAAGCACGCGTTCAATTTTTCCAGCGAAAATTGCCGCTCTATCTCGGCTCGCAACCCAGCCCTTTTTACAAAAGAGCTGGGACCAAGCTTGCTTCACCTCCGATAGGCATCTCAATGGAAGATATTGCTCTTTAGAAGTTGCAAGACTATAATAACAAGGTAAGAAAGGAAGAAAATATGTTTGATAAAGCAAAGCAGATGTACGATCTGCAGAAGAAAGCAAAAGCAATGCAAAAGGAATTGAAGGCGACAGAGATTGAGGCGAAAAGTACGGACGGGCGGGTTACAATTATTTTTAACGGCGAACAGAGACTGCAGGACATTCAAATTGATGAATCTTTGATGGGAAAGGATAATAAAATAGAGTTGGAGAAATTACTTGAAAGAACCATAAATGAAGCGATCTCGAGAGCCCAAGTAGTAGCGGCGGAGAAGACAAAAGCGATTATGAAGGATATGAATTTAAATATACCGGGAATGTAACTCGGCGATGAGGGTATAAGCTATTCGGGAAGCGTTTCTCCGCCATCCGCCAATCGGCGGAGGCGGATGCACTACGCTTAACTTCCCTCATAGCACATACCCTCATCTTAATTGCTTTGATATTCTGCAGAGGAAGGAGAAGGGGATGAAAATGATTGTGGGGTTGGGAAACCCAGGTGAAAAATATAAAAATACAAGACATAATGTTGGTTTTTTAGTTCTCGACGAGTTAGCGAGGCATTTTGGGGCGACTTTCAAATTGGAAAAGAAATTTGAAGCTGAGATATTGAAGACCACGTTGACTGGTGAAGAGGTTTTATTGGTTAAGCCAATGGCGTTTATGAATCTGTCAGGATCTGTGGTTAGAGATTTAGTTAATTTTTATAAGATCGATTTGTCGGATGTTTGGGTTATTTATGATGATATTGATCTTCCGTTGGGTGAAATCAGGGTACGGAAAGAGGGACGATCGGGTGGTCATAAAGGTTTGGAATCTATTATTGAGGAATTAAAGACAGATCAAATTTCGAGGATAAAAATCGGGATTGGCCGACCGGATGATGAACGTGAAGCTGAAGATTACGTACTGGAGTCATTTGAAAACGACGAGCTGCCAATTATTAAAACAGTAATAAGTAAGGTAGGGGAGTTAGTTTTAGTGGCGCTTGAGCAGGATAACCTTGACAGTAAGAGCATTTCTATCATATAATAAGGTGTAATTTTAATATGTGGGACCCCGCTCTTTCTAAGCTTGAAAATCTATCCGGCTGTTTATGGCTAAGTGGTAAATAAGCTGGCGTGGATTATTTGAGTTTTGAAAGGGCGGGGGTTAGTACCACTGCCCGAATGGGCAAGGAGTAATAATGCCAAAGAAGAAACAGGTTAAAGAGGAGCAGGACAATCCTGTCGTAGAAGTTGAAGAAGAAGCATTAGTTGATTCGGAAGAGGACAGAGAAGAAGAGAAAAACTTGGGAATAGATGACACTGACGAAAATTTACAGGAGGAGACTCAAATAAAAAAAGTAGTAGGGGATGTAGCGGGACTACCTTCTGAGGTGGCTGCTATTAATACTGATAATGAGACTGCCCGAGAGGCAACTAAAAAAGTTCAAGGGACAACGAATAAAAATAAATCGAGAAGCAAAAGATACATTACCGCTGTTAGTAAGGTTGATAAAAATAAGAAATACACGATTGACGAAGCTATAGAATTAGCAAAAGAAACTTCGAGTACGAAGTTTGAAGGATCGGTTGAGTTGCATGTAAAACTATCCGAGAAAAAAAGCAAGAAAAAAGGAACTGATGAATTGGCTCGAGGGATTTTGCATCTACCGCATGGAATGGGGAAAGAGCTGAAAGTTATTGTCTTAGACGAAAACAAGATCGAAGAAATTGCTAAAACAAAGAAAGTTGATTTTGATGTGGCGATAGCTACTCCCGCTTTGATGCCTAAAATGGGTAAGATCGCCAAGATTTTAGGTCCAAAAGGAAAAATGCCAAATCCAAAGACCGGGACTGTGAGTGATGATCCCGAGAAAGTAAAAGAAGAAATTAAGAATGGTAAGGTAGAATATAAGGTAGATGCTAATAATGTTGTTCACCAGATGATCGGAAAGACCAGTTGGGATAGTATAAAACTCAAAGAGAATTTTCAAGTAGTGATGCAGGCGTTGCCTAAAAATAGAGTGCAATCTGTCGCTCTTTCGACGACGATGGGACCGGGGATTAAAGTAGAGTACTAATTCAAGAGTATATCTTTCAAAGACACGCGTTCGTCCGCTCCTGCGGCGGATGCCGCTCGCCCTCGGATTCCTTTCGCCTTCGGCGAACCAAGCAAGAAATCCTGCGAGAGGTCTTCTCAAAACATACTCTTGAATTCAAAGAGAGAGTGGAAAAGGGTAACAAAAAAATAGTTTGTAGGTACTTTAAGTAGTAGTTGGTTTTTCCATTAGAGTTTTTGTTACAATTGAGCAATAGGGGTGAATATACCTTCCTTGACTATTACGGTAGGTGGGCAACCTGGCGACATACCCTTGGTGATTTGAACAGTACCTTCTGTGTTTTTATATGTAACGAGTATTGTTTTTCTGTCCATGTTGACAATTGCGCAGGTAGAACCGATTCCACGAACCATTTTACTGGATTGGTCGGAGTAAGTTTGCAAGGAATCGTCAATAGGGTAAAAAGTGACGTTTGCCAAAGGAGTGGCTTGGGTGATTTTTGGTGTTGGAACAGGCGTTGCAGTATTATATTGCATCATATAAATAATTGCTCCTGCTGTTAGTAAGGTAATGGTAACAAGGATGATTAATAAAACCAAGGTTCGCTTTTCCATTATGTCCTCCTTGTTGACATTGTAGAGTATTTTTCGTATAATTAAAACACAATTCCGATGACACTATGTTCCTATTTGGATAATGTTCGGTATCCAGCCCTTTGCGCTTTGGCGCCAAAGAGCTGGACTGACGCATAGAGAGGAGAATAACTCATTTTTGAGAGGTCGATTCTTCGGTAGTCATTGGCACCGGATTTTTTAAATTAAGGAGAATGATGGCTCTAACGAGAGACGAAAAAACCCAACAAATCGAGAAAATTGGCGAAAATATTAATCAATCTAAAGCGGTTGTTTTTGCTGAATATCGCGGAATTAACATGAAAGATAATCAAAATCTCCGCAGTATACTTCGCCAATCTGGAATTGATTTTAAGGTCATCAAGGCAACGCTTCTGAAACTGGCATTAAAAAAGCAAAAAATTGAAGTGCCGGCTGAGATAATGGATAAACCGTTAGCGGTGGCCTTTGGTTATGATGACGAGGTTATGCCAGCCAAGTTGATTGCAGAGTCGGCAAAAAAAATTGAATCGCTCAAGATAATGGGTGGGTTGATTAACCACGATTATTTTGACGCTACCCGAGTTAAACAATTAGCGATGCTTCCGAGTAGAGAGCAATTGAATGGCAAATTGGTGGGTACACTATCCGGACCGATGTATGGTTTAGTCGGTGTATTAAATGGTAATCTAAGAGGTTTGGTTTCTGTGCTTTCACAGTACCAAGCGATTAAAAAGTAATTAACTGGAGGACATATGTCTGAAGAAAAGAAAGAATTAAAGTTCAAGAAACTGGTCGACGAAATAAAAGGTTTATCAGTTATGGAACTTAGCGAACTAGTAAAAAAGCTCGAAGGCGAGCTTGGTGTCAGCGCGGCTATGCCTATGGCTGCGGCCGCTCCGGCTGCAGGTGCTGTAGGAGCCGGGGAAGCTGAAGCGGAAGAGAAATCAGCTTACAATGTTATAATTGCGACTGCCGGCGATCAAAAGATTGCTGTTATTAAGGCAGTCCGCGTGATCCGTCCCGATCTAGGATTGAAAGAAGCCAAAGATCTAGTTGATGGAGCGCCCAAAGAAGTGAAAGCTAATGTTAAGAAAGAAGAAGCTGAAGAAGCTAAGAAAAAATTGGAAGCGGCTGGTGCTACTGTCGAACTAAAGTAGTTTTTTGTCATGACCTCGCATTACTCGGGGAGCGTTTTCGCTTCGCTCGCACTAGCAGACTCCCCTCGTAACGCGAGGTCATGACTTGAGATAGGTTGGGTACTAAAAGGCCTTCGGTGAACGAAGGCCTTTTGTGTAGAATTTTTTGTTATTTTAAGGTATAATTAGGTTATGAAATTTTCACTTACTAAAAAAATTAACAATGCGCGGATTGGAAAAATAACAACTCATCACGGCGATATAGACACTCCAGTATTTATGCCAGTGGGAACAATGGGTAGTGTGAGGGCAATGAAAGGCACGGAACTGGTTGGTGTTGGCGCTCAGATTATATTAGGTAATACTTATCATCTTTATTTAAGGCCTGGGGTTGATATTTTAGAAAGATTTGGTGGTTTGCATAATTTTATGGGTTGGCATGGGCCGATTTTAACAGATAGCGGGGGATACCAAGTTTTTTCGCTTGGAAAGAGAAGTGACAGTTTCCAATCAGCAGAGGAAGGTGAGGGGTCCATTGATAGTTTTCAGGGTAATCTAGTTAGGATCACTGATGAGGGGGCGGTGTTTAAGTCGCATATTGATGGAAGCAAGCATTTATTTACCCCTGAGAAAGTAATAGATATACAGCTGGCGATTGGTTCGGATATTATGATGCCGCTGGATCATTGTCCTTCGGCTGACGCTGATGATAAGGAGATTGAGGCGGCAGTTGATTTGACGTCGAAATGGTTTGAAAGAACATGGAAGTATTTTGATAAAAAAACAAAGGAGATGGAAAAGAAACCGGCTTTGTTTGCAATCATTCAAGGCGGAGCCAATGAGAAATTAAGAAAAAGATCGTTTGAATTTCTGTCACAATTCCTAGTGGATGGTTTCTCGATTGGCGGGGTGGCTAATGCCGGGGAGTCAAAATTAAAGCAGCAGAAAGCGCTGGAATTTACCTTACCTTTAATACCTGAAGATAAACCAAGGTATTTGATGGGGGTAGGGGAGCCGGCAGATATTATTAATGCTATCAATCAGGGTGTGGATATGTTTGATTGTGTTTTGCCGACAAGGCTGGCGAGGCACGGAGTGGCTTGGGTGAGTAGTAGTTCGTCAGATCGCTTATTGGAGAGCGTTACGCTTCCTGACGCAGTTGCTCAGGAGCGCTGCACTACGCTTGACTCTCCTCAAAGCAATCTGACGAACTTGTGGTTAGGGAAAAAGTTTGGGAAGGTTGATTTTAGAAAGAGCAGCCTGAGAGAAGGTAGTGGTCCGATTATGGAAGGTTGCGACTGCTTTGCTTGCAGGGTGCATTCGCGAGCTTATATACATCACTTAGTAAAATCTAAAGAAATTTTAGGTATTCGTTTGTTAACGGAGCATAATCTAAGGTTTGTTCTTAGGTTATTTGAGGATATAAGGCGATCTGTCGCTTGGGATAATAAGGAAGTTTTGGCAGTTGATGACAGAAGTATGTAATTGTTTTATAATATAGGTGGTTAGGGAGGGGTCTAGTGCAGGATGTTTTGGCGCCTCATAATTTAGAAACTGGTGGTGTACCCACCCAGCAAGTTGAAGGTGAGAACCTAATAAAACCAGAGGGGAATTTTTCTAGTACTTTACAGAAAGAGCAGACAACTGAGCAAGAAGTGAGCCCAGAGGTAAATAAGGTAGAGGAGAGGACAGCCGAGGTCGCCGGGCAACCGATTGTACCGCCAGAGCTGACTTTGGGTTCCCAAATAGCAAGCCAGGGTGTTGATTCTTCGGAAAATAAGCCGAATCAGCCGTCGTTTTCCTATAGTGGAACGAAGGATTTTATTAGTAAACATTATAAGGAACCTGATAAAAAGATGGCGGTTGGACCTCTATCGGTCCTACATACAGAAGTTCAGCGAATAAGAATTGCATATATACTAGCATCGAAGAAGGAAAAAGTATGAAGGAGATGGAATGTTAGCCACTGGAACACCTTTAATAGTCTATCTTGTTGCGATCGCTTTACTGCTGGCGGTAGTGTGGTTTGTGGTGTGGCTTGTATTGCATGCCCGTGAGGGGAAAGCTCTTAAAAATGCATTAAGTTTAGTAACGATGCAGGTGACTATACCGAAAGAGATGGAAAAATCTTCCGAAGAGGCGGCGGCACCGCCCAAGGATTTCAAGGAACTTTTGTCAGTAGCAGAGCAGATGTTCGCCAGTTTACATAGTGTTTTTGAAAATGGATTGAATCCCTGGATTTATGGTCAGGATAGTCTGATTTTTGAAATAATATCTAATGTGGGGCAAATAGTATTTTATGTATCTTGTCCAGAAGGCCATCAGAAGTTGGTTGAGAGGCAAATCCATAGTTTTTATCCCGATGCGCAGATTGATATGATTGACGGTCCGAATATTTTCAATATGGAGCAGGGGGAAGTGGTAGGGGCTAGTCTGAAGCTTGGTAAGAGGTTCGTTTATCCGATTAAGACTTATAAGATGCTGGAAAGCGATCCCTTGAATGCTATCTCGAATGCATTTTCAAAATTAGGGGAGGGCGCTAATGCGGCTTTACAGATTGTAATTCAGCCTGCTAACCAGCGTTGGCAAATTCATACTGCGACTGCGGCTCAAGCAGTTTCTGAAGGCAAACCGATGCACGCCAGTCTAACTCCGGCGGGTCGGGTGATGTATGGGGCATTTGATGCCGTAGGTTCGGCACTAAGCAGTGCCGGGAGTGCACAAAACCAAGCGGAGCAAAAGCAGAATGAAAGGGATAACAAAATTCATCGGATCACTCCTCAACAAGAGGAGTTAATGAAGTTATTTAATGAGAAAGGAGCAAAGGTTGGCTTCCGGACGATTGTTCGAGTGATTTCCGCAGCTCCGGATAAAAATATGGCTTGGCAGAATTGCGATAATATTTTGGCGGCATTTTCCCAATATAATCTGCCACAAGGGAATTTTTTCCGAATTATCAAACCGAGGCAGTCGGTACTGCTAACTGATTATGTACTGAAATATTTTGGTCATTGCCCCAAGATGCTTCTTAATACGGAAGAATTAGCCTCAATGTTTCATTTTCCTAATAGAAATCTGGAGACACCCAATATATTGTGGTCGCATTCTAAATTACTCCCACCGCCTGTAACTTTGCCAAAAGAAGGGGTAGTTATTGGAAAGAGCATATATAGAGGGGAGGAAGAATTGGTGAGGATGGGTATTGAAGATAGAAGAAGGCATTTGTTTATGATTGGAAAGACCGGTGTTGGTAAGACCACTTTCTTTGAGAATATGATTTTACAGGATATTCAAGAAGGAAAGGGGCTATGCTTCATTGATCCTTTGGGGGATGCAATTGAGAGTATTTTAAAGAAGATTCCCAAGGAAAGGTCAGATGATGTTATTTTGTTTGATCCCGGGGATGTAGATTATCCGATGGGGTTGAATCTTTTGGAGTTCAAGAACACTGAAGAACGCGACTTTTTAGTGCAAGAATGCATCGAGATGTTTTATAAATTGTTTGATCCCAACCGAACCGGAATGGTGGGACCGCAGTTTGAGCACTGGTTTAGGAATGCTGCTTTGACCGTAATGAGTGACTCGGATGGGGGGACATTGATTGAAATACCCCGATTGTTTACGGATGACAATTTTCGAAAGCAAAAGATTGCTAAAGTAACAGATCCGATTGTGCGAGCGTTTTGGGATGAGCAATTAGCTAAAACTTCCGATTTTCATAAGTCGGAAATGTACAATTATTTTATTTCAAAATTTGGTCGTTTTATGACCAATGATTTAATGCGGAATATTATTGGGCAGAAGAAAAGCGCTTTTAATATGCGGGAAATTATGGATAGCGGAAAGATTTTACTGATTAATTTAGCTAAAGGCAAGATTGGAGAGATTAACTCTAATTTACTGGGAATGGTAATGGTTTCAAAGATACAGATTGCGGCGTTTAGCAGGGCTGATATACCTGAAGAGACGAGGAAGGATTTCTTTTTATATGTTGATGAGTTCCAGAATTTTACAACGGATACTTTTGCCACAATTTTGTCAGAAGCGAGGAAGTATCATCTTAGTTTGAATATTACCAATCAGTATATTGCTCAACTGACTGAAAAGATACGGGATGCCGTGATCGGTAATGCCGGTACCATTGTAATATATAGAATAGGTGCGGCTGATGCGGAATTTTTGCAAAAAGAGTTGCCAAACGTCACAATAAACGATATGGTTAACCTTGACAGATTCCAGGTTTATGTTAAATTATTAATAAATTTGACTCCTTCAAAACCCTTTAGTATGAAAGGGATTAAATCTGAAGTGGTAGAAAATGAAAGAGTTGGAGAGGTTATTAGACAATTAGTAAGATTCAAGTATGCTAAGGAAAGAACAGAAGTAGAGAGAGTGGTTCTGGGTAAGAGTTCGCTGGCAGTATCATTTCCCGAGGAACCTGGTATATCTAAGCCGACTCTGTAGGGAAGGAGCAAATGGTAAGTAAAAAAACAACTGGAAACAAGGCAGTTAAGAAGCCAGAAAGTTTAGTTGACTTAAAGAAGGTCCTGGATAATGCGGAAAAGCAGATACGTATTGCCAAGCAGTTGCTTTTTAAAGAGTTATATTGCGAGAAGGCAAAATCGCTTGAGTCTAGTGATGCTTCGGTTGAGGGTGTATTTGATGGTGTTGATATGGTTGGGTCAGATAGGAAGACCTATAAGGTGCCATCGAATTATGCCAGTAAATCAAAGTTGGTAGCCGGCGATATAATGAAACTATCAATAGATGATAAGGGAGCATATACGTATAAACAGATTGGTCCAGTTCAGCGCCAGAGATTAGTTGGTGTCCTTTGTGAGAATGAAACCGGTTATTATGCAGAATGCGAAGGCAGAGTATTTAATGTATTAGCGGCGAGTGTTACATATTTGAAGGCAAAGGATGGAGACAGGGTTACATTGTTGGTGGCACGAGATCAAGAATGTAATTGGGCAGCCATAGATAATGTAATTTCCAGTTGAGTGCGGAGGTGAATATTAATTTGTTTAATCCAATAATAATATTAATAATTGGTCTTATCTTACTTGTAGTGATTGGCTTTATTATTGCTAAAATTCTACGGGATAAGAGAAAAATCGAGGAATTTTTAGAGAAAGAATATGTCATTCTCTCAATTATGGTGCCAAAGAATAATGAAAAAACTCCACTGGCGGCCGAACAGATGTTTGCGTCTTTGCATGGGATTTTAAAACCACAGGAGGACAAGCAAGAGCATATTAGTTTTGAGATTGCTTCTCAAGATAAATTCACTCAATTTTATGTCTGTGTGCGTAAAGAGTTGAAAGATTTTGTAGAAGGACAGATTTATGCTCAATACCCTAGTGTAGAAATAAAAGAAGTTCCGGATTATACGGGTATAGAATTAGAAGGGATGTCGTCATATGCGACGGAGCTGACTTTAAGTAAAGAGGGTGTTTATCCGATAAAAACTTTTGAAAGTTTTGAGGTTGATCCACTGGCAGCTATTACAGGTGTTTTGTCGAAGGTTCAGGGTGATGAGCGTATTTGGATACAGATGTTGACCCGTCCGGTTGACGATAGTTGGCAGGATAAAGGCGTACAGATCGTAAAGAATATGCGCGACGGGGTAAAAGCTGGGGGAAGTATCGGTCAGGAAATTGCCAACGCGTTTTTAATGCTTTTTAGGGAGCTTCTGATGGCGGTAGTTTCACCTCCGAAGCCTGAGGAGAAGAAGAAAGAAGATAAGGAAAAGAAAGAGGATAAAAAGTTGCCGGCACCGGTTGAAACGGCGATGGCGGGAATCGAGACAAAGATACAAAAGCTGGGTTTTGAGACTAAAATAAGAATTATGACCGTTGCGCATGATGATGAATCAGCCAAGGCGAAGATGTTAGCTGTGATTGGAGTTTTTCGGCAATTCAATACAACTAATTTAAATAGTTTTGTTTCAGGTAAAATCGTTGATGGCGAGGAGTTACTACCTGTGTTTCAGATGAGGCCGTTTGGAGACAGAGGATATATTTTTAATATTGAAGAATTAGCTTCTATTTATCATTTTCCTCATATGTCAGTGGAGACGCCATCTATTGTTTGGGCGGGTGTAAAGAAGGGAGAACCGCCGGCGCATCTGCCAATACAGGGGATTGTTGATGATGATCATATGACAATTCTAGCCCAGACTAATTTTCGGCATCGCGAGCAGAAGTTTGGTATTAAGATGATTGACCGTCGGTTGCATATGTATAGTATTGGTAAAACTGGAACAGGGAAGTCAACGTTGATGGAAAATATGATCTATGACGATCTTATTCGCGGTAGGGGTCTGGCGGTTGTTGATCCTCATGGTCAGACAATTGATCATATATTGAAATTTATACCAGAAGAAAGAATGAAGGATGTAGTGTACCTAAATCCGGCTGATCAAAGTTGTCCAATAGGTTTTAATCTATTGGAAAGTGTTGAGGCGGACCAAAAGAACATTATGGCTTCTGGGCTCATGAGTGTGTTTCTGAAACTATGGGAAGGGACATTCAGTGCCAGAATGGAATATATATTAAGGAATACCATTTTAGCATTAATTGATTATCCTAGAGCGACGATGCTCGGAATCATGAGGGTTTTGAATGATAAAAATTACCGCAAGATGATTTTATCTTACGTGAAGGATCCTGTAATTCTGGATTTTTTCTATAATGAGTACGAGAAGTATGATCCTAAATTTCGTACGGAAGCAATTGCGCCTATTCAGAACAAAGTCGGGCAATTCTTGTCATCGAGTACGATCAGAAATATTGTAGGTCAAGAGAAATCTACGATCAATATCTCTGAAATCATGAATAATGGAAAGATTCTTTTGGTTGATTTATCGGTGGGAAAGATCGGTGAGGATAACTCAACACTACTGGGTTCCATGATGATTACTAAAATCCAGCTGGCTGCGATGCAAAGGGCGCATGTGCCGGAAGAAGAGAGGCGTGACTTTTATCTATATGTGGATGAATTCCAAAATTTTGCCACCGAATCCTTTGCTACTATTCTGTCTGAAGCAAGAAAATATCATTTAAATCTAACTCTGACAAATCAATATACGGCGCAGGTTGATGAGAAAGTCATGGATGCAATTATGGGTAATATTGGAACCATGGTGGCATTTAGAGTCGGGGCACCAGATGCCGATCTGCTTGCCAAAGAGTTTGAGCCGGTATTTGAGACGACAGATTTGATTAACCAGCCCAACAGACATATATATATCAAAATGGCAATTGACGGTGTGACTTGTCCGGCTTTTTCAGCCGATACATTGCCACCTCGAGTATTGGAAAAGAGTTTTGGGGATGAAGCAATCGAATTTTCCCAGACGACATATGGTAGGCCGCGCGATGAGGTTGAGCAGGAGATTAATGATTATATGAGTGAGGATATTGAGGAAGCAGTCAAGGAACTTGATCCAGTTATGGCAGAACTTCGTCAGGAATATAAGGAGATATCTATTAAAGGCGGTTATAAGTGGTATCTGGGGGCAGGGGAAGAGGGGACAGATGAGGAGCTTATGGAGGAACCTATTAATGACGACAATAACGCCGGGGCGGATGAAACAGATAGTTCAAACCTGGTAAGCGATGATACCGAGATGGTTGCTCAAGATAGTGTTGGTCAAGATATGCCACAGGATAGTAGTCACATTATCTCCAGTCAGCTGGCTAATAAAATTGCCAAGAAGGCTAGGAAGAGAAACAGAAATAAAGAAAAGAAGAAGGCATTATCTGCTCAAGAGCAATTAGCTAATCAGGGTGAACTTTCTCCAGTTCAGATATCTCCAGATAGTATTAATATGCCCCCAGAGTCTACGCAGTCTACCCATTTACCTCAAACAGGATCTCATCATGGGCACCATACGACTATCCTCGAAGAAGGAGAGACCGTAGACCTGAAGAATAACTAAATTATTCTTCGCCGAGGGCTCTTTTTCCAGCCTCAATTAGTTTTTTGACTCTTTGTCCGCCTAAGCGGCCAACTTTGCCACTACGGATATCTTCGGCGTTAGCACGTATACTGCCGCCTTTTTTACCGATTGCCTCGTAGAATTCTTTGCCATATCTCTTCTTGACAATGTTGCCGCCTTTTTTACCGGCTTCCTGGACAGTCATCCCGCCTTTGGATGGAGTCTGCCTGGAAGATGTAGTAGGTCTCATATATGCCTCCAATTACTTATTACAGGGTTAATTATATTAAGCTATTAGTTGAGAAGCATTAGCTAAATTGGCAATTAGGTCAATAGTTATGGGTATATTTATGTAGGAAGCAATAGGGTTAAAATAATACTCATCAATTTAATATATTATTGTGCGACGTATTAAAAGCCTCTGTGTTAGTTTTTTAGGTAGAGAAGTGTGCTTTTTCACCTGTTAATTTTTTTTAAAAAAAAAGTAGGGGAGCGTTAGGCGGGGAGACCCCTATTTGAAAAAATAGGGAATTGTGCGCAACTGGTTTTGGGGTGGGCTTTGACGGGAAAGTTGGCGGAGAAGTGTGTAAAAGCACATTTTAGTAACTATTTATGTATTGGTTAATTCCTATAATTCAAAAGACCTAACTTACTATAATGTCGCAAAAGATATATTGTGCGACAATTCAAATCACGAGAATCACTCTATCTTCTGGTTTACTAATGACATCTATAAATTTTGGGACATAGTAAATAGCTTGGGGGGCTTGCTCTCCCCTGTTCCCTGGTATGATGTGTCAGTTATTCGAGTTCTGCTTTGGCTTTTAGTCTCGTTTCAACTTCCTTTTTACCCATAAATCGGGATAAAAAGAAATACCTAATGATCCCAATATTGTTTAGCATTCTTATAGTAAAGGCAACTATAATGGCAAGATACAGGTCAATTCCTAATCTATCACCGAGGAATGTAATAATTATAGCTAGGAACATATTAGTAATTAAACCTGAAACAAAGACCGTTGCATTGTAGCGACCTTGTAGATCTCCTCTTATAGCGCCAAAAACCGAGTCAAGGATTCCCATAATTCCGACAGCGGTATACCTGGCGTATTCAATTGGAATAGTTAAGGGGGTATAAATCCCGAGGATGATACCTATGGCAAGCCCAATTAACCCATACCACATATTACTCCTTTCTGCCCGCGGCAGATAATTCCAGACTGCTTTTAATATAACAATTGCTTAGTTATTGTGCAATAACAGATAGAAAGCCGTAGAATCGGCTGCAGCGTGTTTTTACTGGTAGTTGCCATATTTTCATCATCCGGACAGCGCGCGTAAGCGGATATTTTTCATTTTTTAATTAAGTGGCTTTAGCGGCATCGGTTTTTCGATCAATAGCATTTTGCCAAATTACTAGTAGCGGTGTGGCGTTGAATATTGATGAATATGTCCCAATTATAATACCAAGTAACAAAGTTAGGACGAATGGTTTAATTGTTTCGCCTCCCAAAAGGAACATGGCAAGCAATACTATTATAACGGTCAAGGACGTGTTGAGCGATCTGGCCAGAGTCTGGGTGATGCTGTTATTGGCTGTATGTGAAAAGGGATTGGAGGGGGATAGGCGAAGATTCTCTCGAATACGATCAAATACTACGATAGTGTCATGTACCGAGAAGCCGATGATTGTCAAGAGAGCGGTTACGAATAGGCTATTTACTTCATATCCAAAGTAGTGACCAAGTATCGCATAGGTGCCTAGAACAAAAAGTGAATCGTGGATGAGAGCGGCAACTGCACATAGTCCAAAGCGCCAGGAGTTTGCTGGTTTGGGTACTTTTCGAAAAGCGATAGCCAGGTAGATAATAATACCGAGTGATGCCAATATGATGGATCCGAAAGCTTTTTTAGCTAAGTCTGAACTTATACTTGGTCCGATTGATTCGAAATTTAACACTTGATTCTCCCCTACTTTTTTTAGAGAGCTAGAGATTTGTTCATCTAATTTATCATTTGTCGAAGCAGTTCGGATTATGTACTGATTATTCTTTGCGGGTTGGATATTTATATCTTCTAATTTCAGATTTTTGAGGGAATTTTCGACTTGGGACTTCCCTACTGTTTTATTAAATTTTACTGCCGTGACTGTTCCGCCCTTGAAATCAATTCCCAAATTTAATCCCCATACGAAAATTGCGATAATACCTGGTATTATCAGTAGAGCTGAAATCGTGAACCATAATTTGTTATATTTTGTAAATTCCATCTTTCTCCTCTATATGTCGCACAATATTACATTCGGCTAAGTAGTTTTTCATATCTAGTGTTGGTAAATAGGCGTAGGAAAGTTCGTGTGACGGTGATTGCGGTAAAGAGCGACACGACTATACCAATAGCTAATGTTAGAGCAAATCCTCGGACAAATCCGGTTGTTAAGATATATAGAATAAAACAAGTAATTAATGATGAGGCATTGGAATCACGAACGCTGTTCCAGGCGCGATTGAACCCTTCTTCTAGGGATTTATTAATGGGTTTGCCGGAGTGTATTTCTTCTTTCATTCTTTCAAATATGAGAATGTTCGCATCAACTGCCATACCGATTGAGAGAATAAAGCCGGCTATTCCAGCTAGTGTCAGGGTGACTGGAATATATTTGAAAATAGCTAAGGCAAATAATGAATAGAAAGTGAGGGCGATGACAGCAAGGAGGCCGGGAAATTTGTAGAAGGAGATCATGAAAATGGCAATAAGAAGTAAGCCGATAGCGCCGGCTATCAGGCTCTTTTTGACAGATTCGCTGCCTAATGTTGGACCAATAGTATTTTGACCGATTAGCTTGGCGGGAACTGGCAGGATACCTTCGTTAAGCCGGTTGGAAAGCTTTTGGGCTTCGTCTTGGCTATCTAACCCTGTTATTTGGGCGTCACCGCTGGTAATTTCGCTTTGAACTGTGGGAGCGCTGACAATTTTGCCATCCAAGACTATCGCAACTCGCTTGTTGAGATTTTTCTTAGTGATTTCGGAAAATAAGGTAGTGCCCTCGCGGTTGAAGCGCATGCTTACAATAGGATCTGCACTGAGAGATTGTTGGTCAATATTTACCATGGCACTTTTCAACTGCCTACCAGTTAGCTTGGTGGGTGTCCAAGTACCGGGATATGGTTGACTTGTATAGTAATCGTTGAGAACGGTTCCATTTGGAGCTTCTTCCATAAATAAGAGTTCATAAGTAGCGCCGATTTTGTTTTTCGCGTCTTCAATGTTTTTAATTCCCGGCAGTTCGATAATAATTTTATCTTTTCCACTGGTTTGGATGTTTGATTCGGCAACGCCGAGCCCATTAACGCGTTGTTCAAATACATTTCTAAGGTTTGCCATATCTTTTGAATTGTTCCGGGAGCTTTTAAGATCTGCTTTATAGGTTAGTTGGGTGCCGCCCTTTAAATCGAGACCTTCATGAATTTTGAATTCTTTATGAAAAGTGCCTAATTTCCAATTGGGAGCTTGCGGTAAGTCTATTAATATGGCAATCGTAGCTAGGGCGATGATTATTGCAAAAGTAATCCAGATTCTTCTTCGCATATTTCTCCTATATATCCAATTAATTTATAGGTAGAGGTGTTTTCCCTCTTCTTTAAGTTTGTCAATCAGTTTTTTGATGTCGTGCGCATGCTCTTTTTTACAGATTAATATTACGTCATCGGTGTCCACAACAATAACATCGTCGAGTCCGACAGTGGCGATTAATTTATCTTTGGCATAGATGAGGCAATTTTTATTATCTATACCGATGTGATTTCCTTTTGTAATTATATTACTTCCTGTATTGGTTGCAAGTATATCGTGTAGCGATGCCCAACTGCCAATATCGCTCCAACCTAAATCAGCAGGAATAACGAGTACTTTTTTAACTTTTTCCATAATAACTGTATCAAAGGGTTTAGCTGGCATTTTATCATATTCTTTGGCGATTATTTGTTTGAGGTTACCTTTTTTGAGAGCCAGTTGGATGTTATTGATTGGATCTCTGAATTCGGGCGCGTATTTATCAAACAAATCGAGCAAAGTATCGGCTTGCCAAATAAAATAACTGGCGTTCCATAGATATTCCCAGGAAGAAACATATTTTTTTGCTGTTGGGAGATCGGGTTTTTCGACAAATTTCTCCACAGAAAAAATTTTAGTACCATCAATTGTTTTTTTGAGATTGTGCATCTTTATATAGCCCAGGCCGGTATCGGGAGATGTCGGGTTGAGTCCGATAGTGACTATATGATCCGGGTAGTACTCGATTGCTTTTTCGGCGGTTATTATCGCTTTTTTGAATTCTTCGATTTTGGCTATAGAGTGATCCGAGGCAAAAGTACCGACGATTGATTTAGGATCCTTGGCGGCAAAAAAAGCTGCGATATATGCCAAGGAGGGGCCGGTATTTCTAGCTATTGGCTCGATTATGTAATTTTCTTCAGGTAGTTCGGGTAGATGTCTTCGAGTTTCGGTGAGATATTTTTCGGCGGTGGAGATATAAATGTTTTCAACCGGAAGAAAGCTTTTTAAGCGTTCGAACGTTTCCTGTATAAGCGATTTATCGCTCATTAGTTGATGGAGTTGTTTAGGAAAATTGGTTCGGCTCATTGGCCATAACCGGGTACCGGATCCTCCTGCCATGATGACTGCATGCATTTAAACCTCCAGTTGTAAACTAAATATTATTATACCCGTTAAAGTGTTTGTTTAGCAAGGATTTCTTTTATTATTTTTTCTATCTCGAGGGCTACGATATGAGGCGATTGACCGTTTATGGTTATAATCTGGTAGTTAAATAAGTGAGCGGATTTCATCTCGGTCCTAGCGGTTTGGATGCGCCGATTGATTTCTTCTTGGCTCATATCGGGGTGTGTATGCTTGAGTCGAACCAGCATATCTGTCATACTATGGTATTTTAGGAAGAAAGAAATTATATTGGGAAATTGTTTTTTATACGGGATGAGTCCTTGGACGTCTATTTCAATAATGACATTTTTTCCGTTATGTAAAGCTTTCTTTAGATCTAACTTCTTTTTACCATATAATTGACCATGGATTTCAGCCCAATCAGCTAACTCTCGCTTGTTGATAAGTTGATTAAATTTAGCGCGGGAGATGGTTATTCTATTTTTGTGCTCATAATCGTCATGTCTTTGCGGGCGTGTGGTGTAGGATAGAACTTCAACTAACCCGGAGTGTTTTGTTACCAGCTCTTTTATAACAGAGTTTTTTCCTACCCCGCTTGGACCGGCAATTATAAAAATATGACCTTGTTTCATGGCTTAATTATAACATGGATTACTCTATTTTGACAGAGTGTCAGGTGGTTTTACGGACGATATATTTATTGACGATTTTTATTGCCAATAGGCCGTAAATAATACCGAGAATAATTCCGGCGAGGACATCACTCGGAAAATGCATACCGTTGTGCATTCTGGCGAAGGCCATTATTAGGGCGATGATGATGGCAAGTGGGATAGCTTTTCGGTAGTAGTATGTAAGTGCGGTTAAGGCGGCTAGAGTGCTTGACATATGGCTGGATGGAAAGGAAGAGTCAAGATAATGTTTACCAAGTGGAATAATGGAACTTTCAGGTGTTAACCATGGCCTAGTACGGAAGAAACTGTCTGATATGGCAGGCAGTAGATGTTTGAATATTCCTTCACTAATTGCAAAATGAATAATTATGGCAAATAGTACAGTTAGAAAAACGTATTCCCCTTTTTTTTTATCCAAGAGCATGGCGAGGATGCAACAAAACAGCCACAGCGCTATAACAAACCAAGTTTTACTGATAAATACTGTTAGCGAATCAATAAATGTGCCATGACCTAATTGATTGATATTTTGGACAATTTCTAGTTCAATCATTCGTGCTCTTATGGTTAGTTTACTATTGGATGCCTGTTGGTGGTTGAGTTATACCGGAAACTGGGTTAGCGAGAGGAGGGGCGGGCTTGTGATTTTCGATTTTTATTATATTAGGAAGTTTCAGTTCGGCAAAAGCTATCAATCCGATTAATTCTATTGAAAAGATAACCAGAAGAATGATGTTAGATGTAGTATTGTCTTGAGTTCCGGAACTCATGGCGATGTAGTTGATGATAGAGATTAAGGTTAGGGTGAAAATGCCACTGATTATGAGCGGCATACCGATTATGTCATATCTTTTATTGAGATATGCGCCAATTATCACTATGAGAGTGGAAATAATAATTATCGATAAAAAGGCGGAGAGAGGACCGGCGAGATTCAGATTATAAATGTAAAAATCGCTGGATCCGTGTCTTTCATCTAGGGATAAAAATACTCGGCTCATGCTTAATATGAAAGCAATAACTCCGATACTGATAGCTATTTGGATGAGTCTTTTTGTGAACATTTAAACCTCCTTTGGGTGCTGTTCGCTTAGATGACCGAATTTAATTACGGCTACAATGATAAGCACTAGGACGACGAAGCCGAATATTGCCGGCTTTGCCGTAGCCGATCCGCCATCCCATGATTGGAAGAAGATGAAAAGGTAGCGGGTAAATCCGGCAGCTAGCAAGGTATAACCGACGACGGTATTTTTAACAACTAAACTGACTATGATTAGCATGGTATCGAGAATTAATTCAGCAAACTTCCGTGTCAGACTGTCGTCGGGAAAGAAGGCATTGATTATTTGTTGCAAGACTATGATTGTTAAAATATAGATAGCAATTGATATCAGGGTTCGGGTGGCGGTGCTATTTGATTTGTCCATTTCTACTCCTTTTTAATATCTATTTAACTTCGAAGGTTAGCTCATTACCCCTATAGGTTACTAAATAGGTACCTTCTTTTTGACCGATTATTTTAAAAGATAAGACTCCTTCGATCGCTTCATTGGCTTGAAGGGTCGAATAGCTGTTGTTAAGTATGCTAGATAGATCCCGTTTTCCACCGATTTCGGCATAATCAATTTCGGCGATTGATCTTGTTGGCGTGTATAGTTTGAATTTTCCTTGGTCAAAGAGCTCTTCTGAACGGCTTAATTTATTGTTGTATTCGTCTTTGTCCTTGTAATATGCTAAGCATACTTCTGGAATTACCGGAGGCGGAGTGGTGGTTTGAGAATTAACGTTGATGTTAATATTATTGTTATATTGCTGATAATCGTTGTCATAGTTATAGCAAGTTCTGGGTTCTATGGGAGGTGTTGGTGGTTTGGCAAGATAGGCCATGGTATTTCTGGTATTTTGTACCTCGGCTTTGATTATCATACTCTCGTAGTTTGAGTCACTTGGTCTAAATAACGCTTCATGAAGGGTGATTTTGATTCCTTCAGAGGTTGTCATAGTCTTATCGATGGTGGTTTTTTGTCCTTTTTGGTAAAAAAATAAGCCAATAAGTATGGCTATGCTGACTATAATAATTCCACTAATAACTAAAAGTTCTTTATTTTTCACGGATTCCTCCTTAGCTCAATTGTATTAATATTTAATAAGCTTGTCAATGATATTTTGCAGTTCTGGTGGTAAGGGAGATTCTAGATTTAGTGTTTTACTGGTGTAGGGATGTTTGAATGTTAATTTTGTGGCGTGAAGAAACTGGCGACTGATACCTAATTCTTTAGATATACGGTGAGAAGGTTTAAAAGAATATAACTGGTCGCCTATTATTGGGTAACCTAAATGCTTCAGGTGGATACGTATTTGGTGCATACGGCCGGTTTTTGGTTTGGCTAGGACCAAAGTGAGTAGTTGTTTTTTATAGGAAAAATGTTTGATGGTCTCATAATCGGTTTGGGCAGAACGAATTTTGCCTTTGGCGATTTTTTCGAGAGTGTCTTCATTTATATCTTCAGGTACGGCGGTCTGTTTGTCTTTGGATGCATGACGGGCAATTTCGGCGGTGATAGTCCCCTGCTCTGGTTTTATATCTCCATACACTAAAGCAATATATTCTTTTCTAACTAAATGGTTCTGAAATTGACTCTGAAGTTCTACTAGAATTTCTGGTGTTTTGGCAATTACTAATAGACCAGATGTGTCCTTATCTAGGCGATGAACTATTCCCGGGCGAACCATATCCGGCCATTTTAGGGTTGCTATGTTGGGGATGTGGCGAAAGATAAAATCCACGACGCTCAAGTCGTGTCTTCCGGGCGGATTATGAACGACCAGACCGGCTGGCTTATCAACTACCATCAGGCAATTATCTTCGTAAATTATTTTGATTTCGTCTAATTCCATACTTCTTTTAGTTTATCATTAAATAATCTTTCTGTAATTAGCTTCAATGTGTTTGTGATAATGGATATTTTCAAATTATTTTATGAGAGTATGATTTAAGTATGAAAATCACAAGTCCGGTTTTTGCGAATCAAGAAAATATTCCCTCGAAATATACTTGCGATGGGGAGAATATAAATCCGCCACTAAAGATTGAGGATGTTCCTAATGTGACGGTGAGTTTGGTGTTGATTATGGATGATCCCGATACACCTAATGGTACATTTGTCCATTGGGTTTTATATAATATTGATCCGCAAGCACGAGAGATTGTAGAGGATAGTGTTACGGGGGGAGCGATGCTGGGAATAACCAGTACCAAGCAAAAGGGTTATATGGGACCTTGTCCTCCATTTGGTGTACATAGGTATTTTTTCAAGCTCTATGCGCTAGATTCTTTGCTAAGTGTAGATCATCCAACCGCAGATGATCTTAATTTGGAAATGGACACACATATAATAGATGGGGCGACGCTGATTGGGTTGTACGCGAGGTAATTTTAGGTTTTATGAATAAAAAGAGGCCGGGCGAACCCGGCCTTTTTGAGTTACTTCGTTCGGACGAATATCGTCCCGACTTCTGTCGGAACTGGCTGAACGGTCATTTTCTTGGGTCTTGTCTGGATGACGGGAAGGACGAGTGTCAAGAGGAAAACAATGACCGTGACGATAGCGCGATTGACTATTTTTTTTGCCATTTGTATTTCCCTTTTGCGTCCGGTCGAATCTTCTGGATAGTTAGCATGACCTCTTCGCTTTTATCCAGGGAGACTTTGCGGATAGCTTCCCCATTTGTTCCGACTATCAGTTTTTCTGTGATGGTCATCACAAGAACTTTCTGGGAAGCCGGAAACATGATGGATTGGCCGTCGTCTTTGACCCCGACCTTTAACGAACGTGTTGTTGTTGAGGCCCTGGCTGTTTGAACACTGCCGCCAATCTCGACGACCTCAATTCCGACTTTGGCACTGCTTTCCTGGGCGATGGAGACGCTGTCGGCGAGTTGGAATAGGGCTTCTGCGGAGTCGCCCTTGGCAAACATGTTGATCATCCTACTTACCGTGCCGACCGGCTTGATCACTTCAGTTTGCTTTTTGGTGACTTTTGGCACGATCTTGAGGTAGTAGTTCCCGGTTCCTGTTGGGTGCCCTTTCTCATACATAGAGATATGGATGTGATTGAGACCGATTCGAGAGTTGGTTGTGAACCGATTTTCCACACCAGTCTCACCAGTCAGCGAAGAATACCATTTCAGTGAATAATGGTGAGACTGGGAAATCACTGTGCCGGTGATTGGCATGAACACCTGAAACGAACGACTTCCAGTCCAGCGGTCCCATGTTCCCTGCCCCGAGACACCATATCCGGTGCCATTAGAGTTGTAGCGAGAGATGACGCCGATGCATTTGATGAGCAAATGCTGGGAGTTAACCAGTCGTATAGCATCCTCAAAAGTGAGCTTGTATACGCTGGGTATTAGATCGACCTTGCGGTCGGCGGCGAATGCCGCGATGTTAAGTTGCGTGGAAACCAGTACTACCAGAATCCAAAATGACTTTCTCAAAACGAGATCCTCCTAGAGAGATATTTGTCAACAAATCTAGGAATTATGCCGATATCAAAAAAACTTCTTCCGAAGCTTCTTTGTGAGTACGTATTGAAGTTCGGCAACCCGGCGACCATTCCAGCTCTTTCAATGAAAGGGCTGGATTAGGCCCGTGGTTTTGCCCCGATGTCGGATTTTGTCCGGATCGGAGTCCCTTATCCTTCCGAAGAAGGGTGATGGGACGTCATCGCCTTTCGACGACTTTGCCTTTATCGACTTGTTAACAGGATTATTTTAGCACTTTTGCGCCTGTTTGTCAAGAGTAAGTGTGGTAATAAAATTGCTGATTTATGGTTGATTTTTTTGTATATATATGTTAACATAGCTGATGGCTTCGAAATATGTGAGGGAGGTACAAGAAAATTCGAAAAGTAGTTACTTTGCTCGTTTGTCTGTTTTTTCTTTGTAGCAACGGTTGGGGCAATCAAGTTTTGGCAGCCAAGATGTCTGCCAGTCAGAAGGCAAAGGCAGAGGATGCTCAAATACGAGCAAAGCTGGCAAAGGCCGGCTGGCGAGTTGACCGGGTGATTCCGGTCACGATGACTGGTTATTCGTCAGAAACTCCAGGTATGTCTGATAAGGGTACTTGCGAGACTAAGCTTGGCAAAGGTTCGGTGTCAGTTGACCCAAAGGTTATCAAGCTCTGGTCTCACCTTTACGTATCCGGAGGTTACGGATATGGGCAGGCGTTGGATACTGGTCTTGCGATTCAGGGTGCGAAGATTGATTTGTGGTTCAAAACAGAAGAAGAGGCAATTCAATTCGGACGCCGGTCCGGCAATGTCTATCTAATATCACGCGTTAGCCGCAAACGCAGCAACCATCATTAAACCCCCGTACTAGGGGGTCTTTTTTTATAATATTGACAACGTCTAGTGGGAAGACTAGCATTGAATTAGCCCCACGTAATTTCTTGAAGCAAAACTAAATAGGTAGTAATGGGAAACGGGGAAACAAAAGGATAATTCGATGTTTTGCATGGGAGCGTCTTATTTTGAGTCATAGTCCAGGTGTTTTTTCTTTCGACTCAAAAGTTTCCAGCTCGGGCTAAACCTCCTCTGGGGTTAAGGAAATAGATTCTGAGAAACAGCAGGGCAATGCTGTCAAGGCACAAAAGTGGTACTCTTGGGCTGAGTACGGAATATAAGATAATCAGAGAAAAGCAAATCTTATATGGTTGCCACATATAAGATTTCTTTTTTTATTTTTATTAGTCTCTTTTGTGATGATTGATTTCTTCCCTAAGTAAAGATAATCCTTCAAGTAAGTCTTGGTAATCCATTACTTTAAGGCGTGTCCGCTCCCATTGGTCGTGCTTTCTTGTGTCAACTTGACCTTCAGTTGCTGCAAATTTCAGTTCATCAGCTTCTCGCTGAGTCGCTTCGAGCGATTCTTGGGTTACTTCAATGTCTTTATTGATATCGTCAATGTATTCGGTTGGTGAAAGGTTATTGGAGGTTAAGTCATCGAAAATTTTTCTGACTGTCTCCTGATATTCAGCGGTGAGTTTGCCATACTCATCTTTAACCCTAGCTAACTCGTCGTCACATAGAGGTTCGGCTGTGTTGTAGGTTTGATTATGAATTCTAGTAAGCTGCCTTTTAGTCTTTAATAGATTGGAAGCGGGGTTGGGAGGTTTGAGATAGAAATTCTTATCTTTTTCAGTTGGTGTTGCTTGGTCGGGATTGGGCATTTGATCGAATAAATTCTTTAGTGAGTATTCATCTTCTGGCATAGTTCTCCTTTTTCTTTACTCTAGTGTTTGGGATGGAGAAAGGAACGTGTTATATGAGAGTTCGAATGTATTGGCCGATGATGAAGCCGACGATGATTACAACTAATCCGATGAGTAAATGCCCGAGAACCGATTGGGCTCTTTTTTCTTTCGGCGAGACAAAGTAGCTAAGCAGAGCTAATAACAGCATACCCCAAGTAATACTAGCGATCAGTGCCGGTGTTGTGGATAGAAATATCGCAGGTACTAAAAACGTAAGAGCGATAATTAGCTTAGTAAAGTAAGTACTAAAAGTGGCAGTCCAGATTTCCTTTTTATTGTGGGTGTCTTCTGATTCTTCAGAGATATGGATGCCGAGTGCATCGGAGAAGGCATCGGCAAAAGCGATGGTTAAGATTCCTCCAATAATCAGAGCTTGCGATGCGTTACTGGCAGTAAGACCAACAATCAAGCCGAGGGTTGTTATAACTCCAGAAGTTGTGCCAAAGCTGAAGCCGATTTTTGAAGAGTGATTCATAGTTTTTCTCTCCTTTTCTACGCTCTAGTATTTTTTATTACTCTTCTTCTTTTCCTGCTTCGGCGGCTATGGCGTCTTCTTTGGTGGCGTGGATTGTGCCTTCGGGATGGTGAGCTGGAGAGTAAATAGTATAGAGTTTCATGGGATTTTCTGTATCGGTGTTTATTATGTCGTGCTCGGTGCCGGCAGAAATGACGACTGCCCAGCCACTATCTATAACATACTCTTCCCCATCTAAAACGGCTTTGCCGGTGCCTTCTTCGATTCTGATGAATTGATCGTTATCGGGGTGAACTTCCATGCCAATATTCTCCGAGGGCTTGAGACTCATTACTACCAATTGGCTATTCGGGGCAGTGAAGATTACTTTTCGAAAGTTATCGTTTGATTCGGAAAGCTCTTCGATATTTCCTACGAATCCATTCATGTTTACCTCCGTTTACTTATGTATTTATTTTAAAGTAAATGACGCATTGAATCAATAGAACTAATGTAGACTCGATTTTATAAAGTCTGATAATTTTTGCATTAAATAGCGGGTGTTGGTGCCAATTTTAGTATCACCGATCTTAATATTATCAATTTAAACCACTGGTACAATACCGCGTGTTGTTGATGATATAAATGCTTCGGTAGCTTCTTTTAATTCTATAAGATTCACAGGTCGCTCGGCGATTTTGAAATCTTGTGCCAGCTTTAATATTAAATTTCGCCTCGTGCCCTGAAGAATGTCTTTTTTGGGAGTTATTAATTCGTTACCTCGGAAAATAAAGAAATTGAAAGTTGTGCCTTCGAGAATTTTATCGTGCCAAGTATAAATAATGTCATAGGCATTTTTCTTTTTTATCAACTTTTGCGGCTTAGCATCGTAAGATAGTTAGTGGATTTTGCTTCTGGCTTTGTGCGTAAGTACTCGTGGGTGATTAGTTTGACGCCTTTTTGATAGATTTCTGGAGCATGGATGGGCAGTGAAGCGGCGGTGACGAAGAAGGTGGGGGTTTTGCTGTCGAAGTGTGTGCCGTCCGGGCTTTCGCCCCCGGAAAGAAAGAGTCGAATTCCAGCATCGGGAAGATTATTTTTTTGGATTAATTTTAATATTAAACTTTCGATTTGGTGGTTGGTGAGAGGGATTCTCAGGTTTAATTTTTTTGCGGAATTGGCAAAGCGTTTGAGATGTTTGTCCAAGAGCAATGGTTTGCTGTTGTGGCTTCGCAGGAAATCAAAAACGGCGTAGCCGCGCAGCAAGCCGATATCATTAATTGATATTTGGGCATTATGAACGGGGATGATTTTGCCGTTTGAATAGCAGTATTGTGGTTTCATGTATTATATTTTAGCAAAATAATTCCCAGAATTAAATGGTTATAGAGAGATTTAAATATTTGAAGTGCTATCGGCGGACAACTTATTTGATGGTACTCTTTTAATGAAATGATCTAAGATGTCATCAAGGATCGGCAAGCTGGTGAGTGTGCCGTTAATAATGATTAGATAGGATAGTTTGTTAAATTGGTTGAATATAATTAATAGTAGAATTACTACCATAATAAGAATAGTACCTGTAATTATCTTTATTTTATCTTCATCGACAGGATCTGCTATACACTGGCCAGTATACACAATGTCTGTTCGGAATTGTTTAATTGCTCGAATAGGATTGAAGTGACGACTAGGTACAAGTTGCCAAAGAAGGTTTAAGAAAGACAGTATATTTGTCACCCTCAATGCAATAAATATATTGAATAAAAGATAAGAAGCGGCCATTCCATAAATGAAGAGTTCTTTGTATAAGTTATCTGGTCGGGCTATTACATTGAAGTGATTATAAAGGCTGTAGCTTAAATATGAAAGGTATGCGATATTAGCTACCCAGAAAAATATTAGCAGTCTTTTAAGTAAGGCGGGAATCTGCTTTTGATAGAATCTTGAATAAATCCAAATTGTGCAAATGATGAAAAAAGCTATTATGTCTATTGCTAGTGTCGTCTTCGAGAGAATGGAAATTGTCAATGATAATATAGCGAGCTGAAGGATGCTTGTTTTGCTTATATTAGATAGATAATATTGGTAAATAGAGACGGAAAGACCTACGGAAAATGCAAGCAAGACGGCGCCAATGAAGTAATATTCTTCGAAGGCAAGGTAGCCTCTTGTATCTATAAAAGTTATTCCCAGGATGGCAGCGAGAAAAATTGCTATTGGATACCACCAAGACAATTTTAAATCTTTAACTCCCGGGTTATTCCTCTTTACACTCCAAAAGAGGAGATAACTTGCGAGGAGAGATCCGGCTGCTAAATATATATACTCAATTCGTTGCTCAAATAATATACTGATTGCCATAGTGGTAGTTAGAAAAATTAGTATCCCTAGTAGCAGTTTGCCTATAAATGTAAAAATATTATTTACTTTATTCATTTTCATATTTATATTATACCACCCGAGAGGTGTCCTAGCAAATGCCGAGTTTTACCAGAAAATAATTTAATGAAATAAGGGCTGGCAGTGCCAGCCCTTATGGGGTTAATCGATTGCCCAGATATTAACATAGGCTTCGATTATTAGTCGCATAGCGGCGATAGCGGAGTTGCGGGTGTGGAGGCAGAGATTGGCAAGCCGAGCTTCAAATTCTTCATAGAACTCGGGCGAGTGCTCCCAGTCAATGTAACGTGCGAGCATGTTTCGCTGAAATTCTGTATCGCAGAGGCGGTCAAGATATGTATCGTACTGCGCCCACTCGACGGTCGGGATTCTGCCCCCATTTGCTGACCAGAGGGCTAGGGCAAACATGTTGACGACACGCAGGAAGCTGTCGTGTTCATATTGGCCGCCCGAGCCATCGCTAATCCCGCTTGCACCTATTGCGCATTCTTTTGCTAGGCCCATGAGCCAAGAGTGGAAACGGGGCGAAGTGCCCTTGATGAGATCGAGGGCATTGAGCCTGCTGTCTTTTGCGGTCTTGGTGTCTTTCTTGTCAATTTTAAGCGACATGGGAATCCTCCCAATTTGGATTTGTCAAAAATCCTTAGCCGCAATCGGTTTTGAAACAAATACACCAACCGGAGCTGGTGTATTTGCGAGAACCATCCGGCAACCCGGCTGCCATCCAAGCTTTTTCAACGAAAGAGCTGGATTAGGCCCGTGGCTTTGCCCCGATGTCGGATTTTGTCCGGATCGGAGTCCCCTGAGGAACGTCATCGTCTTTCGACGACTTTGCCTTTATCGGGTTTTTAATATAAGCGTATTTTAGCACAAAATATGGGATTTGTCAATCCTCTATGTGATTTTATTTATGCGGGATGGTGGCATGAAAAAAGCCCCCGAAGGGGCATGGTGAAATGTCGGATTACTACTTTACCTTAGGGATGCCTGAGGTCTAGGGATCCACTAGGACATCGGCCAGCGGTATTAGTATGAAGCTGGCAACTAGCGTCACTGGGATCTGTGCCCAGAGACTGTGGGTGAGGGAGAGGGTTATCGCGATAGCGAAGAATGCCGAACAAGCAATAGTGGCGCAGATGGTTGGCGCCGGCTCGCCATCACGGAACCAACTCACTATCTTCAAGTTCTTGCAGTATTCGGGGTAGCAGGAGAGGCAGATAAGGATGATCCAGACGATGCCCACGATGATACCCATAACCACTTCCGCCCAGAACCTGTGAAGGTTGAGGGCTTGGATTGTGCCAATGCATACGAGTGTGCCAATGGCGACGGTGGTCCAGAATGTCAAATCAGCAGCGAATTTCTGATCTCGGCTTTGCACGTGAGTCCCCCTGTGAATTGAGATGGAAGTTGCAAATCTTTGCTTAGGGCAATAGTAATGTTATTTATTCTTTAGGTCAAGGTACGAGTTGGGTATTACAAAAGCGGCGCCTAGGTAGGCGCCGCTTTTGCTTATTGGTTAGATTTATTCTTCCGGTTCTTCGGTTTCCTTTTCCTCTTCACTGTCATCGTTGGCTTCATCATCTGCTTCAGCTTTCGATTTACAGTCACATTCGCATTCTGCTGGACATTCGCAGCAATGAATGCATTTAGTCGAGTCGCAGGTGCAGCGGGTTTTATCGTTTAAGGGCATTCCGCAATCACACCTGTCTTGGGTTTGATCTTCGTTTGGCATATTGCCTCCTATGTTATTATTATAACATTATTGTAAATAGTTAGTTTGTTTTTTCATCCTCAACGGCTGGTTTGTTAATTTGGTATTTAGCGAATACTTCCACGCCTCTTTTATCCTGAGCTCCACCGCATAGCTTTAGAGTGATAAACCCATTTTCGTCAACTTTTCCTCTGTCTACTAATTCTACGCTGCCAGGAAATAATACACTATGCAGAGTTTTTTTCTTAGGTGTGATTTTGCCTATTAAATCTTCTGCTGTGCCGATGATTTGTATGTTCTCAAGACTTCGTGTCTCACGGTTAAAAGTGGCGGCGAAAGCGTGATAGTCCATCTGGCCGTTCTCGATATCTTGTGCCACATGACCAACGATCACTACGCGACCGTCGGGTTCAGGTAAAATCTGAACATCATTAACTCCGAGCCATTCATGCTGAGGGTCGAAGTCTTCTTGTCCTCCGACCAGAGGGGCGCTGCTTAAAATTTCCGGACTGAATTCGTCCATGGAATCAATTTCGATATAACCGATTCGTCCTTTGCCGAATTCGGTGGCGTATGGGCGGGTGAAGATGCCAATTTTGCCGTCTAGATATTGAATGAAACGGATATCTTTCATTTTTTCAGGACCTTTGGTAAAGGGTTCGGTGGCGGTTTCGTCTTTATTGTTTGATAGTTCTGTGAGATTTTTGTCGTATTTATAAAAGACAGTCCAGTATTTATCGACCTTGGTGGGGTCTTCCTCGCTTGGCTCAACATGAACGCCTCCGATGTAATGGACATCTTGGCCGTTTTCAACAATTTTGAAATGAAAAGGATCCTGAGTTTTGGGAATGAGGGGTGCGTCGGGGTCTATTTCCCATCTTCCAGTTTCTTTATTGTGGCGAAAAAACATGATAGTGGAGTTTGTTTCGCTGTCTGTTGTCTCGATACGTCCCATTAATATTTCCCCTTCGGCGGTATCTATTAGTTCGAAGTTATATCCAATCACCTCAGCCATCATTAGTTCACCGACTTTAATTTGCGCTAAACGACGGATATGGTCGCTGATTTCCCCTTCAACATTGGCGTCAAATTCGATTAATTGGAGGACAGGGTAGCCGTGTTTGGCACAAAAATTATCGTAGGCCTCTTTGAGATTTGTAACATTTGCAAGTTTAGCTTCCGTATCTTTTTCGGATGGCGGGTTGATCTCGCTTGTTGCTAATTCTTTTTCTAATTCGTCAGGCATTTTTTCCTCTTAGTTGTTCGTTTTGGTTGGTGTGGCAAATGGGATAGTAAGGACAATCCCCCTCTCGCTTTTTGCAAGTTTGGGAATTATGGGGAAAGTTTAGTTTTGTAATATTATTGTACACTTCTTTTACTATCTTTTTGAATTCGTCGTAGTCTTTTTGTTCAACTGGTATGGTTACTTGTTTGAATTTTCCCTTTTCGGGTGCGACAAAATCGAATGCAATCTCCCCTATTTTCCATTGAAAAGAAGGATCAGACTCTGCAAGAAGCTTGTAAAAGTAGGCCTGATATAGGTATTTGGTGTCTTGCTCTTTTGTTTTGCCCATCAGAAAATTTAGTGATTTTGGAGCGGCGGTTTTGTAATCAACGATGCGGACTAGACCAGCATTTTTATCCATTAGTTCTATCTTGTCTATAATACCAGTAATCGGAATCTCGCCAAAATGAATGTTGCGGGATGAAAAATTCATTTCGCAGGTAAGTGGTCTCCCCTGTTTTTTCCATATCGGGGTATAGAAATCGTAATAGCTGGATAAAATTTCAGCACCATTTTGTAGGGCTCGAGCTTGGTCTTTGTCGTCCCAAATTTCATATTGCAAGCTATCTTTTAACCATTTCAGAAGGTTTTCTTTGGGTGGCAACTCTAGTGTTTTGATGTAGTCACGGAAGAAATGTTCTAAAGCACGGTGTATAGCAGTGCCGTAACATTGGGAGAAGTCTTTGGCTTTAGGAACGCGTAGAATATTGTCGTACAAGAATTGTTGAGGACAGTCCAAGTAGGAGTTGAGTGCAGTTGGATTTAATTTGAAATCTTCAACTAGTTTTTTAAGAAAGTCATGCATGGCTTGGGTATACTCCCATTTCTTTGAGCCAAAGGTTAGCTTGAGGCGCTCGTCGAAACTTTTTTCGAATGGTTTAGTGTTAATTTTCTTGAGATATCTTTCCGGCAGTTCTCCAATGAATTTTGATGGGATAGTAAACATTTGGTTTTCCGCTTCGCCATAGGAAAGAGCATAAGTGATATAGATAGAACGCTTGGTGCGGGTGAGTGCGACATAAAAAAGGCGGCGCTCTTCTTCATCTCCTTCTTCGCTGGAGGTTCGGGTGATTTTTATTAAAGTTGACGGCAGCTTGATCAGCTCTTTTTTTGTTTTGTTGCCCCAGTGCTTATCGGTTGCTTTCATAATAAAAACATAGGAGAATTCAAGACCTTTGGCTTTGTGGGCTGTCATAAGGTTCACTCCTTCGTATTCGGCGGTTAGCTCGCGTTCTTTGATTGGTAGGTTGTTTTCTCGTAGGAGAGCAATATGTTCGAGGAAAGTTTTTAAATTTAAATTCTTTTGTTTGACGTTGAGCTGTTTGATGTATTCGAATAATGACTGCAGGCGGTTGAAGTGGCGAACATTGTCTTTGAGTGAAATAAGGTATTGCAGGTAGCCGGTTTTGTTGATGATAAATTCGAAGGAGGTGGCAAAATTATTGCTGTAAGCGAATTTCCGGCATTCAAGAAAATTGGAAACAAATTCTTTAATAGCTTCGGGTATTTCCAGTTCAAGATTGTATTTTTCTGGATGGGTTATGATGTTAAAAATTCCTGTTTTTTCTTTGCGGGATTTGATGATGACTTTCCAGATGTCTAATGGAGAAATGCCAAGAAATGGATAATGCATAATTTCGACAAGCATCTCACTTTCCTGTCCGTTCAATTCGAGGGCTTGAATATATTTCAGGATTTTGCCAATTTCTGGGTCCTCGATGACGTTGTCGCCGATTTCTAGTTTATATGGGATATCCAATTTGGAGAGAAAATCGATTAATTCTTCGGCGTCACGGTGCTCTTTGTATAACACGGCAATTTCAGAAGGTGCCATCCCCTGCTTTATGAGTTTTTGAATCTCTTTGGCAATAAAAAAATTTTCAATTGAGCCATTGGAGAATCCGCCAAGATGAATGTCGCTCGTGATATTTTTCAGCTGGCTTTTAAGGTTTTTAGAGATATTAAAATGATTGTAGATTTGATTTTGATTGTTTTTTATTAAGGCGCGGGAAGCATCGAGAATTTTCTGACCGGAGCGATAATTGTGTTCTAAAATCACAATCTTTGTATCGGGATATTTTTTGGTGAAAAAGAGAATGTTTTCCATCGAAGCGCCCTGAAAGCGGTAGATTGATTGTTCGTCATCTCCGACGGCGAAGATATTGGGAATTTCGTAAAAATTGCCAAGCAGTTCGATGATTTCATTTTGAGCAGAGTTAGTATCTTGGTATTCGTCTACTAATATATATTGGAATTTTTCTTGAAAATGCGCCAGCAGTTCGCTATCCTCGCGAAAAGCGTTGACGATAAATAGTATCATATCGGCGTAGTCGTACAGGCCCTTTTCGGTTATATATGCTTGGTATTTTTGGTATATTTTCCCAAGCTCGGCGTTTTTTTCTAGCTGGTCTTTTAGATCTCGATATTTTGATTTCATCCGCTCCCCTTCCTCCGGAAGAGGAGGGACGGCGCTAGCGCTTGTCTGTCTTGGCTTAGTTCTATGGTATAGATCCTCAATTTTATAAAAGGCATCCAGTTCGTTTTTAATGTGGTTTTCAAAATCTTTTGGCGAGATATCTTCCTGTTTTAAGGTATTGATGGCATGTCTGATGGAATTTTGATAATGATATGGTGATTTGAAGGGTTTAATTTTTGAGAAATTATTGTTAATAAGTATTTTTTGTATCAGTTGGATCTGTTCTAGGTCGGAGAGTTGGTTGAGTTGATTGGCGATCAGGAACTTTTCAGGAAATAATTCAATGATTTCATTGCAAAATTGATGGAAGGTATGGACGTGAACTTGGTAGGACGCAGGACCGATAATTTCCAGTAGACGCTGTTTCATGGCGTGGACACCGGAATTTGTGAAGGTGAGGCAGAGAATGTTCGAGGGATTGATTTGAGTTTGTCTTAAAATATTGGCGATTCGCATGGCGAGAATCTGCGTTTTGCCGGTGCCGGGTCCGGCAATTACCATAACTGGGCCTTCGATATTGTCTACCGCTTCTTTTTGTTGGGGGTTTAATTTGTCGTATTCTTGTTGAAATTTATTCATATATTTTTTTGGAAATTATTTAATTGGGGTGATTTCTGGATTTATTGTAGCTTTTTAATTGAAAAATCTCAAATCAGACCTTTCGATCTTACAAAGCTTTTATATATAGGACGGATAATCTTTAGGGAGATTAGATAGGAACTTCGGTACTTTCTTCTTTAGCGGATTCTAGTTCTAGTAAATTAATGGTTGGCAAGGCGGCACCGGCAATACCTTGAATCTGGCCATACATTTTAGCGGTGTTTTCTGCTAATCGCATGATTTGTGTTTCCCGCTGTGCCCAGTTCTTTACCATTGCGCGTTTCTCACTATCCAGGCATTGTTTCATGTTGTCAAAAGTTTCAACCAGTGCTTGTATTTTTTGGGCAAAACTGTTGGAGGTCAGATAATTGTAGACTTCTTCCATTTTCTGATCTTTGCCAGTTTCGGCGGTGGTGGCTGACGATACAGCAATTAATTGGCTGCGCATAATGGAAGCAACTCCCAGGAGGAGCGAATAGTTGCATACCCAAATTCCTTTATAATTTCCGAAGTTCGATATCTCTTTAGGGAGGGTGTCAGACAGGAGAATTGAGAGGTCGGCGTGGATAGAGCGGGAGTCGTCCTTTAGTTTTTGTACCCATTCTTCAGTCCAGTTTTTTGTGCGTTTGGTTTCCCAAGCAATTTTTCCGGCTGGTTGATTGGATGGTCCATAGACTATCTGAATAATATCAGCTCCGCTGATTCCTTTGGGTACAGGTTCGATTTTGTCTAAGGGGAAGTTTTGTTTAAGAGTATCTTCTATGTTGAGTTCCAATACTTCGCCTTGAGTTTGCATTGAGCCCTGATGAGCTTTGCGCTCAGCTTCTCGAACAGCTTTTTGAGTATCTTCCAGCTTTTTTTGCATTTCTTGGATTTGAATTTCATATTTGAATTGGATGTCTTTTTCCATTTTTTCCAAAATAAGTTTGCGTTCCTCTTGGATTTTACGAGCAGTTTCCAGTTCTTGAATTTTTAACTTATCTTCGAGCTCAGTTTGTTTTTTAATGGAGTCGAGTTCTTTTTTGCGGGAATCTTCTAATTTCTCTTGGATGGTTTTGAGGGTTTGCGATTGCTCTTTTTCCATTTCGGATTTGAGTTCAGTATGTAAGCGTGGTCGTTCCTCTTCTAGTGATTTTTGGACTTTAAGATTAACCATTTTTTGAACAATGGCTTCATCCACAGTAACTTCGCTGCCGCATTTTGGGCATTTGATTTCGTTTGCCATAATTTCCTTCCGTGAAGTCATTATAGCAAGCTTTCGCATATGAGAAAAGAGGGACTATACAAAATTCTAAGAAAAATTTGAATATGTCCATCCTTCTATTCAATCTCTTACAGTATTCTGATTGCAGAAATCTGTAAATAGATTTCATAGTGGAGGATTATGCAAAATGTATAGTTAAAATTTGTGCATAGCAAAACCGGGAGACAATATCCTGCTCAGGTATAGGCAAGGAGGGGAAAACCTATATCTGAGGCAGGGTACTGCCTCCCGGTATGCATAATTAAAAGGTACAAGATATTATCGTAATAAAATTATATCATATAAGTCATAATTTGTCAATACCTGTTGCAACCAAGTAAGAATTTAAGAAAGTGCTCCCGCACCAGGGGCTTTGATACCAACCTGGTGCAGGAAAATGGGAATGTGGATGTTATGCGGCGACCTTGGAGGTTGCGAGTGAGCCGAGAGGAGGTAGTGTCTCCGCACGTTTCGTTCTCGCCTCGTGCTCCTCTAGGAGGGGTCGCACGATATCCTCAAGCTCAGACCACAGTCGTCCTCCGTCTTCACATGCCTTCCGATATGCCAGGACTCTACTACTTACTCCAAGCTTGGTGTAGGCAATACCGATGTAACCATCAATAGTGCGTTTTGAGTAGCAGGAAACCTGAGCGGCTTCCTTGGCGCTTAGTCCCGACAGGACCAAGCCCAGGGCGATCTTCTCGCCTTCATTCAAAGGATCACCGAACTCTGGTTTGGGCCTCTTGCCTTCTTCTTTGATCATCCTTACCCCCTGTTTAGACTAGCGTCTAGAAAACGGACGCAATATTAAAATTTTACTCTAGTTGAGCGTGTTTGTCAATACTATTAATCAGTTGAGAGATTAATCTCCTACTTGGGTATCGGTTTGTTTGAGTTCTTTGCCCTTAGCTTCTTCGCTTAGGCGGATGTGAACATCTTTGAGTTGTTGTTGGGAAACTTGAGAAGGGGCGCCCATCATCAAATCTCTGGCGTCGCCATTTTTGGGGAAAGCGATAACTTCACGAATTACATCCTCGCCGGATAAAATTGCGCAGATGCGATCAATGCCGGGGGCAATACCTCCATGAGGTGGTGCACCATATTCAAAGGCTTCTAGCATGTGGCCGAAGCGGCGCTTCTTTTCTTCGTCAGAAACCCCTAGTAGTTTGAAAATTTTGTCTTGTAATTCGTGCTGGTGAATTCTGATGGAGCCGCTGGCAATTTCGTAGCCATTCAATACTAAGTCATAACAATAAGCGTTCACTTTAGTCGGATCGCTTTCAAGTTTATCCATATCTTCCGCTTTTGGCATGGTGAATGGATGATGAGAGCTGACAAGCTTTTTTTCCGTTTGGGAATATTTGAAAAGTGGAAAATCAATTATCCATGAGAATGCTAGTTCGTCTTTATTTTCTTTATCTTTTCGCAAGTCGGGTTTATCATTTTTGTATTTTTCCATTGATTCGGCGTATGAAATGCGAGGGAAAGGAATTTTTGCGATTTTCTTTTCAGGGCATAACTTCTTGACCATCTCAATCATCATCGGTTCAATCAGGTCGAATATGCCTTCTTGTTTTATAAAACTCATTTCCAAGTCTAGCTGGGTGAATTCGGATTGTCTGTCCCCTCTCTGGTCTTCGTCTCGGAAACAACGGGCAATTTGAAAGTAACGTTCTATGCCGCCGACCATTAGCAGTTGCTTGAATTGTTGAGGGCTTTGTGGTAAGACATAAAATTCACCAGGATAAAGGCGGGCAGGAACAATATATTCTCTGGCTCCTTCTGGTGTAGATTTTGTTAGATAGGGTGTTTCGATTTCCCGAAAATCTTCTTTGTATAAATATTCACGGATGAATTTGACGACGTTGTGGCGTAGTGTAATATTGTTTGACATGCGTTCTGTGCGCAGGTCCAGATAGCGATATTTTAATCTTAATTCTTCGTCAATTCCTTTGGTGTCTTTGTCGATTTCAAACGGAGGAGTTTTAGAGGTATTGAGGATCTCCAATTCGGCGGCTTCCATCTCGACTTTGCCAGTGGGTAGATTGGGATTTACTAGCTTTTCTGGCCGAGCTTTAACGGTGCCGGTAATTTCAACTACCCACTCAGGCCGAAGATCTTTTATTTTTTCGTATGCTTTGGAGCCGGGAACAATAACAATTTGAAGGACGCCACTTCTATCTCTTAGATCGATAAAAACAATTTTGCCGTGATCGCGTCTGTTATTTACCCAGCCGCTGACTGTTACTTCTTTGCCAATATTTTTGGTGGTCTCGGCGATCATTGTTCTTTTCATGAGAACCTCACTTAATAATTATTTTAATAATACTTCAGATTGAAGCTTTTTTCAATTGCCTGAAGACTTTTTAATCAGCTCGGCGTAGATTTGGGCGCTGGGACGGGGTTTGCGGTCGATTGTGTGGAGGCCGAATTTCATTGTGTAGCCGGAGGCCCACTCGAAATTGTCCAATAGTGACCAGTGAAAGTAACCTTTAATTGGGAGATTATCAGCGATGGCTTTTTGCAGCCAGTCGAAAGTGTCTTTAAGAAATTGCGGCCGAAGTCTGTCTTTGGCATCGGCAAGACCATTCTCGGTGATGTAGATGGGTTTGCCCCATTTTGTGCATTCTTCGATGGTTTCATAGATTCCTTCAGGATGAACGTGCCAGCCATAATCGTTTTGGACAGAATTATCCTTAACAACTATAGGATTCTTGGCTTGGAGGGTGGTTTTTAGATAGTAATTGAGTCCAATAAAGTCGCTTTTTTTAGCCATTCTTTTCAGCATGGCATTGTAGAAGAATAATCGAGCGAGATAACATAATGATCTGTCTAATATATTATTTTTGTACGGTTTGAAAACCATTGTGGAGACAACGGGTCCAATGGGCGTTTGGGGCGAGACTGATTTGATAGCGTTGTAAACGAGGTTGTGGGCCTTGATGAAATTGGACCAGGATTTCAAAGCTTTGATTTTATTTTTTTCACCAGGGCACCAACTGCCTTCGATATATCCTTTTTGTACATAGACGTTTGGCTCGTTTAGAGTTGCCCAGAAATCTATTGATCCTTTATATTCTTCAGCCATTTTTTGGCAGAAGCGGACGAAGTATTTGATATTGTCTTTGCTAGCAAAGCCGTCTTTTTTTGCAACCCATTGAGGCAGAGTAAAATGAAAAAGAGTCACCATAATTTTAATATTATTTTTTTTGAGTAGTTCAAATTGTTTACGACAGTGATTTATTGCTTTTTTGTTAAACATGCCTTCTTCCGGTTCAATTTTTGCCCATTCGATAGACATGCGGTAAGCGTTTTGGTTGGTATTTAATAGTAATTTAATGTCTTCATTGTATTTATTCCAGCTGTCGCAGGCAATAAGCGAAGTTGAGCCACCTCGAATATGGCCCGGGATTTGTTCCCAAGCATACCAGTCGCTATTTATATTGCCACCTTCGATTTGGTGGGCGGAAGTGGCGGAGCCGAAAAGAAAATTTTCTGGAAAAGCCATCTAAACCTCAAAATTAAATTTATTATTGACCTTTTTCGTTAATGCCCAGTCTTGACAATTATATAGTATAAATGTATATTAATACCATAATGATTACTATGTAAGCCCTTGGATGGTTTTTCCAGATGGTTTGCGTAGCAATCACCTTCACAATTACTATCCCCAGTTCCACATTCTGACGTCCCTAGAGGACGCGGACAGCAAAGGAGGGCTGGAATCGGTGAATGCTTCCGACGTTACGCCGAAGAATCGGTGAGGGGATGTTGACGCTGGGCAGTTAGGCCAGCCAGTCCCTTAGTCATGTCGTGGTCTGAACGTGCAGCATGGGCTGTGAGACCAGTTCCTGAACGGGAGTGCGACTTGGGATCAGGGACTCACTGGAACCATGGAGGGTACGGGTCGGATGCTTTACAACCATTCCCTGAGTTTCAGTAAGAGTTGACGCTACTACTCGAGCCACTGTAGCAGGTAGCGGGATCGCGCAAGCGATTTTTGGGCACCAAACAGGGCGAAAAGAATAACGCGTTTTTCACTTGGATTCGGAGAACAAGCTTTAGGCTCCTTTAGCCGGTGGCGATGCTTTACTGCTGTAATGGCAGTATCGACACTCGCTGTGAGCCACATTGTGCGGATGCACTTATACTTGACTCGGGATCGAGTGAACCTGGTGATGGCGCGGCCCGTCGTTATGAAACGGGCCGCGCCCTAGGGATCCATTTTCGTGGGTGATCGCAGAGGTGGTGAGAATCCTCTGCACAGGATTACCCTGCCGGGCAAGCTCTCGCGTTTTACAACGAGAGCCCCCGGCTACCCTATTTATTAGATGAGTTCGAGAGTAGCTCTTTTTTTGTATCCAAAAATCCTGCAAGTGCAGGGTTCTCGGATACTTATTTTTGGTTTATTACAATGCGGCGTTGATTGCTTCGACGATATTGGCTTTTGGCTGGGCGCCAACGAGTTGATTAATCACTTTATCATCTTTCAAGATCAAAATGGTTGGGATGCTCATGACATTGTGTTTACTGGCTTCTTCTTGATTTTCATCAATGTCATATTTGTGTAGGGCAATTTTTCCTTTATATTCTTCTTCAATTTCCTCAATGATGGGTTTCATCATGCGGCATGGTCCGCACCAACTGGCAAAGAAATCTAGTAGTTTGACATTAGGCGTCATAAGTCCCTCCTATGATTAATGGTGGTTACGTTATTGATATGTAAAATGTTGGGTTTCCTGGCGAAAAATACATTTTCAACAAAGGCATAAATGCCGAAGAAGGCAGTGGTGTAAACAAGATCGCCGAGAAGGGTGTTACGATAAAAAGGAATAGCTAGGGTGAAGCACGATGCGAGTCCGGTGAGGGTGTGGGGATACATGCCTGATTGTAGCCAAACGCCGAAATTAGTGATGATGAAGAAGATTAATGAACCAGAAAGAGAGAGAGCGAAAATGTTTCGGAATTTAATATTATTTTTTAGATAAACACCCAATAGGGCAACTATTAAAAAGCTAGTATAAACATAGGGCATAATAATATGGAAGCCGAGGAAAATGTCACTTATTAGCATGGCGGCAAGAGGGATGATGATGGCATTTCGTCTGGAAAGATAGGCGCCGGAAAATAATGCCAAAGCGCTGATTGGCGCGAAATTAGCGGGATGTGGTAGTAAGCGCGCGACTACGCCGATTGCGATAAGACCGTAAATTATATAGTAATTTGGGGTTTTTTCGTTAAGTCGGGATGGTAGTTTGGGCATTTATTCTCCAATTCTTTGCGACTTTGTTATTAAATCAAAATAAGTAATTTTTAGCAATTGTGGATAAACTTTTTAATTTTTTTACTTCAGTAATCTATGCCTTTGCGGGCTTGTATACCCTTTTGGTAAGGGTGTTTGGTTTCCTTCATTTCGGTGACTAGATCCGCAAGCTTGATAAGCTCTCTGGGTGCTTGGCGTCCTGTGACGACTATCTCCATTTTGGGTGGTTTGTTTTTTAAAGTTTTGACAATTTCTTTAATATCTAATAGTTCAAAATATAGAGCTGGATTCAATTCGTCTAAAATTAAAACATCGGGTTTTTCTTCTTCAATAATCCTTTGAGTGTATTGCCAGCCCTTTTTAGAGCATTCTTTGAATTTGTCTAAGTAGGGATTTTTTGTTTTGCCGTTTACGTCTTTTTCCAACCAGCCGTATTTTTTGTGATCGAGTCCAAAGCGTTTGTATTGGATTTTTGGATTTTGGTGAATAGTTTTTTGGTCGTAGTTTCCTTTGAGGAATTGGATAATTACTACATTTAGGTTGCTAGCAATTGCTCGGTTGGCTAAACCAATAGCGGCGGTGGTTTTGCCTTTACCGTTACCGGTGTAGATTTGAATTAGTCCTTGTTTTAGTTTCATTATCCACACTTACTAAAGCCGCAGGAGGGGCATTTTAAGCATCCTTCACCCATTTCTAAAGTAGTGCCACATTCTGGACAGACTGGTGCATGACCATAATCAGCCATGCTTTTATGGTTGATGGCGGGAGCTTGCTTGGCCTCGACTATAGTTTCTGGTTTTGCTTCTGTAGCGGGGGCTTGAATATCTAGAGTAAGCTGGGCGTTTTTGCTTTTAAGGTGTTTTTCTAATAACTGACCGATAGCATCGGGCATGGAAAGTACCATTGAGCCGCCGCTTGCCCAAATCGGTGAGGGGCCACGGATGCCTTTAAGTTGTTCGATAATTTCTTGGGGATCGATATCCGACCTTAGGGCGAGCGAAGTTAAGCGTCCAATTGCTTCAGCTTTAGCGGCGAAGTAGCCGCCGGTTTTACCAATCGAAGCGAAAATTTCGAAAGGATTGCCGTTTTCGTCGTCGTTGATGGTGACATAGAGACTACCATACCCTGTTTTGATTTTATAGGTGAAGCCCTGAACAACTTCCGGTCTTTTGCGCGGTTGTATATATCCCTCGACGATTTGAGCGGATGGTGACGGATTGGATTTATCGCCTGCTTTTTTATCTCCGACTGTAAGGACTTGAACAGCCCGACTGCCGTCTCGGTAAATGGTAATTCCTTTGCAGTTAAGGTCGTAAGCCATCAGATAGGACTTAGCCACGTCTTCACGTGTGGCGGAGTTGGGAAAGTTAATAGTTTTGGAAATGGCGGCATCGGTATGGCGCTGGAAAGCGGCTTGCATTTTAACATGCCACTCGGGAGCAATATCTTGAGAAACGACAAAGACTCTTTTGATATCTTCCGGTACCTCTTCGATGTCTTTGAGTGTACCTTTATTCAACACTTTTTTGATCAACTCCTCGGAATAAAAGCCGCGCTCTTTAGCGATTTTTAGAAAATGCGGATTAACCTCGGGAAGCGGGGTGCCGTCCATGACTGTTTTGACATAGGCGAGGGCAAAAAATGGTTCAATACCGGAGGAGCAAGAAGCAATTATACTTAAGGTGCCGGTAGGATTGCAGGAGGTGGTGGCGGCATTGTGCATTTTTATGTTGAGTTTGTCCCATTTACTTCCTTTGTATGCAGGGAATGTTCCGCGAGTTTTGGCTAATTCTTGGGAGACTTTGTGCGATTCCTCTTCGACGATACCCATCGTATGTTCTGCCATATTTATACCCTCGTTGGAATCGTAGGCAATACCAAGCGCGTAGAGTAGATCGGCAAATCCCATAATGGTGATTCCTATCTTTCTGGTTTTGAGGGTTAGGTCTTCGATTTCTTTAATGGGATATTTATTAGCATCAATAATATTATCTAAAAAGTGGACGACCTTATAGATAGTGCGGCGTAATTTTTCTTCGTCTAGTATTGGTTTTCCGTTTTCATCCTCCCCTACCATTTTGGCTAGATTAATAGCACCGAGATTGCAGGATTCGTAGGGCAGGAGGGGTTGCTCACCGCAAGGGTTAGTGGATTCGATTTCGCCAAGGTGAGGTACGGTATTAGCTTCATTAATATGGTCGAGAAAAATTAAACCGGGTTCACCGTTTTTCCAGGCGTAATCGGTAATGAGATCGAAGACTTCTTTGGCTTTCAATTTGCCGGCAGTTTTTTGATTACGGGGATTAATAAGTTCATACTCTTCATTGTTTTTGAGGGCGTTCATGAATTCTTTTGTCACACCGACTGAAATATTAAAGTTGGCAAGTGTCCCCTCTTGGGATTTGTATTTTATGAATTCAATTATATCCGGATGGTCAACGCGTAAGATTCCCATATTGGCACCGCGTCGGGAACCGCCTTGTTTTATTTGCTCAGTGGTGTCGTTGAACATTTGCATAAAACCGATTGGTCCGCAAGAAATGCCGCCAGTTGAGCCGACGATGTCGTTTTTGGGGCGAAGCCGGGAAAAACTAAAACCTGTGCCCCCGCCTGATTTATGGATAATCCCCATGTTCATTTGGGTGCGAAGGATTTCTTCCATGTCGTCTTCAACGGGTAGAACGAAGCAAGCAGAAAGCTGGCCAAGTTTTGTACCGGCGCCAGTGAAAGTGGGGCTATTTGGTAAGAATTCGAGTTTAGCCATTAATTCGAAAAATTCTCTTTCCAATTTTTTGACTCCCCGAGCGTCGGTGCCATATTTTGCATCTACTTTAGCAGTAACACTGGCGACTCGCTCAAGCATATTTTTGGGAGATTCGAGCGGATTGAGGTTCTCGTCTTTGATTACGTATCGTTTGTTGATTACCTTCAAGGCATTATCGGAAAATATAACATTGTTGCTATAATCGGTCCGCCATCCGCCAGCCGGCGGATTGGATTTATCTTTTTGTTTTCCATTTACTTTTTTATTATTAAAAAGATTGAAGTTGTTATTTTCCGGTTGTATTTTTTCTTTAGTATCAGTTGTGCTCTTTGTGGGCATTTATCCTCCTTGTAAGTTTTTTTAAATTATTTTCTCGGTTTTTTAAGTTGCTTTAGGGCTTGTTCGTACGCGCCCAGGTTATCAAACGATTGATAGACTGATGCAAAGCGAATGTATGCTACCGGATCAAGTTTTTTGAGTTGTTTCATTACTAATTCGCCTATATGAACTGACGGTATTTCGCTTTGAAGCTGTTCGGATAATTCTTTTTCTATTATGTGAGTAATATTTTCGGTGGTTTCTTTTGAGATTGGTCTTTTCTCGCAGGCTTTATTGATGCCGTTTAGTATTTTGTTACGGTCAAATGTTTCACGGCGACCATCCTTTTTGATGACCGAAAAGCGTCGAATCTCGATGCGCTCAAAGGTCGTGAACCGAAAGCCGCAAGAAAGGCATTCGCGGCGGCGGCGAATTGCTCGTCCGGCGTCGCGGGTATCAGTGACTTGTGTTTCGTCCTTCTCACAGCTGGGGCAGTACATGGGCGACCTCCGGTCGCAATTTTCAATCTCCAAGCACTAACATCGCTATATCTTTATATATGGTCGGACTTGGTTTTTGAGAGCTGCGTACTACATTTAGTGTGCCTTACTCACAATAGAGTCTATATATAGTGTGTGTCAAGCTGGGGACAACTTTTGCTAAGAAGGTGTTAATTCTTACAGTGTCATTAATATACAGAACAAAAACCGAATCCGCCAGCTGGCGGATCAAGTATGGATAACTTTATGAGTTTGTGGAAAACCAAACAAATACCGAATATTGAGTTGGTTGTGCTGAATGGTTAATTTATCGTATGAAAAAAGCCCCGCTCTTTCTCGGAAAGGTCGGGGCGTTGGAATGGCTAGTCTAGTCTGTTGGGAAGCGGAGCGCCCGAGAGGAAATGCTCGTAAACCATCATGGTATCGAGCTCCTTGTTGGTAAACTGATCGTCGGCTCCGTCCCTAGTTATACTGGCTATGGTGAGTGCTGCTTCTTCAAAGTTTGTCTCGTGGCCGATGACCCAGCGGAGGTATCGAGCAGTTCGAGTGATTGCCCTCAGATCGAGAGGGGTGTAGTAGAAATCCTCCCGGAAGGCAAGATGCCACTTATGCCAGTAGCAACGATTGTGGATAGCCAGTGCTACTGCTCCGGTTATTAGGGTGGTAATTCCTGCCCGTATGGCAGCTTCTTTTATAGCTGCGGGCGATGCGTGGTGGTTGAGGATGATAGTCAGCGTGACTATGCCGAGTATCGTGGTGCAGTAGAGTCAGAAGATTGGCAGAATGCCCATATTCTTCTCGGGGTAGATATGCTTTTTGGGACTGATGGTATATGCAAAATCATTCAAAGTCGGATTGCCTCCCGGAAGTAGTAGTCCATCAAGACGATAGACATTGTATAGTTGATATAGTAGCACTTTAGGGGTTTTCAGTCAACCAAAAATCAGCTCTCTGTCTAGTGGAGCGGGTTTTTGGTATGGATTAATTTTTTCTACAATGAGGGGTCCAATGACTCCACCACCATTTATGGGGGTCTTGAGTTTTTATTTCCTCGGCAATTTTTTTAGCAGAAACGGTAATTAGTCCTTTTTCCTGGTGGATTAGCCATCGGCAGGCTTCTTTATTGCCCTGTAATTCATATTCTCTGAGTAGAAGTAATTCGTCGAGTATATCTGCGTCTTTGGCGATTTTTGATTCCAGAGTAATTCTCTGGCTGTATTCAAAAATATTATTAATAATTTCTGTAAATACTGGTGGACATTTAAATTGGTCGTTAATAATATCTTCATCAAATTTTTTAATATAGCGTTTATTTAGCCAGTTTTGATCACCCGAGCGTGATTCTTCAAAATCATGAAAGAGACAAATTTTAATAACTTTATTTACATCAGCTTTTTCTAGTTGAGCCAAAAAATAGCCAATTATAGTTGTTCGGTAGGAATGACTGGCGGTATTGTCAGAGAGATCATTGGTCAATAGAAACTGTCGGTGGGCGCGAGAGATTTTACGTAAACTTCCTGCCTCATATAGCAGGGAAACGATTTTCTCAAGATGTTTTTTAGTCATAGATTATTTTATCTTAGTTTTCGGCGGATGAAAGCGGGAACGTCTAGTTGGTCATCATTGTCATCGTCTTTTTTGCTCTCGGATTCGTCCTCTTCCGGTTTGAGATCTATCATGGGCTCGGTAGGTTGATTGAATCCGGTTGTAAACGGAGAACGCGGAATACCCATGCTGCTGACTGACGGTTCTTCGCTGTGGACTGGAGGAGGTGTGACCGGTTTCTTCTTTCCCTCGCCTTCAAAGCCGGTAGCGATGACGGTGATTTTTATTTCGCCGGACATTGCATCGTCAATTAAGGCGCCGAATATGATATTAGCATCAGGATCAGCGGCTTCGGTTATGGCTTTGGCTGCTTCATCAACTTCATACATTCCCATGTCAGGACCACCAGTAACGTTGAACAAAACGCCTTTGGCGCCATCAATGGAAAGTTCCAGAAGTGGGCTATCTATTGCGGCGCGAGCGGCTTCAACGGCTCGATTATCTCCAGAGGCGCGGCCAATGCCCATAAGGGCAGAGCCGGCTTCGGACATGATTGTTCTGACATCGGCAAAGTCTACATTAATTACACCATGCAGGGTGATCAGATCTGAAATTCCTTGGACGCCTTGCCTTAGAATTTCATCTACAATGCTAAAGGCATCGGAAAGTGATGTCTTTTTATCTATGACCTGGAGCAAACGATCGTTGGGGATAACTATTAGGGTGTCAACTTTTTCTTTTAGTTCATCTATGCCAAGTTCGGCGACTTTTTTGCGGCGTAAACCTTCGAAGCTGAAAGGTTTTGTCACAACGCCGACTGTCAGAGAGCCGAGTTCTCTGGCGATTTGAGCGACAACCGGTGCGGCGCCGGTACCAGTGCCACCTCCCATGCCGCATGTAACAAAAACCATGTCCGCACCCTTGAGGACTTCATAAACTTCGTCCTTATCTTCTTCAATGGCTTTTCGTCCTTTATCAATATCGGCTCCAGCGCCAAGTCCGCGTGTGGTTTCTTTGCCGATCTGGACTTTTATTGGAGCTTCGTTATGCAAAAGAGCTTGAGCATCGCTATTTATGGCGATAAATTCTACACCTTTGACTTTGGCGGCGATCATTCGGTTCAGGGCATTATTTCCAGAGCCACCAACCCCACAAACTTTGATTGTTGCGAATGTTTCAAGTTGCGCGCTTTTTTCCATTAACCCTCATTTCTACGCCGAAAATTGGCGGAATATTCCCTTCACTTTATCGAATACCCCTCCCATTTTTCCAATGTCGAATTTGGATTGACTTAGGTCGTTGTAGTGGTTCATTCCCCATAACATCAGACCCACACTGGTAGAATACATGGGATTATCTAGCTTGTCAATCATTCCGGAAATTTCCATGTGAGGATAGCCAATTTGTGCCGGCAATCTTAATTCTTCCTTGGCGGCTTCAAGGAGCCCTTGGATTTTACTGCCCCCACCGGTAAAGACAATGCCGGCAGGCAGCATGCCGTCTTTGCCGACTTTTTTTAACTCGGAACGTACCATAGCAAAGATTTCACTCAAGCGTGCCTCAACAATCTCGGCAATATATTTTTTTGATATTTTTTCTTCTTCTGAAGAGTCAAAGTCTTTAAGATCAACCATTTCGGTTTCTTTAAATTTAGTTGGTGTAGCACTGCCGTATTTGATTTTTATCTTCTCGGCGACATCCAAGCTGGTACGTAAGCCGATAGCAATATCATTAGTGATGTGAAGACTGCCAATACTAAGTATTCCCGCATAGAGAAGATCGCCGTCTTCGAAGATAGCTACGCTGGTAGTGGAGGCTCCGATGTCAACCAGGGCGACTCCGGCTTCTTTTTGTTTTTTAGTTAAAATGGCGTAAGAGCTTGCTAGGGGCGAAAAAGTCAGATCGGAAATGCCAAGACTGGATTGCTCAATACATTTGGATAATGTTTTAATAGCGGGGATAGATGCTCCTATGACATGGGCTTCTACTTCAAGGCGTATGCCAGTCATGCCGATCGGGTCATTGATGTCTGTTTGCCCATCTATGATAAACGAACGAGGGATAACATCAATTATTTGATAATTTGGGGGTAGAGCGATAGCTCGGGCTGCTTCAATAACACGCTGAACGTCCGTTTCGGTTATTTCGCCATCGGCACGGGAAATTGCTATGACACCTTTGGATATAGTGCAGGTGATTTGCGGGTTTGAGATACCGACGAAAGCGTCGGTAATAGGAGAGCCGCTCATTCTTTCGGCTTCTTCTAGGGCGGCGGTGACCGCACTAACTGTCTCTTCGATGTCAATAATGATGCCTTTACGTACTCCACTGGCGGGCGAGCTGCCAAAGCCGATAATATTGATTATTCCTTCTTGAATTGTGCCAGCGCAAACTGCAACTTTGGTTGTGCCGATGTCGAGCCCTACGGTTACTTGTAATTTTTGCATAAATATCCCTCCAGAGAAATTCTAAATCCGAAATCCTAAACTCAAAACGAATTTTAGGGTTTAGAAATTTGTATTTAGAATTTTAAATTACTTATGATGGAAACCTACCAAGTGTCTTAGTCCGTGCTGAAATAAATTGTTAATTTCTTTGTTGATGGTAATGTTGTTTTCTTTCGCTTGTCGTATTGCGGCAGGATAGCAGATAGCTATATCTCCCAGAAGTAGAGGTATATCGGTAGGCGAAGGAAAGGTTTTGCGAGTCTTACGACCTTTTTCTATCTGACTAAGGGGAAAACTTAGAACATCAGTTACACTATCAATACTGCGATATTTATTATTTAATCTACGCATAAATATACTACCGCAAAAAATTAGGTCTAGCTCCACTATACCGCTTAACTTTGTATCTTGCAAGATAGATTGGGCGGTTTTTGTAAAAACAGCCTTGACGATCTTGTATTTCGTCAAATTACTAATATTAATAATTACTTTGAGGTTCATAGAATTATTTAGTATTTTCTTTGGGGTACTGGATTCGCTGATGAAATATAGCATTTAAACTCTCAATGAATGAGCGGCGAAGTTTAGAGATTTGTTTCGCAGATAGGGCGGCGTTATCTAGTTGGCCTTCATTAGTTTTTTGCTCAATAGCTTGGTTGACGATTTCTCGTATATCGGTGAGGGTCGGATCAGATTCCGAGCGGACTGCTGCTTCTAAAGTGTCTGCTAACATGACGATAGCTATTTCTGCAGACTGAGGTTTGGGTCCTGGATATTTGAAATCGGCTTTTTTGGTCTTTTGACTGTCTTGCTTACTCTTTTCGTAAAAATAAGATACCGTTGAGGTCCCATGGTGTTGTTGGATGAAGTTAATGACTTCTTGGGGTAGATGGTTTTCTTTGGCGATCTCGACGCCATTTGTAACATGATTGATAATTATTTGGGCGCTTTCCTCGGGGTTTTCAATCTGATCATGGATATTTTGGGAAGAAGATTGGTTTTCGACAAAAAAATCAGGCTGGACAATTTTTCCTATGTCGTGGTAATATGCTCCAACTCGCGTAAGAAGGGAATCGGCATTAATTGTCTTGGCGGCGCGAGAAGAAATATTGGCGACCGTTAAAGTGTGATGATAAGTGCCGGGTGCTTCGTGAGAAAAGCGAACCATAAGTGGATGGCTTAAGCTTTCCAATCGAAGAAGGCGGCGGAATGTTGTGAGATACTCGCGGAAGATCGGTGATGAGGAGACGATAAAGTAAGCAATTAGTCCTCCGGATAAAATGGCGGGGAAAACAATTAAAATAATTCTTGTTGTTATGTTTTCAACTAGAAATAGATTTATTGCAAAAGCAATAGAGTAAAAGACGAGATTAATACCTGTGATTATAGCTGTTAAGATTAGCCCATAACGCAGAGTTTTATTCATGACTCAAAAGCTCCTTAGTTAGCTTAGAGACTCGGGATCCGTCCGCTTTACCTTGAACTTGGGGCATAACTTGGCTCATTATCTTACCCATATCTTTCATCTCTGTGGCGCCGGTATTTTTAATAGCTTGGTCTATAATTTCTTTTAACTGGTCGTCTGTAAGTTGTGCGGGCAGATAGACTTCGATAATAGATATCTCTTGTTCTTCTTTAGCGGCTAGTTCGGGGCGAGTTGAGCGGTATTGTAGGACGGCATCTTTTCTTTGCCTAATTTCTTTTTGTATTACCGAAACAATTTCTTGTTCGGTTAGTTCAGCTTGTTTTTGTATAGAGGCGTTTTTGAATGCGGATTTTAAATACCTAAGAGTATCTCGGACTTGCTCATTTTTTTCTTTTTGAGCTTGAATGAGATCGCTATCAATTTTATTTTGCAGGTCCATGTAACTCCTTAGGAATTATTTTCGATCCTCAATTTTTTAACTGCGAAAATTTCCTCCGAGAATATAGAAGGGTAAATTAATAACCTTGTTTGATTTTCTTTCTAATTGCCTTGCGGCGAGCAGTTTCTCGTTTTTTTACACGAGAGGCATCTTTTGTGAAATATCTTCTTTTTTTAATTTCAGTTAAAACTCCGCTTTGCTGAACATCGCGGAAGAAACGGCGAAGAAGGACTTCGAATCCTTCTTTATCTTTTCTTTTGACCTCCACTACAATCACCTGCCTTTCAGATACCTACAATTGTAGGTTTGTTTACTATAGTTTAGCAGATTTCCAGATGTTTGTCCAGTTTTAACAGTGGAGGTTTTTCCAGTTAGTTTTCAACCATTTTTTGTGGACATTAAGCTGATCCTTGAGCCCCCTTTTGATGAGTTCTTTTGTGACTATGCTGCCGGAATGGGGATATCTATAGAGTTGCGGATGGGGCGAAGAGAACCCATGGGCATAATGCACAAGTTCGTGGGCGATAGTGATATCAATTACTTCGTTGGGTATTTGGGGATTTTTGAATAGACTGTTCATGGTGATGATAGAGAATGATTCCGGTAGCCACCAAGAAGGTTTGGGGAATCTGCCGGGTTTTCTAAAAAGTCGCTTTGGTCCTTTGGCGACTATTGAACCAAGTTGATTTCGGTTGGCTCTACCAAAACGGATATAGACCCGGTTGATTTTTTCGATGTCTTGGAAGTGTTTCTTCCAGATTTCATAAAGGCGATCTTCGAGCCATTTGTTGTCTCTCATAGGTTTGTTATAGAGGATTTGTTATGGTTTGTCGAGTTTATCGCTGAGAATCGCCATAATTTCTTTACGCAAAATTAATTTAGGGTAAACGGCAGTGTTTCCTTGGAATTGCACATTGAATATTTTTGTTAGTATTTGTTTAGTTAATGGGTCGCTGGTGAAAAAATAAGTTTTCTCTTCTTCTAGGTCAATATTATTAGAAAAAATATATTTCAAATTAAGACCAGTTTGTATGTGCTCGAGAATCTTAATAATTTCATTGCCACGTTCGGATAATAATTTATTAACGCCGATTATTTCTAATTGAATAATGCTGATCCTATTTTCATTGACTATAAAATGTGCTGTTTCACCTTTTATTCTTTGTTTTAATTTTTCACCGGAAAGGTCCGATTTTGCGAGGAAAAGTGTTTTTATGAAATCTTTTGGTAATTGTGCGATTTGATTAAGATATTTGGCAGCTTTTATGTCACGCTTTGCTGTTACGTTTCCTTTGAAATTCAGAGTATTTGAAACTATAGCTCCGTATAATAAAATCGCTGAGCTTTTGGATATCTCTATATTAGCATTGATAAATTTCTCTATGATTAGCGTTGCTGCGGCGCCAACGTATTCGATTTGAACTTTTGCTTTTGGGAATTTATCTGCTTCGTTGAATTTTCTGTGATCGATGATTTCAATAACTCTTTCCGGGGGTATATTTCCTTTGAGACCACCTAGATCGCTGGCGTCTACCAAGATAATTTCATTGAATGCTTTTGTTTCTTGTATTATAGGTGGGCGTTAGGGTTTAATAAGATTAAATATATATTTTGATTCTTCGTTGATATTGCCAATGATCCCTGCTTTAATATGAATGTTATTTTTTTGTAAAAATTCCGAGTAAGCAATAACTGAGGCGGTTCCATCTAGATCGGGATCGACATAGCAGGTGACTAATATTGGAGGATTCATTATTTTGCTTCTCTCACAATAACAATCGGAGTTAATTCGTTGCTTTGTCCGAGCGGGTTATCAAGAAGTATTTTTCTAGCTATTTCTTTGGTGATCGGGAATCCTTTACTGAAACCTAAAACTTCGCAGTCTATATTGTTGGCGTCTACTATTATAGATGGAAGGCCGTATTTTTCCTCGATTTGTTGGCAAAAGCCATCGGGGTCTTCGGGTGCGAGTTTGGCAAATTCATTATATGGCGCCATAGTTGGCGGATTGAAGCCGTCTATTTGGGCGATATTATTGCCGGCAATGCGGTAGAAATCCCCTCTTCTACCAAAGAGACGAGTGATAGCGCCAACTATAGAAGCAAATATTATTCTGGCGGTTCCTGCTTGCATAATGGCTACCTGCATTTTACGCGGGTGGGAAAAACCCAGATCATCTGGGAATTTTGTGACTCCTTTGACGATTATTTTTGCTAACCAGCTTGGTTTAACGACTGATTCATGCACAACTCTGCCTTGTGAATAGGCGATAACTCTTTCAGAAAGAGCCAGCCAGTCCCCTTTTTTAGTTTTTGGCAGAACATACTTTTCAAGCAAAGGAAAATAAGGTTCTTTTATATGAATCATGTGGGTGGCAACTGGGATGCGTTCATATTTTTTGCCATCAACCTCAATTATTGGTTCTAGTTTTTTCTTTTCGGCCATGAGAGCTCCTTTAAGGTTATTTGGTTTTATTATAGAGTATTCTTAGACTTTATTCTATATGAAAAAGATACTAAAAAAAGCCGCGCGGAGCGCGGCGTGGGAGTCGAGAGTTATTCCTTGGGTGTATTTCGGATAGTTCGGGTGCGATCCTCGATGCGCTTCATCATTGAACCTGAGTAGATAATGCACCTACAATCGCTCACATGCCAACCACCGGGTAAGTAAGAGAAATATGGCAGCTTGTCTAGGTTCTCATTCATATTCGCCTTCACGCGGGCGACCCACTCGGTGAATTCGCAGTTGATTAACCTGATGTGGTGTGCCACCCCACCGAAACTATATTGATAGGCTCGCCAGTCGCCGATGGAACTCCACTTTACGGGTATGTCGTTGGTATCTATGATAACGGGAGTTCGGGGACCAGGGAGAAGTCCTATGCCTCGATCGGTGAAGGGCGTGGCAATACCTTCCCAGGGATCGCTGCTTGTGCAGGCTGCCTGATAGACGAGAGCCTCAAGCCCACTCTGCACTTCTTTGATCATTGGCTGATCGGGATAGATGAGAGAAGCCCCAATGAAGGCTACATTGTGCTTCGTCTTGTAGCGAGCGATAGTGACGGTGATGCCCGTGTATAGGTCCTCACCACCAACATGGTATTCGCAGAACTTGACTTGGAAGGATACCTCAATGGCGTCCGGCAGCACGCGAGCTTTGTCTATGGCTCGTTCTTTCAATGTTCCACCTCCTGCCATATATTGCCCGACCAATGGTCTTTAGGCGGTTAGTCTAGTACTAACACTTTTGGATGGCAGATTGGATTGTGGTTATTGTGTCATTTAATTGTTGATTGGTCAAGTAATAAAGAGATTGTTATTTGAACTCTTCTGGCCTAAAGTAGCGGCGGTCTTGGAGTTCTTCGGGGAGGTACATTTGGTCTTTATGCTTTTCAGGGTCAATCCATTGGTATCGAATATGGCCTTTGCCGGCGCCGATTTCTTTCATGACCTTATTGGAAGCATTTCTTAAATGTAGAGGAACGGGAGGGATGTGTTCGATTTCGATATCGCGGGATGCTTCCATGTAGGCGGCATAGGTAGCGATAGTCTTGGGACATTTGGCCAGATAGACGGCAACATGGGCGAGGATTATTTGAGCTTCCGGCATGCCGATCATTTTGACGGCAGTCATAGCTTCAGTAGCCAAAACCAAAGCGGTGTTATTGGCTAAGTTAATGTCTTCCGAGGCGAAAATAACCATGCGCCGGGCGATAAAAACCGGATCTTCTCCGCTTTTAAGCATGCGAGCTAACCAATATAAAGTAGCGTCGGGGTCGCCGCCGCGCATGGATTTGATGAAAGCGGAAATTGTGTCGTAGTGCCAATCCCCTTTTTTGTCATAATAGATGGCTTTTCGCTGAACGGCTTTCTCGGCAGTTTCAAGATCAATATTTTTTGACAATTGAGCGGCTAGTTCGGCGGCATTGATAGCGCTTCGGGCATCGCCATTGGCGGATTTGGCAATGAACTGAAGAGATTTTTGGTCAAATTTAGTTTTTGGAAAAGATAAAATGGCTTTTTTTAGGATTGATAAAATATTTTCTTGGGTAAGTTCGTGTAAATTGAAAACTCTCGAACGGGAGATTAAGGGAGCATTAATAGAAAATCCCGGGTTTTCGGTTGTGGCGCCGATTAGAATAATCGTGCCTTTTTCGACATGCGGAAGAAAAGCGTCTTGCTGGGCTTTGTTGAAGCGATGAATTTCGTCTATGAAAAGAATAGTTTTTTGGTTTTTATCTTCAAGACGTTCTTTGGCTTCGGCGATGACTTTTCTAACCTCCGCTACACCAGAGGTGACAGCGGAGAATTCTATATAGTAGCTTTTTGTATAATTTGCGATCAGGCGAGCAATAGTTGTCTTGCCGCACCCAGGAGGTCCCCAAAGGATTAAGGAAGATATTTCTCCCGATTCGATAAGATGTCGCAGAGGTTTACCCTCGCCTAGTAAATGTTCTTGGCCGGCAACTTCATCCAGTGTAGTGGGGCGAAGCCTTTCAGCTAAGGGGGTATTAGTATTATTTGAATTTTCTTGAAATTTGTTCATATGGTTGGATTATAGCACAATTGGGTTAATTTTGATGTATTTTGTTGAGAATTTAATAGGAGTTACAAAATTATACCTGATGGATTTACCCTCGAGGTATTGACAGGTTATCTTGGCTATGGTATAATTCTCATTGTTCTTGTGTATAGCAGGAGCTTTTTATTTAGCTCATGCTGCGTGAGGACTGAAAGGACTTTTAACTATTATGTTAACTCAACTCTTAAGGAGGGTTGAGGGGACGATAATTAAACAATACAGAGGTATTGTTAAAGTAACGAAAAATTTCTACAAAACATCAAATAAGAGAATTAAAAAGGTTAATAGAAAATATGTTCAAAAAATTGTTTCTAGTTCATTAGCCATAAAAATGGTTGGTTATGTCACTCTATTTATAGCTATGTCTTCCAGTATGCAGGTTGCCGGGGGTGAAAGTCAGATATGGGCTTCTAACTTGCGTTTCGATAAAACACAAGTTATTCCTATCTCTTTGCCGGCAAAACAGATTGATATTAAAATCGAACCTATACCGGTTCCTCAGCCTGTAAAGAAAGTTAGTATATCTAGGGTTGAAGTAGCTCGTGAGCGTGCCGTTGTACCTGCGTTATCGGCTCCAGCTTCTAATATTGATGTTAAGGCATATGCTAGAGCGAGAAGTGATGAGATGTTTGGTGTGGGGCATTGGTCTTCTCTTGAGGCATTGTGGGCAAGAGAGTCGGGCTGGAATTATAGGGCTTATAACCGTTATTCCGGTGCATGTGGTATTCCTCAGGCTATGCCTTGTAGCAAGGGTGGTGCTAACTTTAGAAATGATCCTAAGCAACAGATTGAATGGGGCTTAAGGTATATCTCTGGTAGGTATGGTAATCCTTCTAGGGCATGGGGTTTCTGGTTAAGCCGTCATTGGTACTAATAGGAAAACAAAAAACCGCCGAGAGGCGGTTTTTTGTAACAGCTCTAATTACTATGGAGTGAATGTAACTGGCGCTGTTGGTCGAACGACGGCTATCCAGGTTTGCCCGCGGTTGAAAGTGATTAGGTTGCCTGCGCTGTCTTTAAATTCGGTGCGAGATTTTGATGAAGATTTTGACCAAGTTGTGAGCGTCATTTTTCCGTCTATAAAGGATTTGGCATTACCGGAGCCGATAGTTTGGGCATCGTGATCTTTTTTGCCGGATTTGTATATCTCGCTGACATATTGGACTACGATGTTTTTAGGGGCTATCTGAACGCCTGATACACGGTCTTTGTGCGGAGAACCGGCTTGGAACCGCAAGAATGAGTTTGTTGAAGGATTGTAGGTGAATTTTACGGCATATGTTGAATTGCCGGAGAAATCTATTGAAAGAGTTCCGCTAGCTGGTCTTTCGGCAACAGGCGCATCATCTTTAAACTTGTAGGCAGTGAAACTGCCGGTTTGCGGCCAACCCCTTTTGACACTATATTCATATAGTTTAGCGGTTGTTGTATAGCCGTTATGTGGTGCTGAACGGCTAGAATCCCTCCAAAAATAGGGCTGGCCGATTTTCATGGCATCAATATCTTTTACGGAGTTATTGGCGATTTTATGGAGTGCATCGTTTGCCCCGCCCCAGTGAGCGTAGAATGCATCATATTCCTCTGCCCAGTCTACATAATATGTGCGGGCAGATCTGACTGGCCCGACTTTAGCAGGAATTACCGGTCCGTATATTGCCATAAATCTAGTTATACCACCCTCTACTAATGTTTCATAAACGATAGAAGCATCGGTTAATCCGGTTTGGGGGCGGGCTTGTGGGTGATTTTCTATTATTATAGCAAGAGGATGCCGGTTCGCTATTGAGGGATCTACCATAGTTCCATCGAGCGGAGCTTCGGCAAGAATCGGCTTAGGCGGTTCCGCTGGTTTTGCGGCAGCCGGTGATTCTTTTTTGGGAGTTTCTTTTTTGGTGGTTTGTTTTTGAGACGGGTAATATCTTAGATAGGCAAGAATACTGATGGCGATAAGCATTGCAGCAATGCCTACGATCAGTAGGATTTTTTTCTGCTTGGGGCTCATATAGCTCCTTAATTATTTATATTTTATATTTTTCTTTGCGATTACGAAAGTACTTCTCGATTTCGACTACAAGTATTACTGTTAAGGAAACCAAAATAATACTTATCCATTGAGTCAGGCTTAGAGCAGTCGTGTAGAAAATTTTCTGGAAAAATGGCGAATAAACGGCGAAAATTGTCAGGATAAATGCTGCGAAGAAAGATATGGCAACATAAGCATTGTGAAAAATTTTAGTATCAATGACTGATCGGGTGAGAGAGCGGCAGTTAAACATATTGATGAGCTGGAATAAAATCATAGTAACGAAAGCGACAGTTCTGGCTTGTTCGTACCCTGAGTTATGGAGTTCGCGATTAAATAGATATGTAGTGCCGAGCGCCATAGTTAGAGATACTAGTAAGATTCGCCAGCGGATAACGTTATCTAGTATTGGTGTGTTTGGTTTTCGCGGAGGAGATTTCATTATATTGTCATGCTTGGGTTCTAAGGCGAGCGGAATAACGGCAAAACCGTCGGTGATTAAATTTATCCAGAGAATTTGCAAAGGTAAGACTGGTAAGACGTATTCGCCTGGCTTACCGGGTAGACTTATGCCGATTATTAAAGGGAGCATGATGACAAAAATTTCTCCTATATTAGTAGAGAGAAGGTATAGCAAAACTCTTTTTATATTATTATAAATTGCCCTTCCTTCGCTGATAGCTGCTATGATGGTTGCGAAATTATCATTGGCAAGTACCATACTAGCGGCTTCACGGGAAACATCCGTGCCTGTTTTTCCCATTGCGATACCTATATCAGCTTGTTTGAGGGCGGCTGAGTCATTAATGCCATCTCCGGTGACGGCTACAATATGACCTTGTTTTTGAAATTGTTTGACTAATTGTAATTTTTGCAGTGGAGAGATTCTGGAATAGACATTGCAATACTTCGTCACCTTATTTAGTTCAGCTACTGACATTTTTTCTAAGATATCACCTGTGATAACCGAATTACTACTATCTACAATCGGTTCGTTTGAAATATCGATATTGGATGCGACGCTTTGGGCGGTTAGGGCGTGGTCGCCAGTTACCATTGCAACTCGAATTCCGGCACGATGGGCTTGTTGAATTGCCAAGGGCACTTCTCTTCGAGGTGAATCTTTCATTGCGCATATTCCGAGCAGTGTTGCTCCGATGAGGTCCTTTTCAGATACTTTCTCTGAAGTCTCGATATTTTTTTCGGCGAGCATAAGAACACGGTATCCTTGCGAGGACAATTCGCGGGCTTTTCCCATGATTGTTTTTTTATTTTTAGCCGGCAGACTGATTTTCCTATTATTGCAGTAATACGAACTACACAAGGTAATAATTTTTTCAGCTGCCCCCTTTATTGCAACAATATCGCCGTCACCAGGATATTTATGTAGGGTAGCCATAAAGCGTTTAGTGGTGTGAAATGGTATTTCGTCAATTCTTGGGTATATTTCTTCGATTTCCGATTTGATTATATTCATTTTGGCAGCGGCGACGGTAATTGATCCTTCAGTGGGATCACCAATTATTTTCCATTCGTCTTTCTCTTTAATTAAATTAGAATCATTGCATAAAACGCCCGCAGTTAGCAATTTTGCCAGAGCTTTATGTTCGTCTTGTTTAATTTTTTCGCCATTGAGTTCAATGTTGCCGATTGGGGTATAGCCATCTCCTTCTATATTGTACTGGCTATCGGGAATGAATATTTTTTCGATAGACATCTCACCTCTAGTTAATGTGCCGGTTTTGTCAGTGGCTACCAGTGTCACGGCGCCTAAGGTTTCGACAGCTGGTAGATAGCGAATAATAGCTTTTTTTTGCGCCATAGCTCGAACGCCTAAGGCAAGAGTGATTGTCATGACGGCCGGTAGGCCTTCGGGGATTGCTGAAACGGCTAAATTTATCGCAGTGAGGAACATATCCACGGCATCTAATTTTCTCCAAAAACCGATGATTAAGAGGACGACCATTGTGGCGAGAATAACGTAGATTAGTTGTTTTGAGAGGTCTTTCAGCTCTTTTTCCAGTGGAGATTCTGGTGGATCGGCTAGTTGAATTGATTTAGCTATTTTACCAAATTCGGTATTTTCTCCAATTGCCACAACTACTCCCCTGCCGCGGCCAGAAACGACAAATGTTCCTGAATAGGCGATGTTGCGGCGATCGGATATTACGGTATCTTTTGGTAGAGTTTTTGTGTTTTTTGTCGGGGGGATTGACTCACCTGTTAGAATAGATTCGTCAATTCTAAGATCAACGCTTTCTATGATACGCAGATCTGCAGGGATCTTGGCGCCCGGTTCTATTATTACAATATCACCCAACGCTAAGTTAGTGGCAGGGATTTCGGTGAGCTCTTTGTCGCGCAGGACTTTGCAGTTTGTTATAAGGAATGTATCCAGTTTAGTAAGGGATTTTGAGGCTTTAATCTCTTGGAAATATCCAATGAGACCGTTGGAGATGACAATGAAAAGAATAACAAGAGTATCAACATAATGACCGATGACCAGAGTAATAAGGGCGACAATAATTAATATATATATAAGGGGGTTGGCAAACTGCTCCAGTAATATCTGGGTGTTTGTTTTGGGTTGGGCTTTCGATATTTCATTGGCCCCGTGTTTTTTTAGATTCTCTGACGCCGACTTAGAAGTAAGCCCATTTTGCGATGTTTCAAGAACATTAAAAATTTGGTCTATTTCTAGATCGTGCCACTCATAATCCAACATACTCCCCTCTCGTACGTCTATGGTTAAACTATCTAATAATATTTTAACATAAGATATATATAATGAGAACTCTTTTTTTATATTGTTATTACTTTGTGGGAAGCTATCAAGCTTGACTTATATGGTTGAATGTGGTATAAATTCAGTACAATACCCAAATCCCACGAAGGGTAAATCAGTTTCGGGCAAGGAGGATCCAGTAGGATGGGTGTGCAGAATGGCAAGGGTGTAGGAAGTGTAAATGAGGGGATTGTGGAGATTACGCTTCCGGTTGCTACGGCTACTTTGTTTGAGGGGATGCTGGGCTATGCCGTGGAGTTTGATAACGGCGTAGGAACGGAACAGCGCTATCCTCTCAGTAATGGAGCCGAATCGGGCGATGAAGACTATGTTCCGACGGTCCATGAACTAGCTCGAGTTCTCGGAATCGATCGGCCAGAGTGGAAGATGTTCGCTCTTATCCGCTCGGGTATAGTTGCTCCGCTGCATGATAGTCGAGTAGCGAGTGATGAATCTATTCTGAGTGCCTTCCCCGGTAATCGGGTATTTATCAAGGGGATGGTCGAGCCAACGATCTTTAGGTTGGCAAGGGCCAAGGTGGTCAAGATAGAGAGAGGCGGCGGCAAATCGTTTGGAGACTGTTTCGCGACCAGTAGTTGGGGTGGATACGATGAGATCAGTCCAAGGCTGGCGACGATCTTCTCCTATCTCGAACGGGACATACCTAAGGATGCTAATGGATGGTTTGATCCGCAAGGTAAGCTCTATCGGGCGATAGCTGCAAATCGCAATGTAAGTGAGAACTTCGCTGCGGCAACTTTGCGGTATTTCGCCGACGTAGGAGTTCTGGAAGCAAAGGGGAATTCGCATTGCTTCTACCGAATCTACCCTGCTTTGACTGAACAGGAGGCTGGATATAAGTTGCCGTACGATATCCCACTGGGGTATTTCTGCGATCTGACTATGACAGAGATACACAGCGATCCACTACTCCTGAAGTGCTGGGAGGACACAGTTGCGGCTACTCGCCGACTGAATAGGTTGGTTATCGAGAAGCAGGCTTTGGAGCAACTGATTGTTGATCGTACTGGTCGGGCGCAGCGAGTCCATCGGGCAAACGAGGCGCGGCAGAAAGCCGCCGAGGGGCTGGATATCGCGTAAGTCTTAGAAAGTCCGAAGCTGGAAGGCGGAGGACTTATTTTTTTACCTCAGTGACTGTTAGCGCAATATAGTAATGTCCGCTTTTAGCAATTTAGAAATGTCCCTTTTTTGGTGCACAATGACAAACTTTTTCCATGGATGATTTGCTTTCGGCGTCCAGGGAATTTGCGGATTTTCTTTCTCCTTTCTTTTTACAATTATTAGTTTTTGCGGTCTTTGGGCTATTTCTTTAAAGTTCAGAGTGCTCTTGCCTTGGTGGATGGTTATTGTTCCGTCTAGGTGTTGCCAGACTTCAACTGTTTCTTTGGGATAGAGGATGGTCGGTTGTTTTGGAAGTAGTTGTAACCATCTGGTTTTGTAGGCAGTGGTGTAGTCGTGATTAATCTTCCGCTCCTCTTTGATGCAGAAAATACTATTAAGATCGTATCCTTCAATACTTTGATGCAGATTAGTTTTACTTTGGGGCTCTTCGGCGAATCTGGCATTATGCAAGGCAATATATTGTTCATTTAAGTACTTGTTAGCCTCCTCAATTGACGAGATACCCTTAAGTCTTAATTCTTTCACCAGACGATCCTGGAGAGTGCCAAAGAGACGTTCTACCCGTCCTTTGGCCTGAGGGCTTCTGGCATAGATCGGAGCAATATCCAGCTCTTCTAGTGCTCGGCCATACTGGGTTAATTTGTCATCGTTAGGGTTATTGAGATTTACTTTGTAAACTCCGCCACGATCCATATAGAAGGCCGCCGGCTTACCATGAGTTTCTAGATAAGTCCTAGTTGTTCTCATTAGATTTTCCGTCGTCTCCCCGGTCGTGAATTCCAGATAAACTATCCGGCTGGTGGCATCATCGATGAAGGCAATTAGGGTGCATTTAGACGCCTTGTTTTCAAACCAGGCATGAACAGAGCCATCTAGCTGGACTAGCTCGCCATAGCATTCCTTGCGCTCGCGCATTTGCCGTGCTTGGGCTTTTCTTTTTTTAAATGTCCATAGTGATTCGTTGATCATTTTTAATCTCAAAGATTCGTGATTGACCAGTATATGGTGGTTTTCTTGCAATTTCTCCGAGGCAAAGGTTGGCCCGAAGTCGGCGTATTTATCTTTGACCAAGGTAATTATTTCTGTCCAGAACTCATCGGCAAAACGATGGTTGCTTGGTTTCCCCCGGCTTTTATTAACCAGGCTTATTTCTCCGGATAGGCGATAGCTCTTTAATTTTCGTCTTATCTGACGGGTACTTAGATTTAATATCTTAGCGGCTTCATGTTGTTTCATTTGTTTTTCCTTTAATTTCTCAAATACATTAATCTGTCCTATTTCCCTACGGCTCATATTGAATGTCTCCACTTTACCTTTCATCCCACCATTTAAGTTAACTAAACATCATAACCTAAAAGCCGGAGAAAGAGGACATTCCTATGTTGCTCATTAATAGGACATTACTATATTGCGCTAACAAACCAAGCAGGCGGTATTGACAAATCGGATTTTTTATGCTATTATACACAAGCTGGCATCGAGGTGATACGGGCGGAAGCCAAAGGTAAGGTAACCGTCAGGTCACCTATTACGATGCTTACAAGGCCTAAGTGAATTTCCAGCGATTCGCTTGGGACTGGACGGCTAACGAGCCGTACAGAAATCAATCCCCGCAAGGGGTTAATGAGTCCGCCGTCAGGCGGACTTTTCGCGTTATAATTGAATGGCTCGATCAAACATGTTAGAGTATAGATGTAATGAATAAGGAGGGAAAATGGATCAGAATCCATCACCTATTTTAAACCAAAATGAGTCTGGACAGCAACAGCAAGCGGTCAATCAAGACCAGTCCCAAAACAGTAATAAGGCACTTCATACAGCAATTGCGATAATATTGCTGATATTTGTCTTTCCTATCGGTCTAATTTTTATGTGGATGGCAACCTCCTGGAGTAAAGGGTTTAAGTGGTTCTTAACTTTATTTTTCCCTATAGCTATCGCTTTGCCGATAGTATTAATAATAGTCAGATCTGCTGTAAATAAAAATGCAATTTCAGCACCAGTAGTAGTTACGAGTTATACGACCTATAACTCGAGGGCTAATAAAATACAATTTAGCTATCCAAAAGGATGGGTTGTAGAGGAAAGGTTGCCAGGAATTACTGACATTTATATTTGTAAAACGGGGACTAAATCATGCAAAAGCAATACTAACTACAACATTGGTATCGCTAATCAAGGAACTAAGACCACAGGGGTAAGCCTACTTGCATATGCCCAAAGCAAGAATATTGCTGGTAGCCAGTATAATATAAGTAATGATACTAATGAATCCAAAACCAGCAATGGGTATGAGGTTGTTAGCTCAGCGAAAGCCCATTACTACTACATATCCGATGGTGTAAATATATTTACGGTACAGGGAGACAAGGTAATCCCTACTTCTAAAATAGAAATTGACCCAGCGATTATAAACCGGATTGTAGATTCGCTTAAAATAAATATACAAGCAAGTGCAGCTAACGCGAATTCTAGTGATGCTCCCCCATCGATCAATAATTCCACTCAGGCCTCAACTACAAACACCTACAACATTCAGAATTCTACTGATTATCAAAAACAAACTGGCTATGCGCCAGCTAAAGCATCTGGAACCGTTCAATCATTGTCGTCCTCATCATCTGAGGTTGTAATATTGGAAACATCGTCTCAACAAGCTCTTACCTTTAAAATAACTACTAATACTATTATAACTGATGGAACCAAGTCAACTTTCTTAGCCGCCGACAAAAACGTACAAATTGAATATGAAGGTTTTAGCCCCTCAAATGCATTGAGGATTTGGGTTAAGTAACAGTCGAGCCCTAATCCACCCCATTCACATTGAATGTACCAAACCAGTTTTTATAAAATTCTGCAGCAGCCGCACTATCTACATCCGTCATGGTAATCGAGAATAATTTATTATCCCAAATGTAATATATTTGCCTTGACGAATATGCTTGGGGAGATTTTGGAACCGTTAAATCGATTATCCCAACCAGATGACCGTCATCGCGCGTCATATAAGTCCATTCCTTTGGCATGTAAGCCGTGTAAGAAGGAAAGTACTGCGGAATCCATTTCATTAGATCTGTCCCGACTGGAGGATTGTAAAATTCAGTGTCATAATGAGCGATCTCAATATTTGGCCATCCTTTTGCCGATAAGTCTCCCATCAGAGCTACTGAATCACCGCCTTGCTGTTCGGATAAGCATGAAGTTGATTTACAATTATTCGTTAATACATAATCAGCCGGATATTTGAAACCATAACTGTATTTTGTATTATTATAGGTCTTCCAACTCGCCGTTGGGGAAGTTGTGGTTGGAGTGGCGGCAGCCGGTGTCGTTGTCGCTGGTGTAGTAGCGGTCGTGTTTGATGACTGCGTTGCTGTACCTGCATTGTCAGATACTTTTTTTATACTCTTCGTTTGCATTGTTAAAGAAATTTCTAATCCGGCCAAGTTGAGCATATTACTTAACCCAAGATAATATCCCACGCTTCCGGCCATCAGCAAAACCGCTATGCCAATAATTATTAAACTTACTTTACTAAAAAGTTTTTTATGTTCTTTTTCCATTATTCCCTCCCGAAAATTATTTATATTATATTAATTGTACCACTTGGACATTATCTTTCAACCGTTTATCTTTTACTAAAAATAACGTATAATAAATAACCGAGAGTACCAAATGAACAAAAACAAAAAGAAAAGTCAATCGCTTGTCAATTTCTGGCAATATTTCCGGCCATACAAGGCGCCGATTGTTGTTGCCCTCATTTTTCTTATAATCAGTCAAATTGCAATTCTTGCCCAGCCGATTTTCTTGCGAAACATTATAAACGCTCTCGTCAGTCACAAAGCGCTTGGCAGCGTGGCTATTCTGCTGGTCTTTTATTTTGCCAGCCGCTTGGTTGATATATTATTTGAGTTATTGCGTGACTATGTTATTTCACCTGTCGTCATGGGAGTGCCGCGCGATTTTGAAAAAGATGTTTTCAAGCGCCTCCTAGCTTTGCCGGTTGCCTATCATGCCAACAATAAAACCGGTGCATCAGCTCGCGCTATAACCCGTGGATCGCAAGCCACCAGTTTTATGCTCGATTTCTCGGTTTCTTCTTTAATCCCTCCAATACTTCAGCTGATTTTTGTTACAGTACTGCTTCTGAATCTATATACTTGGCAATATGGAGTGATCACTTTTGTTACTGTCGTAGTATATGCCATATTCACAATCTGGGGCACAGAAAAAAGGAATATCTACCGCGAAAGAGGCAACAAACAAGATGATCAAGCTGGCGGAATACTTGTTGATTCTGTAACCAATATTGAAACAGTTAAGTATTTTAATAACCAAAACATTCTCTTTGGACGTTTTAGTAAAATTAAATTTGAATGGTTCCGCTTAATGGTTCGCAACAACCGCCTCTTTGCTTTGATTTACGCTCTGCAGGGCATAATTTTACTAACTGGATTAGGATCGATCTTAATTATTGCGGTCAGGCAAGCCACTGCCGGCATAATCACTGTCGGTGATCTTGTATTACTCTCCACGTATATTGTCCAATTATCAATTCCCATAACCACTTTGGGGTTTGTGTATGGGCGTTTCAAAAACAGCATTATCGATTTACAGGCCATGGATAAAATCCTAGATGAACCAGTAACTATCATCGAGCCAAAACATCCGGTTGCACTTAAAAAACGGCACGGATCGCTTGAGTTTGATCATGTTTCCTTCAGTTACGAACCCGCCCGCCCGATAATCAAAGACTTGGATTTTAATGTAAAACCCGGCCTAAAAGCCGCATTTGTTGGTCCTTCCGGAGCTGGAAAATCGACAATTGCCAAACTCATTTTTCGTCTCTATGATGTCAGCTCGGGGAGCATAAAAATCGACGGCATAGATGTCAGGCAATTATCACTAGACAATTTGAGTAATCTTGTATCTGTCGTACCTCAAGACCCTGCTCTCTTCAATGACACCATTGCGGCAAATATTCGTTTTGGCAAAATGGATGCTACTGATGACCAAGTAATCGAAGCGGCAAAAATCGCTCAAATCCACGATTTCATTACCGGCTTGCCCAATGGCTACGAAACACCGGTTGGCGAGCGTGGAATAAAAATTAGCGGCGGTGAACGCCAAAGAGTTGCCATTGCCAGGGCAATTATTAGAAACCCGAAAATACTAGTCTTCGACGAAGCAACTAGTAGTTTGGACTCGGTAAATGAGCAGGCGGTTTTGGCGACCATTGATCGAGTTGCAATTGGCAGAACTTCAATATCTATCGCCCACCGGCTCTCGACAATTGTTAAGAGCGACATTATTTTCGTTATTCAAAAAGGCAAAATAGTTGAGCAGGGGACTCATCAAGAATTACTCAAACAAAATAAGGTTTATGCTCGTCTTTGGTATTTGCAAACTGAAGCGCATAAATCAGAGTAAAACTTTAACCGTGCCCTCTGTCGCATTGACTTCGACTAGATCGCCATTTTTTAATATTCTTGTAGCATTCTTAGTTCCGACAATGCATGGTTTTTTTAGCTCGCGGGCAATAATTGCGGCATGGCTCAATAGTCCACCTTTATCAGTAATAATTGCGCCGGCAATCTTCATGAGCGGCAAATACCGCGTATCTGTATTTTCGCAAACTAAAATTTCGCCGTTATTAAATTTAATATTAAAAATATCGTCCGGCTTGACGACAACCACACTACCTTTGTAAGTGCCCGAAGTAGTTGCAATTCCTCTAATTATGCTTCGATCATTTGCCTCGGGAAGTCTGGAAATCCGTGGATTATTGTTCAAGTATTTTGGCAAAAAACGATTGTAATCAATATAATAAACTCTGTCATCAGGCCAAACTACTGTCTCAAAATAACCCTCCAAATAATTATTTACAAATCTGCCATCAAGCTGCTCTCTGATCTGTTTTTGTGCCACCTTATTATTAACTTGGATCATATTAATCATTTTATTAACAACATCTTTTGCTTCGGGATAGTCAAAAGACCATTCCCAGTCCATAAAATCAAAACTAAAAAAAAGCGAAGTATTGTAAGTTCGACCATGTGTTAATTGATAATGTTGCCCTTTTATTATCTCTCCGAAAATTCCTTTTTTATTTATTACAAAAATTGCCGACCAAAGCAATTTATCCGTATGTGGACAGATATAAGCCCAGTAATCTTCTGCATTAATTTTTTGTTTGAGATACCAACCCTTATAGCATTCCTTAATTGTCATTCCTCGATCGCGCAATTTTGGCAGACCATCCTTCTTAGGAACCAACCGAATAGCGCATAACTCATCGCCCCTCGTTTTGAGAATCTTTCCAAAAACTGGCGTCATGTTTGTCAGATCGGTTGCAGATAACTTTTCCGGCCGTTCGTAGGGCAGGTTTATAATTTGATATAACTGTTCAAGTCTTTGAGCTTTAGTATTATCTTCTTTACGCAACTCGTCTGAGTCTTGTTTCTTTCCGATCGTTGCCAACCACTCGGTTATGGAAGGTTGATGCTCATTTATTACTGATTTCGCCATATTGCCTCTTTACTACTATCCTATCCTAAATTTTTCTAAGCTACATGTCTAGTGAAGGCTTCTTCGGCAAATTAGCTAGTAAATATTTTGAGTATATTGTTCTTCTATATAAAATAATGAGATTAGTTTTTCATCAACTTCGTGAAGTTGCTTCAGTATCTCACCGAATTTTTTGCTTCCATAAGGAGCGGTCATTTCAATTCTTATAGCATTATCGAGCGGCATCCAATAATTCTCGCCAAATTCATTTTCCCCAATTAAAATCCCTCGATATTCGGTACTCAAACAAACGTGATACAAAATATCGCTATATAAACGATGGTCATCCGAAAAACGCATCTTTCTCAGCAATCCAAAAATTCTAAAATCTGCCTCTAATCCTGCCTCTTCTTTTAGTCTCCTCTTGGCGGCTGTAACTACGCTTTCGCCTCGCCTAATTCCACCACCGATAATCTCCTGACGTCCCATAAATGGCTGGCGTGTGCGGGTTTGATATAAAATTTCCGCGTTTCCGGCAGTTTTACTGAGTATCATGGTAATCACTGCTAGTTTAAATTTATGGCTGCTTGCAGTCTTACTATCGATTGGATGGAGTTCTAATAGCAATTCCTTCCCTGATTCACACAAAAAATATTTACCTTGTATTTTGGTTATACAACCTTTCTTTACGAGCTGTTGAAGATGGTAGTTATACAGGTCGTTTTCCAAATCAGGCGGTTTGATATCGCTATAGTGAAAGCCTGTTGATGAAGCGCGCAGGTAATTTAGGATCTCTAATTGGGTGGAATGTATTGACATGCTTGGATTGTAACAAAATAAATTCTAATCACAAAAAATAAGCGTCTCATCCAGTCCATTCAATCCAGTCCATTCGATACAGTCTTGACAAACGCCCGAATTGATGGTATAGTATCTATACTCGTTTAGAAAGTTCTCTACTGATACTAAAAATCTTTATTGGACTCCACTGCGCCTAGAGCCATCTGCTCTAACTACGCTTTGGCAATTTCTTTTCGAACATAGCTGGTTTTGGTAATTTAGGTTTATAATCTCGCATACAATTCGGTATATAAGATTGCCGATTGCGGGCACTTCAAGGCCAACCACAAACTAGCTTGCTTGAATGGAAACTTAACTCAATTCTTCCCGCACTCTCCCTCGATAAGATTGACAAATGCCCAGAAAACGTGTAAAATATACAGGTTAGGCGGATGACCCATGAATATAAGAAACGTCGCCATCATCGCCCATGTTGATCATGGGAAAACTACTTTAGTTGATGGTTTGCTAAAACAATCGCATACTTTTCGAGACAACGAAGCGGCCATGTCGCAGACTTTGATTATGGACTCAAACGACCAAGAGCGTGAGCGAGGCATCACAATTTTGGCAAAAAATACTGCAGTTATAAATAATAATACAAAGATTAATATTATTGATACTCCCGGCCATGCCGACTTTGCCGGTGAGGTTGAACGCACTTTAAATATGGCAGACGGAGCAATTCTCGTCGTAGATGCTCAAGAAGGTCCCATGCCCCAGACCAAATTTGTTCTCAAAAAAGCGCTGGATATCGGTCTTCGCTTAATTGTTGTTATCAATAAAATAGACAAACGAGACGCCCGAATTGAAGAAGTCATCAGCCGTACCAATGATCTTTTCCTTGATTTAGCCACACATGATTCTCACTTGGATTTCCCTATTTATTATGCTATTAGTCGTGAAGGCAAGGCCTGGAGCGAACCACCTGCTGATTTTAACACTCCGGCCGATCTCTCACCGATCTTTGATGCAATAATTGAATATGTCCCTGCTCCCGAAGCTGACAACACCAAACCTTTCCAAATGCTTGTCACCTCTCTAGATAGAGACAATTATCAAGGTAAATATATTATTGGCCGCATCAAAAGGGGTATTGCCAAACCAGGACTCTCCGTGGCTATTATGAAAAAAGACGGTACTCGCGTTTCAGCCAATATTGATAAAGTATATGTCAGCCAGGGCTTAAAAAGATTGGAAGTATCTCAAGCCGAAGCCGGTGACATCGTTGCCTTGACGGGATTAAAAAATGCCGAAATCGGCGAAACCATCGCTGATGCGATAAATCCCGAAGCTCTTCCAATTATTGAAATCGAAGAGCCGACTTTGAAAATATCAATTAGTGCCAATACTTCACCATTTGCCGGACGCGAAGGTACTTTTGTTACCAGCCGACAATTGCTCGAACGTATCTATAAAGAACTGGAAACCAATGTTTCAATGCGCTTGGAAATAGGGGATGGTGGAGAATTCATTCTGTCCGGTCGCGGTGAACTTCACCTCTCTGTTTTCATAGAAAACCTCCGCCGAGAGGGTTTTGAAATGCAAGTCGGAAAACCGCAAGTTATCACCAAAGTCATTGATGGAATTACCGTCGAACCGGTGGAAGAATTAACCATAGATGTTGCCACCGACCATGTCGGCTCAGTCACAAGTGAAGTCGGCCGTCGTAAAGGTATGCTTTTGCATCAAGAAGAAAATAACGACAGTACAACTCGCCTGGTTTTTGAAATTGCCACTCGCGGCTCCCTTGGACTTAGAAATCAACTTCTGACTCTATCTCGTGGCACTGCCGTTATGAACTCGCTTTTTATGCGTTTTGAGCCTGTTGGCTCTCCAATTCCCAAACTTCGAAGCGGCGCCCTAATTAGTTCTCAAACCGGAAAAGCGGTAACTTATGGATTGGACATTGCTCAAGGCCGCGGCATTACTTTCATACCGCCTTCAACCGAAGTTTATGAAGGCATGATAGTTGGCCTCAATAACCGTGAGAGCGATATTGAAATAAATGTCACTAAACAAAAAAAGCAGACCAATGTCCGTGCCGCCAGCTCGGATATCGCAACGATTCTTACTCCGCCTACTATATTAAGTTTGGAACAATGCCTCGACTTTCTGGAAGACGACGAACTTCTTGAAGCTACTCCCAAATCTTTGCGACTTCGTAAAAAGCATCTCACTCAATCTGCCCGCGCCAAATCTCGAAAATAACCCCTTGCAAGATTATTCTGCTCCTCCCAAAACGCCTCAACGCAGTGAGCCGTTGAATAAGTTATACTATTTTTTAATAAAACAAGCTCAAGGGTGGACATTTTGCCCTCTAGCTATTATAATTACCCCGGAACGCTGTCACCGAAGGAGGTGAAAAAAGGATTGGATAAACGATACTGTCTTAAGGAAATGAAGGCGATCTGGGAGGAGCAAAATAAGTTCGCATGTTGGCTCCTTGTCGAGGTCGCTGTCTGTGAAGCCCAGGAGAAATACGGTTACATCCCCGTGGGCACGACCAGCAAGATCAAATCGAGCGCTAAGTTTACAGTTGAGCGGATCGAAGAGATCGAAGCGGTTACACATCATGACCTCATCGCGTTTACCAAGGCAGTCATGGAGAACCTCGGCGACGAGGGCAAGTATCTCCACTATGGCGTAACCAGCTATGACATCGAGGACACTGCGATGGCTCTTCGGCTCAAACAGTCTGCCGATCTGATCACTGCAGACCTTGAGGCCCTGCTGGAAGTCATCCGTAAGCTTGCAATCGAGCATAAGCTTACGCTGATGATTGGCCGGACGCATGGTGTCCATGCCGAGCCGATCACCTTCGGTTTCAAGATGGCAGTCTGGTACTCCCAGATACAGCGGGACATCGCTCGCACGGAACAGGCACGTGAGGACATAAGCTATGGCAAGATCTCTGGCGCTGTCGGCATTTATGCCAACATCGATCCCAGGATCGAGCAGTATGTCTGTGACTTGCTTGGTCTCAAGCCGGCGCCGGTCTCGACTCAGATCGTCCAGCGCGACCGTCATGCTCAGTTCATGACTACTCTCGGAATCTGTGCGTCCTCGCTCGATAACTACGCGACCGAAATGCGCAACCTCCAGCGAACCGAGATTCTTGAAGTCCAGGAGATGTTTCTTCCCGGCCAGCGAGGATCGTCGGCGATGCCGCACAAGCGCAATCCGTGGCGATTCGAGACGATCTGTGGATTATCAAGGGTGGTGCGGGCGAATGCTTTCCCTGCGATGGAGGATATCGTCTCCTGGCATGAGCGGGACAACACGAACTCCTCGACGGAAAGAGTCATCATCCCCGACAGTTGTCTTTTGGTCGACTTCATGTCTCAGTCATTGACTAAGCTAATGGGTCGCCTCGAAGTCAACAAGGACAACATGATCCGAAACCTCGAGAAGATGGGAGGTCTCGTCTTCAGCGAGAAAGTCATGCTCACATTAGTGGATCATGGCATGGAAAAGGATGATGCTTATGTCGTCGTTCAGGAGAATGGCGCCAAGGCCTGGGCAGGTGAGGACTTCCGAACTGTGCTAGGACTCGATCCTCGGATCGCCGGCACCATGACCAATGCGGAGCTTGATGGGATCTTCGACTATCAGCATCACGTCCGCAACATAGACGTGATCTTCGAGCGATTGGGTATCGTATAAACCGCATCCTACTCGGCGGTGGAACTTCTCCCCCGCCTTTTTTAATATAAAAAATAAGTGCCTCACAACCCACACTATAAAAATTGACCTAATAAATAATTGGATTGTCTAAACAATATAAGTTATGGTAAAATCAAATCGGCAGAAGGGAGGATATGAGAGAGGAAATGGAACATAACCAAGAGTTCCTAAACGATATCGAGAGCTTGCGTCCGCTATACCGAGCCGAAGTTATTGAGATGGTTGAGGCGAATATTGACCTCTTGCTCCCCACTTATGATGAATGGCGTAACGCGCTGAAATCGGTGGGCGATGAGTTAGGTGTTGATACTCAATCAGCCAATGAAATTCCATACGGTCTCGAAAAAGTAACCTATTCCAGTGTGCAGTCTGGCTTTTCCGAAGAAGACTCCGCAAACCCAATGATAATAGGACTAGCAGGACCCGGAGCCGCCGGCAAAGGAGCCTTTTCTGACCAACTAGGCTTCCCAAAGGTTATTAACACCACCACTCGCCCAAAGCGTTCTTACGAGACCGATGGTGTGCAGTATCATTTTGTTTCCGACGAGAAGTACCACGCCCTAAGTGGCAATGGATCTTTTCTAGTTGCCTCGGAGAAACCTGGACGCGGACTCTACGGAATACAGAAGGGTGACTTACAAGATGCTCTTGAGGCGGGTAAAGCAATCGTTGAAGAAAGCCCGCTTGCTTTAGCTAAGCTATCCAAAGCAGCACAAGAAATTGATCCCCGCTATCGCTTTACCCTCACATATGTACTGCCGCCATCCCCGGTTCTACCCCACCTGGCTGCCAGGTTAGCCAACAGATGTCTCGACGCAAAAGAGGACTTTCATTCGCAAATTACCAGTACCACGGACAAACGACAAACTGATGAGTTTCGTACTCTCGTACAAGTCGTCAGATCAGGCGTGTCAGTCCTGATACTTGTTAATGATAAAGTCGAGAGAATCGCTGGTCTGCCGATCTGGTCTAAATGAGGCGCCAAAGGGCGCCTCATTATCTTTTTAACATTAAACCATTCCGATAACCTGTTGTTAGGTGGGAAGAGAAAAATGGAAAAGATTGGACTAAAACAATATATGGTGTCCTATTAAATAGGAGGCAAAATGGACAAAACTGACAAGCAAAAAAAAATCATTCTTCCGGAGGTTTTGGTTGCTGATAATTATAATAATATTATTGATAATTATCGCAATCTACTTCAATGACGGCATTATTTCCGTCGATGGGCAAACCCAAATAAACCCCAATGTAAAAAGGAAAGTTCAGTGTTTGATTGATCGAGGTGAATGGAACAAAAATATGGACAGCTGCATTGTTTCGACCAGCGATGGAGGAAAGGTATGCTCCAAAGCTTCTGATTGCCAAGGCAGGTGTCTGACGAATAGTATTAAGCCTGATTCTTCATCTGGCAAATGCTCCCAAGACCATGTTACGCTTGGCTGCCAATCTTTCTTGGATGAAAAAGGCGAAAACGTCTTCATGTGTGCGGATTGAGTAATGTTCCAAACGCCGCTCCGCCATCTGCCAGCTCGGCAGAAAGCCGTTTGTGGTAAAATAAAATCGAGAGAGGATAACTATGAAAAATATTGAAATCGAACTCAAATACAAAATTGACGACATTGGTCAAATGACCGAACAGATAGAAAAACTTGGCGCCGAATTCAAACAAGAATCAACTGGCGTGGACACTTATTATATAGTTCCAGACAATCCGGGTGGCAAAAAATATTTGAGAGTCCGTAAAAAAGACGGCAATGCGGAGTTAGATTATCATTACGCCCAGAGCGAAACTCGAACCGATGAATGGGAAACGGGAGTTGCCAGCGCCGACATGACAAATGAAATACTTCGACAACTAGGCTTTCAAATAGATGTTACTATCGAGAAAAAGCGAACAGTATATACTTACAAAAACTCCGAACTTGTTCTAGACGAAATAAAAGACCTCGGCACGTTTATCGAGATAGAATCGCCCAACGAAGAAGAGTTACAAAGCATCATAAAAGAACTTAACCTCAAAGGAAACCAGCGCGTAAAATCCATGGGCTACTCCGACCTAAAACGCGGCTATATGTTCTAAATCTGATTTGTAAATCAAACGCCCTACACTCTACCAGCTGGTGGGGCGAGGCTACTATTTGCAGCCGCCATCGAACTTGATACAATGCAAACATTAAAGTCAACATAAATAAGGACTTGTAATGATTATCGGCGTTCCTAAAGAAATTAAGAATAAAGAAAATCGAGTCGCAATAACCCCTATAGGCGTTAGAAAACTTGTGCAAAGCAAGCACATCGTCTTTGTGGAAAGAAATGCCGGTATCGGCAGCGGCTTACGTGATGCTGAGTACAAAGAAGCAGGCGCTAAGATTTTAAGAAATGCAAAAGCTGTTTATAGCAAAGCCGAAATGATTGTAAAAATAAAAGAGCTGATCTCGTCCGAGTTCGATCTCGTGAAACCGGAACAAACGATCTTTACTTATCTCCATCTAGCTGCCAGCGAAACATTGACGATGTTTTTATTAAACAAAAAAACTACCGGCGTTGCCTACGAAACCATTGAGACTGAAGATCATAAATTGCCCTTGCTTGAACCGATGAGCCAAGTCGCTGGCAAAATGTCCATCCAAGTTGGAGCGCATTATTTGGAGAAAACTAACCAAGGTAGAGGGGTTCTTTTAGGCGGTACAGACACAGTCAAGCCGGCCAAAGTCGTGGTGATAGGCAGCGGCATCGCTGGATCCAACGCGGCAAATATTGCCCGAGGCATGGGCGCCGATGTCACCGTCTTGGATGTAGATGATAAAAAAATTAAACACATAAACGCTAAGAAAGATAAATTATTCAGAGCAAAAAAATCGACTAAAGAAACAATTGCAAGTGAACCCAAAGAAGCCGATTTGGTTATTGGCGCAGTCCTGATTCCCGGCGCTAAAGCGCCGAAATTAGTCACTCGCCAAATGATTAAGAACATGAAGCTCGGCAGTGTAATTGTTGATATCGCGATAGATCAAGGCGGCTGTTTTGAAACATCCAAACCGACCTCTCATGAACACCCGATATATATTGTTGATGGTGTAATTCATTACTGCGTTACCAATATGCCGGGAGCAGTCGCCCGTACCTCGACTCTGGCAATCACAAACGTAACCCTGCCCTATATACGAAAGCTAGCAAATAAAGGAATCAAAAAAGCGATTCAATCAGACGAAAATCTTGCCCGAGGCATTAATACTTATGACGGAAAACTAACTTATAAACCAGTGGCAGAAGCCCTCAATCTTAACTATATCCCGCTTACTAATATACTAAAGTAAGCTCGATAGGATCTGGAGAAAATAGATGCTAGGGTACATTTCTAGTTAATACTTCGGGAAATATATCCCGCGCATTTTTCACATCAATTTTAGGCTGGCCGCTAGCAGTAATTTCGGACAAAAAGTTCTGAATTTCAGTAGGCACAAATAATCCTTTTTGATCCGGTGTCGTTGGATCTTCATTAGCATAGCGCCAAGTTCCCAAACCATTGTCTCTATAAAAAGTTTGCGCTACTACCTTATTATCCGTCTCAACATAGCCAATCACGGCTGTATATCCGTTTCCCAGCTCACAGCCAAGACTGAAATTTATAATTCTAGGGCCAATTTGCAATCTATATTTAGGTGTCAGTCCCGCTTCAAGTAGTTTTTGTTTATCTTGATTGAACTTTGCATTTTCATCGTCTGCCACTTGTTCCACTATTTCCCTCGACCTTGCCGGATAAATCATCTCAACCTTACCGATGCCTTCGTGAGATCTTGCCGTTTCTTCTGCTATTCTCATAGAATCATTATCCCAGCCAAGCTTATTTTCCGCAAGCAAACTTGAGCCATCTGCCGCTCTAAGCGAGGTGACAACATTCTCAGTATCCTTCTGGGCTTTCTGCACATCGAATTCTGGATATTTTTGTAAAGCTTCTTCTTTGATAGCAGAAATTTGCTCCTCATATAAGGCTACTAATTCTTTATTTTCCGGCTGGTCAACTAGTAACAAATCTTTAATTAGATCTTGAAACTGCTGATCGCCGATCTCTCCATTTGCAATCTTTTTTAAGAATTCATCTTTAGTGTCATCTACAATTTCAACCCCAGAATTATCAGACAAATCCGTTCTACCTAACTCAAAATATGCAATAATTTTATTTTGTATCTCAATAGGAGACAATTTTTCATTAGTCTCTTTGTCCTCATCGAAATCCGGTTCCTTTTCAAACGGAACGACTTGTGATTGGTTATTGCTCATATATCAACAATACCAAAAAATCATCAGTAATCAACATTGCACCCTGCGCTCAGGTAGTCTAAGTAGTAAAGCTCGATGGTATGTGATATTGTTACCTGGAAAGGATAAGTTTTATGGAAAAAAAACTACAACAAGCGATTGATTCAATTAAATTGCCATCCCGTGAATATATCCACCATTTACCTAAAATAATCAGCCGAAACGCTCGGTTGCAAAACCCGGAGAATAATTTTGAATTTCTTAGAAATTTCTTAGCAGATAACATAGAATTCCTAAAAGTGGAAATAGCTTTCACTCAAAAATATTCATCTGTGTACCATTCCAATGTTCCATTATCGAGACAAGATGACATTGCCTTTTGCCAGCAACTTTTAAATATTTTAAGTCACTACTCGTAGCTCGTCGCTATATTTATAAATTCAAAATTAGCTGATTGTTATAATTAGGAATTTATACTATATTATAACCAGTTTGTACCTAATAAACGCTTTGGTGGTACGACCAAGGGTTAGCCAGCTGGCCGATTCTTGGTATGTGCCACTCAAGCCATCATTTGTCTGCGTAACTTTACGCGAAGTGGTAGAGCTTAGCTGTGAGCATGAAGGAAGGTGAAAACCCATGAATCCGGTTAAACCCCGACTCGTTATTATCGCCCCATCGTGGATTCGCACCTATTGGAAGGGCGGGAAAGTACTTGCACCTCCGCTAGCTCTGCCTTTACTGGCAGGATTAACTCCTCGTGACATAGACATACATCTGGTAGATGAAAATGTCGAGCGAACCGATATCAACATCCCGGCCGACTTGGTAGCAATCTCCTGTATGACGGCATCAGCCCCCAGATCCTATGAGCTTGCAGACGCTTTCCGACAGCGGGGAATACCGGTTGTTATGGGAGGTATCCATCCAACGGTCATGCCTGACGAGGCAAGTGTCCACGCCGATGCTGTCATTATTGGCGAAGCTGAGCCGGTTTGGCACGAGGTCGTTAACGACTGGGCTGCCAATCGGCTGAAGCCCCGCTACGAGAACTACGGACTGGCGAACATGGAGGGCTTGCCGCTCCCCCGACGCGATCTCTTGAAAAGAGATCGCTATCTGACTACCAACGTCGTCCAGACAGCGAGAGGATGTCCGAATGGCTGTAGCTTCTGCTCGGTAACTGCAATATCAGGGAGACGCTATCGTTTCCGACCGGTCCAGGAAGTCGTCGAGGAAGTCCGCTCCCTGAAGGGTTGGATTGGTTTCGTTGACGACAATATTGTCGGTCATGGCAGACGCGCCAAGGAGCTTTTCGAGGCGCTAATTCCGCTGAAGAGACGCTGGGTTGGACAGGGAGACCTGAGTATGGCTAAAGACCCCGAACTCATGAAGTTGGCGGTCCGAAGTGGTTGCCAAGCTCTATTCATGGGCTTGGAGTCAGTTTCTCCGGAGAATCTTCTAGCCACCTCGAAGCGTCCGAACGTCGGGCTCGACATGGGCGATGCCATTCGCAAGATCCACAAAGCAGGTATCGAGATCATCGGGTCGTTCGTCCTCGGGTTGGATGGCGATGGCAAAGACGTCTTCAAGCGGACGGCAGCATTTGCCATAGCCCACCAGCTCGTCGCAGCCCAATTCTCGGTTATCACGCCATATCCCGGCACAGTCATACGGGAGCAACTCAAGCAGGAGGATCGTGTCTTATCTGATGACTGGTCGAAGTACACCATGAGCGATGTAGTAATTAAGCCCAAGAATATGACACCACAGGAACTGCAAGATGGGCAGAAGGCGACATATCGGGACTTTTACTCTATGCAGTCTATCGTCAGACGAGCGCTTACACTGCGCAAGAAACTCTTTCTGCGTATCATCGTCAACCTAAGCTACCGGTTTATTAACCGGGGCAAGGGATTGCACAACTGGCTCCCGAAACACTAGGAATATAGGTTTCCTTTTAGTAGACACAGACTAACTCAACCGCAAGCCCTCAGACTCCGCGTCTAGGGCTTCTTTTTTACCACAGATTAATAAAAGTGGATTGACTTTTAACCTGTTTTGAACTATAATATAGGCGATTCTCTTGTCAATCCGAAGCTTTGTGCAAAGGATGATTAACAAATGCTTTAGTGGTATGACCAAGGGTCAGCCAGCTGGCCGATTCTTGGTTTATGCCACCAAAGCCATACTTCCGAAACTTCCGTGTAGGAGTATAGAGCTTGCAGGTGAGTATTTATCCCGAGCGACTCAGTGAGTCGAGGGAAACGAAAGGTTCTGAAAAGGATGAAGCATGTATGTCTGGTAGCAATCCTCGTATCCGTAGTTATGCTGTCTGGTTGCGGAGGAGGCGGTGGTGGCGGTAGTTCCGCCTCGGTGTTTATCACTGCAACCAACGAGTCTGACGTGTCTGCCTACGCCGAGGGAGACAATATCAAGTATTACATCAAAGGCGCAGCGACATCTTACCTGATTGAGGCGACGCACCCGGTCTACGATACCTCGGGAGGTAACTGCAACCCCGACTTTAGCGGAGGATCTTCCGCTGGTGATCCGGTCTACACATTTACCTCCCCGGGCACCTTCAAACTGCTAGACGGCGAAAAGCCGTTTGATACCGTGCGCCTTGCTACATGGTGGCGCCCTACTGGGATGGACGTTTCCTTGAACGGTGGGGCTCCCAAGAAGGACATTCACTATCTGCGGCTCTACCGCAAAATAGCCAATGTCGCTTCGTGGCCGCAGGTTCTGGTCCTTTATTCGGACGGGAATATGAGGATAAAGCCTCACCCACAGGGTACGGATGACAACTGCTTCGGCAGTTCGGTAATCATCGGTCCTGCTGCTCCGAGCAAAAGGCCATTTGCCGAGATTGTCTCGGCCAACTATGTTTCGAGCCAAGACTTATTAGAGCTCGACTACAAAGACGGTAGCTCGGCTATCCTCCAAGTGGTTGAGATCAACCGTACCCATACGGTTGTCAAGGTGACATTCACTAGCTCGGCTACAGTGCCGCTGGTGACATTTCGCAGCATGTTTGTCGCGCTTGGCAACTCTGACGTTGACCATGTTGGCTGGAAAGATGCTAAGGGCGTCGTCCATGATGATCTGATTACTGCTTTTACCTCTGGTGAAAGTACTAGCTGGTTCTTCCATCGGGACCAATTCTCAACACACAATACAAGCTCGCCCGATATCCGTATCGGGCAATAGATCAAGATAGTACAATGCCCAGGCAATCGTCTGGGCTTCTTTTTATTAAAAAAGGGGAGAGCGAACTCTCCCCGATGAACGAATACAATCTCACAGCGAGGCGTTCTGGCTGTTGATTGCCTCGATGATATTTGCCGATTTGGCACCCCAGTTGGAGAACTGGCGCAGCCAGACATCTTTGTCGGGCTTCTGGACATTGGCCTTCTCCGGCTCAAGGTCCGAGCTAAAGAAGAGCACAGTCACCTCGACACCCGAAAGGTCGATAGGAAAGTTCCGACCTTCCGTGTCCGCAAGGTCGGAAAAGATGTACAGACGCTTGTCGAAGTCGTCGTATTGGGCGTCACTGAACACCTGCGTCGCCTGAAACAGTGCCCCGTAGATGTCAGTGCCATATGATTGAGGCGATTTAAGTGATTGAATATCACCGATAATCCCCTTCAGGCAATTGGTTTTGACATTTGGGTCAAACTCATTGTAAGCGACCTCGGTAGCCGACAGTATGACATTGTTGGGGTCGGCCTTGTCGGTGATTAGTATTACCGATATGACGCAACCCTTAGTGACCATACCGATTATGCCCGAATTGACGAAGCTTCCGTTGATTGGTGGAGCAATCATCTGCAAGCATGTGTCGAAATACCCGAATGATCCGGAGCCGTCAAGGATAACGACCACCACGGTCTGGCGCTCAAAGGGCGCATAACGCTTGGTGGTTATTGCTGGTTGGTCGGAGGGATGACTACTCGGACCTGCTGGCATTTTCGTAATCATCAGCCAGCCGAGGCTAGCGATGATCGCAATACCCGCGACAACGAGCAGAATCCTGGTAGCAAGAGCCAATACGCTTCGTGTATGATTGGGATTCATCTTAGCTGCCCCTTTCTTGAATTCTGAAAATACGATGCAACAATGTACGACGACCTTTCCGAAGTCGGTCGTCTGCTACTTGTCTAGCCAGTTTCTCATCTGCCGCGCGGGCGATTCGTGCCAGCGTTTCTATGCTTATTACGCCGAGCAATGCAGTCCGATCGGTGATCGTTTTGGTACGGCGCGCGTACCGTCCAGACCACCAGCAGTTGAACCGCACACAGCCAGTGTAAATTAGCGACGGCAAGGTGATTATCCATCGTAATAAGCTAGACAGCTTCTCAATTGCGATCTCGTAGAACCAGGTTAAGAAAACGGCGCTGGCGAAAACGACTTCGCAAAAGACGATAACAGGCAGTAGCGCCACAAAGGCAATCAGGCCGAAGATGAATCGTATCGCCGTGCGGAGTCCCTTCCAGTTCCTTTCCGACCAGTGAAAAGCGCGGTCGCCGCAAGGAAACATGAAAAGGTGAAGACCGATGGCCATACTGAGTGCCAAAGCAGTCTCGACGACGAAGGTCAGCAAGAATACTCCTGGAACATTCCAGTAGAGCTGATAGCCATTGAGCACCCATACACGATAGGCGGCCATTGACGAGATAACCAGCACTACCATGATGAGCAAAATCCAGCCAAAGTAACCGCTGTTGGTGCGTCGGCGATCGTCATCGGCTGAATTATCGTGAGTAAGGGTGGTCAGGATTGACTCAAGCTGTCGCTTTCCTAGAGCCAGTTTGCCGCACATAGTCGCAACCAGAGACATGACTAGCGCCATACAGAGTGGCGGATCAACACGGAAATCCCAGCCGAAAAGCTGAAGCTTGAGCGGTTCGTTGTCGGGAAGAATAGCGCCAGCCCCCAAACGGTTCAAAAAGATTGAACCGAACATTGTGGTCAATGCTACCAGGACAGTGAAGATGCCAAAGCCCGGGTGGGTTATGATGTCGGTTGGCGCTGACCCGTCAGCCACCGGCTGAACAAGTTCTGGCGATTTCGATCCGACAACATAGCTAGCCGTAACGACATAGCAATTCTTGGCAAAATCAACCGCCTTGCCCATTTTCTTGGCGACTTTATGCCAGAGCCGCGGCTTGACCGTTTCCTCCTGTGAGGACGGTTCGGTGATAGCCGGCGGTTCGACGGTAGTCCCAGACTCCTCGGTAATGACCTCGGGAGGTTCAGTGGATTCCTGTTCAGACATTGCCCCCATCATTCTAATCACTTCTTTCTCAAGTTTTGTATTTGCTCAAGTCATGATATACGCTTGACCTTGATACAAGGACTGCACCTGCCATCCGGCATCTTTATCCAGATCCGGAATGTATCGCCAACGCCGTGACCATATTGGTCGCCGAGGAAAACCGTGGTGCTAAAACCACCATCAGCGAATCGTATGACACTCGGCTGAAGATAGCTGTTGCCCCAGGGATCCTTGACATAAGCTAATGCGACGTCGTTGTCGGAGTAACCGGTGACTTTTCCGGAAATCTCGCAAATACGGCCAACTTGCTGTCGGCCGGTTGCAGGATAGGTGATGATTGCCGACTTGTGGTCAGTCGAGGATGGTCCCTGTTTGGTATCGCTTACCGGCGGGGCGGTAGAAGGTGTATCCTTGAACACCTGAATCGGGATAATGACCTTCTTCGTGCCCTTGTTGGTGCGTAGCTCGACTTCGACCTCGTCGTTGCAGATGTTAGCCGGTGCATAGTAGCGGAAATGCCCATTTGGAAGAGCGGTAATGCTGCCCCATTTGGGTGTGCCGACTGTATAACCGGTCAACTCAACGCCGGAGGAAAGAGTCAGCGACTCAATGTAACCGGAAAGATAGACGCCTTCCTTACTGGAAGTATCGACGGCGATCGGCTTGATGCCGGCGACAGAGAAACTGGGCGCAGGCGAAGCTTTCTTGGCTTCGCTGGACTGGTTGGTGCCGGCAGAGACATTCTGTTTGCCGGCGGTCTGGGTCTTTTTCACCGAGCAACCGGTAAAATTGATACCAGCGACGAGGACGATTGCCAGGACGATAAGTTTTTGCAGCTTCACGAGAGTAACCCCCTTTGATTTATTTTTTGTGGCTGCAGAGTTATTCAGTTGTCAAAGTCCGACGCTGTATATTATCCTAATAAGAACTGACTTAGAAAAAAATGGAAATTTTTAGAAACAATTCGCTATGTTCGGGAAAATATGTAAATATATAGATATACAAAACTGATAAAACTATTGACAAGAGTGTAAATAAGTGGTACTATTAACAGAATTTAACAGGTAGAATTGCGAGAGAATATGGGCATAGGTGAAAGACAAAAAATGAACTCATTATCCCTCCGTAATGCATTTCCAAGTCGTTACGAAGACCTATTTTCTTCGTGCCAAGTGGCGTTCTCTGCATCTGATAGCTTCTTTTGGGCGGGCGAATATGCCCGTTTTTATGGTGGGTTGACAATTTTACAGAAACTACCCACCAAGAATATTGTCGGTTTAGAAATAATTAATGAAAAAAAGATTTGCTTCAATGACAATCTTTACGGGTACAATCCTTCTAAAAATACTTTTGAAAACATTGTCTATGACGGAGCTAAAGAAATTCGACTCTTAAATTTTCTGGATAATTATTGGCCCACACTAGATCCGGAAGGAAAAATAAAAGGATTTAAAATTCATATATTAAGCGAGTCGCACTGTGGCGGGGGACTGGGGACAACTGGCGTACACATGGCATGCTTAGCCGCCTGCTTGCTTACTCTCGCCGGTCAAGTGAAAGTTAGCGAAATAGATGTAAAAAATAAAGTTTCTACTCACGAATTAATAAATAGTGAAAAATACGAAAGCTTCAGAAAGATTTTCCGATTAGCTTGGCGATTGACGGCCATCTGTCGCGATGGTAATTCGTCCGGAGCGTCGAGTTTTGCCGCCTTAATTTCCAGCCCTTATCCGATAATTTATTTTTCCAAGAATGTGAACAAATATCTAAGCCAACCTAATTTTTGTGCAGCCAAAGATAAAGCCGAGCAGTGTAAAATGATTGACGATATCCCCTTTTGGGGCAGCCGAATAGATGAAGTTTTTCCTATCAAAGTACCTCAACCATGGCCTATAGATATCGGACGAATTTATTCAGGGACTCTGATAAATACGGAAAATATTTTTAAGTCCTTATCTACACTTGAAACAAATATTCAGGCCTTAAGGGATAGTGTTTATTATGATTTAGAAGAAAAAATTCAAAACGATAAGTTAAGTCTTGATTATTTATTTAAATTTGACGCGGAGTCGGGCAGAACTTGTTGCTATCAGGATTTTCTAGATATTTTTAATCTCTTATCTTCTAAGCTATTACTTGCAATCAGAGATCTGTTTTTACTGGGACCGCAGGAAGATAACTTGCGTAATTTCTTTTCCGCCATACATCAAACGCAAGACTATAGCCATTTTCTCGGTCATTCAACCAATTTGCTTGATAATATCTGTAAAAGAATAACTCACATCGCCGCTCAAGAGAATGAAATGCATTTAGCCGCAGCAAAAATTGAAGGTATCGGCAAAGGTGGGCATGTATTGTTTATGATGCCGTCCGGAGTAATGTTTGAAAAAGTTTTACAAGAGACGCAAGAAATCGGCGATAAGACGAGTAAAAACATTTCCTTAGACTGGGCGTCGTGGATAGATGGCTTCGGCGAGGATGGATTGAAAGTAGAACAATTTTTACCGGAAAATATATATTCGCCATTTATCTCCCAGCAAAATTACCACCTGACTTCAATATGCCAAAATAATTCGACAACCAAAATTATTGATTTAGATAAAATTGGCGATATCGTATCCGATTACGATTTAGCCTTAGTGGCGCCCGAGCACAAAGTATATGTCAAAGGAAAAGCACTCTCTTCAAAACAAATTCCTTCCGCCAAAAGTACGATTGATATTATGAGAAAAATATTAAATTCCAAAAATTTACAAATAGATAATAAGCAATTTAACAGCTCAAGCTATGGGCAAAGCCGCTATGACTTACAAAGTAAAATTTTTATCCCTCTGGCAAAGGCAATTGAAAAAAATACCAAAAAGAAGTTGGAAGTCCATATCACCGGCGGTATGTATGATAATTTTTCAGTTAAACTAAATCTAAAAGATCTCAAGATAGCCGTCATCGAATCGGTAGGATAGATTTTTCAAGGGGTTTCCAGTTCAAAATATTTGAACGCAAATACAACATTGGTAGAGGATCGAAAGGCTTTAGATAAAAACGGTTGTTTGGTGTAATACTATAAAAGGAGTGACGTGGATTTAGTAGTAATTGGTTTTGGGTTAATAATTGGTGGGTTAGCTGGCAAATATGTATTTGAAATTATTCTCGGGCACGCTTACTATAAAAAAAATAAATTGTCCTATAGCGCCACCGACTGGTTTCTTATATTAGTGAGTTTATTAATCAGCTTTATTCTTTTTATTATTATCCCTTTAATGGGTAAAGAGTTAGCGGGAACACAGTATCCAAGTATCGTATATCTACCTTATTTTCCTATTGTTACAGGAATGGTTTATGGCTTTCTAGCTAAAAGTGTTTCGAGAAAAGAAGCGGATAATTATAAGGCGAGAAATTACATAATTTGGCTTACGCCCGTTTTTGTTAATTTTAATATTTGCTGGAAGAAACGCGAAAGCGGGTGGTTGATATATCTTTCGAGTTGGTTAATAGTACTTGTAGGTTTTTTTCTTTTTTATATCAGTACAATATAGACAAAATATCTGTCCACTCAAGTAGGTGTTCGAAACAAAGTGCATTCAGCCTACACGGCAAAATAACAGGTTTAGAGACCTGTTATTTTGTTAGTTGGGACCGGTTATTCCTCTAAAAAACGAATCAATAAATAGAAAAAAGTCAGAGAAAACTCTGACTTAATAGAATTCGAATGGCCATTTTCTACATGTAGTAGTTGAACATGTACGCATACTGTAGAAAATGTCCTTTGTGGTTGACGACAGGATGATTCCAGCATTTCCCTAGGCCATCTCTCAGAATATTACCGACGTTGATGCAGTCGTCTTGAGAGTAACCTTGAGAAATGACATCACCCCGTGAATCGATAAGGAAACAAGAGTGATGGTTGCCCAATTCGGAATAATCCTGAATAGTTATGAATGGCTCATCGCCCGACATCCTTTTGAGCTCTTGAAGCTGCTTCAGATAAGTCTTCCTTTCCTCATCCGAAAGAAGAAGCTCCGTGTTCCCGTAAGCTTTACCTTGGGGCGCAATCAGGATATAGAACAGCCTGTCTACTCCCAAAGCTTTTGCTAGCTGGTAGATATAGTCTATCTTATCCAGATTGTCCTTTCTAACCAGGTAATTGATCCGCAATGGAACACCTGCGTCTCGGTATAGCTTCATTGACTCCACAGCCCTCCTATAGGCACCCTCGCCACGGGACCTGTCGTGAACTTCTTCGTCCCCATCCAAGGAAATCAACAGCAACGTTTTGGTTTCAAGGATTGTTTGGGCGATCTTTTGATTCCATATAGAGCCATTAGAAGTGACAAGGGTTTCGATGCCTCTGTCGGAAGCGTAGTTTAATATGTCACAGATATCTGGACGAAGAAACGGCTCCCCCCCGGTGAAATCGATTCTCACCAGATTAGCCTCAGCCAAAACATCGACGATCGACTTGATGTCGCCCAAGGATAATTCAGTAGAATCTTGCTCTCCGCTAAGACAGAAATCGCAATGGTAGTTACACCGTCGCGTAACCTGCCAGCAGAGTGATAACGGATTCGATAGCGTGACTTTCAGATTAGCCAATCGCTGCTCATGTCCTTCTTTGTACTCGACGATTCTCATCTCTTATCCCTACCCTTTCTGATGCTGCAAAACCGAAGCTGTCATTTCCAAGACTGACACATTGTGCTGGATGTCTAGCGAAGGCAACTTCACGTTCCACTTGCCTGGAAAAGCGTTGTAGAATACCCCTTTCCTCGGCAATCTGATAACAGTACCGACCACTGTCCTCGAAAAGAAGCCTAGGTCTGCATATGTACTCCTCATCCCCTCTGTGAATTCATTGATACCAAGCAGTTCACAAAACTCATCGTTGCCGGCGTTTTCGATTGCAAGTATCATCCCGTCTGCTCGTAGGATGTCACCGAGCTTTCGAAAAACAATGTCGAACGAATCTCTCATAGACGTCAGACTCCACCCAGCGAAGATAAGGTCAACACTGCTGGGTAGTATGATCAAGTCTCTGGCATCTGTGAGCATGAATTCCACATTGTTGGCACCGAGATTCTTGTCGCGATTGATTTGCATCAAGCTTGTGCTTCTTTCTACGACGTAGAGCTTTGAGCACTCTCTCGATAAGAAAGATGTGAATTTCCCACTTCCAGCGCCGACTTCAAGAATCGTTTTGCCCTTGAAATCGTACTGGCTGGATAAATACCCATCAATTATACCGAAAGCGTCCTGGCACCTACTGAATTCCTCGTAGGCAACGCCCTGATTATAGTCAAATCGCCACAGGTCCTTGTTCATCTTAGTACCACCTTGTGATTGGTTTATCAATGTACCTCTATGTAAAAAGGGGTCAACCTTTTTAGATTAGCTGAATATTATCATGCATTAGACCAAAAAACAAGCCTTTGCCCGTATATTAAAAGAAATACCAGATAGTATTATTTGCTAGCGGGCCAAAGGAAGACTACTTGATTTGTTTCTAAATTTATGGTATTATCATGGCAACTAAACGGAGGGTCGCCCTGCGATCTTTTTGTTTGTAGGTTCCTTTACAACAGATAGAATGTATCTCACACTAGAAAAGAGGAGGTGGCAACGGTGCAGTATGACGATAATGTCCTTGCAATAAGAGCCGCTGTAGCGAGATTTGAAGTTGAACAAGGCGTTGATGTCAATGTCTTGTTTACGCAATTACTCCTACAGCATATCACCGACGGGTGCTCGTTGGTTGATATCGGCACTGGAAATGGTTTTGTTTTATCGCAAGTCTTGCAGCAAAGTGATAAACAGTTTCAACTATTCGGAGTAGATAACTCTCAGAGTATGGCATCTATTGCTCGGAAGAATCTTGTAGGAAATGCTACTATCGTCGAAGCTGACGCTAGTGAGCTACCGTTTGATAACTGTAGCTTTGATATCGTATCTGCCAGAAATGTAACACAGATCGATGTTGTCGAGATCTACCGTATATTGAAAGAAGGGGGGGTATTTGTCTTTCGTGAATATGGCTGCGGTAAGGGTATGCTGGAGATTGCCGATCTCTTTCGTGGCAGGATCATTCGGCAGAGAGATCCTGATTATTATGTAGAAAGATTGCTAGACGCTGGTTTCCATATTGTGAAATTTGACCAATATGAGATCAAGCGTAAATACCGATCTGCACAAGAACTGGTTTCTATCGTCAAGAGCTACCCATTCGTTGTGGGTTTTTCCAGCCAGGACGAGAAGCTCATCTTAGAGAAGTTCGCCCAAAACGCTACGATCACATCTGACCCGTTCATTCTGGTCACTACCAAACCGAAAGGATGTGCGTGAAATGAGGAAAGTTGAATTGCTGTTCGATCTCATCAGGTCACCCTACGATATGGCACACATCGTCCAGATTGCCAAGTCGATCGACTGCATCGTCTATACTTCCGGCAGAAACTCGCTTTCTTTTGATATCCCCAAGGTGATAACCAAGGTAAGATCTTGGAACATCAAGGGTGATTTCAAGGCGATTCATTATGAAACGTTTGAAGAAGCGATCCATGATCTGAGGGCAGAAGGTAAATACCTGGTGGGAACATCAGGTGAAGTCGACAAGCTTTTCTACGACATAGTTCTGCCGGATGGTAAGGATATAGTCGTAGTATTCGGCAACGAAACCTCCGGTCTGACTGAAGCGAAGCAACAGATGTTGGACGATATGGTTAAGTTGCCAATGGACAAGTCCAAGGTTGATTTCCTGACCCTACCGGTGGCTGTCTCAGCCATCGCTTATGAGCTGTATCGACAGTACCACTGTCCGTAGAGGAAGAAAGGTGGCGAGCATTATGCTCAAGGATAAGATAGTTTATGTCGTCACCACGGGCGCAACTAAGGCGAAAGGTGTTGGCATACTGCTCAGCATGCTAAAGTCAGAGGGTGCACAGTGCATCGTAATGCCAACCGACGCCAGCTATTCGATGCTTGATCTCGATTCAATCCGGGGCGAATGGGTCAAGTTCAATGGTAATGAATTCGGCGCCCGTCAAGACGAAATACCAGAAGAAGACCTAGTTGTTGTTGCGCCGTGCACCTTCAATACGCTTTCCAAGATTGCGACGGGAATAGCTGATAACTATCCATTATCAGTGATCCATGCGGCGATCGGTAGCGGCAAGCCAGTGATTTTGGCCCTGGCTATGAATTACTGGTATTTCCAGCATCCTATAACTCCTGTAAACATCAACCGCGTAAACGCTTTTGGCAGGGTAAGGGTAATATGGCCTGAGTCGATCTATTCCGACGATGGTGTCCTCGAGAAAGTGACGATGGCGCCGTGGGAAAAGATTGTTGACACGATCTGCCATACCTACTGCAAGACACGATACAGCGAGACAAGAAAAGAACAAGAAACATCTGAGATTATCGATGATCACTTTCCAGAGTTCCATAAAACTGGCTCGAAGATGCAGCAAGACCATTTCACGAATGGTTCCGCTGGATTCATTGCCAAGAGAATTAAGGAAGGTGTACTTGTCACGTCTTCAGGGTCTTGTGTCGGAAATCTGTCAAGATCGGATCTCACGATTATTCAGAACTGGTCCAATCAGGTTATAACCTGGTCAGGTGAGGCAAAGCCGTCGTCCGAGACGCCTTTGATATTGGAGATATTCGACAAATTCCCTGATGTCAAAGTAATCATACACGGACACTGTAGAAGCATCACTTACAGTCCTCTTATGAATAAGTATCACAGCAGTGAGTATCTCAAATACGGCGAATGGAAGGAGTTATACAAGATCCAGCCCGTTCTTCAGAAGTACAACGGGGGCATCATGAAATTGCATGGCGAGCTGATCCTTGCCAGGGATTTTGATGAAGCCATGGAGAGGTATCTGGATATGTATCGCCTAACCTGTTAATCGCAGGACCCTATCAAGATTTATTTCAAGATAGGGTTTTTTAACCCAAAAAATTTATCATTTTACAGTACAACTGGCATAAATTTATTATTTTGGTTATAATAACACTATTAGCCACAAATTTATAAAAGGAAGAAAATGATCAAGAAAAAAATTCTAGCCATAGTTTATAGGATAAAAAATCATAATGAACAGTTTCTAGCTTTATTGGAAAATAGCAGCGAAATCGATCAATCGGTCGGATACTACGTAGTTACCGGTGGAGTAGAAGGAAATGAAGGGTTACTGGATGCAGTGAAAAGAGAAATTATGGAAGAGACCGGAATAGAGAATATTGTTAATATTTTAGATTTGAATAAAATTTATGAATACAAGCATCCAGCAGAGGGCGATTATCTCTGCCAGGAGTCTTGTTTTGCCGTGGAGGTTGATGACGAGGTGAAACATTTGAGCGTAGAGCATACAGGATATAAATGGTTACCTAGAAAAGAATTTTCCGATACGATATTTTGGTATACAAATAAAGCAGATTTAGATGAGCTATTAAATAAATTCATTAAGCACATGTCAAGGTAATAATTTTATTATCTCATACTTAGGGAGATCGATCTAATAACGATATAGTTATATTGATTGTACATATCAATTCCCTCGATATCTCTATCGAAGGCACTCCTTATTCTCTCCCGGCCCTCACCTCAAATACCTAGGGAATACCTTGGATAGATTTGGGCATTAATTTAGCTGATTATTGATAATAAAATAATGTAATAGGTTCGAACAAACTCCCCTATGCGCTACCACATGGTTTTTGATTTGAACCCGCAACCAACCCGGTAGACTGAATGAATCTTATTTCGAACACCTTGTGGATTGGCTGAATCAGCTAATGCTTGCGTATGATCAGACGTTGTGTTTCAATCTCAAGAATGTATCTGATTGCTTTTAAAGTAAAAAGGCTCTAAAATGCAAATATGTTTTCATATACTAGAATTATTTTAGATAATACTGAATTATCGATCTATCAACGAGGCCTGGAATATGTCAACAAAAAGAAAGTGAAGTTAACCTCTATCATAAATAATGGCTGCCAAGCAACTGCGAGTGGTTCACGAAATTATGAGATTACTCTAGGTTTCTCCAGGGTTGGCTCACCAAAATATTCCTGCTCCTGCCCATATTTTAGTGAACACAAAAAAGTGGTTTGTAAACATATTATTGGCACCTCGCTTGCTTGGGATAGATCGCGGAGTGTCCCTGATCCAGATGAAGAAACTTTGGAAGTACTTTGCATTCCGGAACCGATATTTTCGCACAAGGATATTAATGAAGCGTATAATAATCCGCTAACAGCTAACCTTGATGTTATTCGAATCGCCGCTGATGAAAGCGGCTGGTCTAGGCCTCATGCACATTTACCAATAAAGCCACAAGTTTGTAATCATACAACCCTTGAGTTGACCGATATTAACAAAGGTATTTCAGAACTTCGTGCCTGGGCTAGAAAATATAACTTTGACCCCTATTTTTGCGCTGGCGAAATAATGGCCGGATTCTGTGAGCTCATAAGGTTCACTAAGTTTAAATTTGATACTTTAAATTTAGATGATAAAATTAAGGCAACAGTATTACTTGCTAATTTTCATCATGAATTAATCATGGAAAAGATTGATGACAGCGAAGGCCTGCACGAATTTTCAGAAACTCATCTTTATGATCTAGTTAGCGAGTTAACTAACAATCAGAAGTTGAATCAGACGCAAATAAAAGCGCTTGAATTAATTAAACATAAAATTGATGATTATTAGATATGTTTTAGGTTAAATAATTCAGGTAATTTTATATTCTGCCCTGATTTTCCAGACGCCTCGCTCGCGAAAAGCAGGAATCGATTGCCTTAGAGCGGCATTAAAAACTGTCGGAGCTCTTAAATTATTTTTTCGTACATAATCAGATAGATTGATTATTTCCGATCCTTCGAAATATGTGATTCTTTTATTTAACGATTCGGTTAGAGCCAGAGCCATAACTTTTTCCATCAATTTTGAATTTTTATTAAACTGATAAGCCTTAAATGCTTCATAATAGTCAGCCTTTTCTTTATCTCTGATAATTATACGGGGGAAGCCAAGTTGTAAGAGTTGAAAATTGGTCAGAACTCGACCAATTCGGCCGTTGCCATCGCAAAAAGGATGAATTCTCTCAAATTCAAGATGAAATTTAGCGATTTTATCAATAAAATAAGCAATGTGATCACTGGAATAATCAATCAAAACATTATCAATTAACTGCTCGACTTTTTCGGGTGCCGACGCAACATGGGTGCCTACTCTAACATACTCGCCGATCCTACGAAAACGTCCGGCTATATTATCATCAATTCCGCCCATCAGCATTTGATGAATAAGCAATATTAGTTCTTTTGAGATTTCATCAGTTTGTGCTTTATCCCTTGTATAGTCAACAACCCTAGCCAAATTCTTAGCTTCATATACTTCGCGAAGGGTAACATCTCGTGAAAGCTCTTGCTCGAGTAGGATTTTTTCTGTCTCTTTAAGAGTCAATGTTGAGTTTTCAATCGCGTTGGAGTTATAGACACTTTCCGGCACTTCGGCTTGATCAATAATCGTTAAGAGAGCGTCTTTTCCTTGTTTCAAGACATTATATCTTGTCTTCAATTCACTTAATTTTTCTTGATAAGGTTTTGATAATGACATAGTTGCCCCCAATTTAATGCAATTTAATTGTATACCATTCACGTTATTTTGTCAATATAGAGTGAATATGCATGTATATTAACATATATTCACGCTATTTTACTCCGCTCAACTCATTCATAGATGATTGGTAGACTGAATGCATCTTATTTCAAACACCTTGCGGATTAGCTGAATCAGTTAACGGTTGTTAGTAATTTCACTGACAACTGATAAATTCCATACGATGTAACCATAGTAAATAACGGCTCGCTGGTTTTGAATTAGAATAGGCCTTAATATTACTTTATTTAGTCAGCACTACACTTATCTGGCTCTGGCTGATATTGCCGGCCGCATCATAGGCCTTGGCGACAATAGTGTAGGTACCGGCCGAGATGCCCTTGCCTCTGGTATTCCAAGTGTAGGAGTAAGGGGAAGTTGTATCGGTGGCTTTAAGAGAGCCGTTGATGTAAAACTCGACCTTAGCAACACCGACATTATCGGTGGCATTAGCTGTAATATTGACCTTGGTACCCATTTTAATATTAGCGCCACTTAAGGGCAAAGTAATGGAGACTGCGGGAGGAGTGGTATCTGGTGTTCCCCCACCACCGCCACTACCGATGGTATAGAAAGCCCAGCCTCTACCCAGACAATTACCACTGCCGGCAGCAAAAGGTACCGGGCATGTTGTGAGGGTACTGGTAATAAGCGATGCTCTGACCGCAAATGGATAAACTTTTGCCGAAGCAGATAAGGGTGATGTTAAATGTAGTATAGTTGAGCTACTTGTTCCTGAAGCCAGCGATGTCAATGTTTCTTGATCGAAGCCAAAAGACCATCCAATACCCATACCTGAACCGTTCTCCCACATCAGACTATAACTTTGGTTGGAACAGTAAGAGTTGCTCGCATTCGTGACCGTAACAGTGTAGGAAACTTCAGCTCCCGCATTAACCGCTGTCGACATTGTCGGCGTGATATTAACAACCGGGGTTTGATTTATACAATCAGTCGGCGCTCCGCTCCATACCACATAGGCAGCAGTGGATGTTCCAGCAAGAGCGGTGTTTGCTTGATGAGAAGCTTTGGCGGTGAAAAAGTAAAAACCTTGTGGAGTACTGGCCGGAGAGGTGACGGAGAGCATGGCGGTGCCTGTTGCCCCCGGCGGTAAAGTTAAATTGGAAACATTAAATTGAGCCGATAAATTAGGATCTGCTGTGTAGCCGAGATCGTAGGTGGCAGGTTCACAGCCAAGCGTGTCGCTATTCTTAATACCTATGACATAGTACAGAGTTTTTCCTCCAGTAGTAGTCCCTTGATTACCGCCGGCAATTTGCACCTGGGGAGCAAAACGACCACATACTGCGGTTGGGTCAATCGTAATGTTAACCGTTGCCTCTTGGTCTGTTACCGAGGTAGTAGTGATTTTTACTCCTGATGATGAATCATTGAATATTTGATCGGGTTTAAGCGCCCATTGAGTCGGCGTTGCCACTGAAGCGCCGGCACGCAAAAGGTCGGTCATGCTGCCATAGGTGATATCCGGAGCAATCCTTATAAATATTCCTCCCGGATTAGCAAAAGAGTCAAAGCCATAAGTTTTGCGATACTCCAAATAAAAATATTTTTTCACTACATTCGTAGCCGGGTCTATCTCCTTCGGGATTCTAATCATCTGGATACCACTTGACGCGTATTCTTGCGGGGCAATTTTATAGGTTCCGCTTTGAGTCACTGTTTGATAATTGGTGGAGGTAATCCAGTCTCTGAAAGTTTTGTAATAATTGTTGTAGTGATAATAACCGCCGCCCATAATATCATACGGATCGCCATACTCACTCCATTTACAATTATCCCCTATGGGAACGGGGTTACTGGCAGTATCGGCGCAAATGAAAGAATTGGCGTGATAAAAACCAAGGTTATGTCCCATCTCGTGAGCAATTGTAGGTGAGTTATAGTAGATGGGAGTGCTGCCAGATCCGGTATAAGTTGAGTACCAACTGCTTCCACGTACCCCACTCCCCAAGGAGCCCCGCGCACTAAAGAGACATTGGGTGGAGATGTTGCCAAAAACATACTGAACATTGGTGTAGGCGGCCGGATCAAAACCATCCCTCGCGGCCGCCATCTTGTCTCCGGCACTCCCCCAGATTCCCCACCAATTATCCGAAAATGAACAATCGTCATTTCTGTATGATATAGTATACCAGCCGTAAATATCCAAATTCGGATCTTTGATTCCGCTCATAATAGTCTTGCCGAAAGAAGCTTCCTTCCAAAGATTGTTCACCGAATTTGGATTCAGATAATTAATCTGACGAATATAATCATTGGTAACGGTTTGTGTTTGATCATTTTGGAAATTAATCAAGATTACCGCTATTTTGCGCATATCTGTAGGGGTAACGGTCGCTGCAACTTCTTGGGAGTCAACTGCGACAATGTCCTCGCTTCTGGCGACAATAATATCCTGAATTTTTATTCCACTTAGTTTCACATTTCTGTTAGCCAACGATGTCGGAGCTTCACCGTCAATAAATATTTCCGGCGCTTCCGGTAGCTTTCCTAGATAGTAATGCGCTTTACCGACTTTTTCTTGGAAATCATCTTCTATAATAACTTGCAAATTACCTTCGCTCCGAAACCGCTCCTCAACGCTAGGCTTAATTTCAGCCGGCATCTGGTTGTAGAAATTCAACGGTAGCGCTGAGCTCATAAACTCGCCGGGATTTTCTTTTGCTATCATTGTAAATTTATTTTTGCGTGATTGGGCAATATCTTTAAGTTCTGCCATATCCTCGATTTTCTTACTTTTCTTATATTTAGAGGCAGCACTTAAAAGCCGGTCATTAAGGTTTTTTACCACCACTCGTTCTTCCTGAGTTTTCAGGACATCTGCCTTAAAGAAAAGGTTATTCTTCATTAAAACAATAACTAATCCTGCAGCAGATAGAACTAAGACGAAAATTAGAATTGATAACAAAGTTCTTTTGGGCATTTTCCCTCCTTTATTCATATTATCTCAACTATAATAATTATAAATAGCCAATGTGGCGGTGTCAAGTGTACGTATGGAATCGAATTGTATGTGGGAAACTCACCCAAATGGTCCACTTTGTGGCCGTTTCCCGACCCCTTCCCGGATCCGATTCCAGACTCATATATACCAAAATAGAGGAGAAAATAAGAGCACTTCAAATCGCTAAGAATGACGATTTACTTTTGAAATATAATCTTGAGGCGATCACCAAATTTATAAAAAACAAGCTTGGTAATCTCACTCAAACTTACATAGATTCAACTCTGGAACAGAAGAGAATCTTGTTGTGTTCGATATACCCCTCAGGATTGCATTGGGGCGAAAATGGCTATTCGAACACCCAAATTAGCAAGTTCTACAGGAGTATATTGGGGATACAGACTGATAGCATCCCTTTTGGTAGCGCATAGGGGAGTCGAACCCCTCTTTTCAGATTGAAAATCTGACGTCCTAACCGATAGACGAATGCGCCTTTATCTCGAGCGTAGTCGAGAGGGTATCATTCTAACGAAAATATTATATCGTAAATATGACAAATAATCAAGCTAGCTCAGGGTAATTCGCATTACCCTTCCTTTACAAAATGACTAATCGGTACTATAATTATGCAACATTCAAACGCCGCAAATTTACATCTACGAAAGGGGAAAATTATCCATGCAACGACCGGATAGCAAGACTATTAGTATAGAGATGCCTTGCGATATGCACACCCACTTGCGCGAGGGAGAACTCCAGAACCGAATAGTCCCGCACTTTGCTTGGCTTGACGCCGTCGTCGCCATGCTCAACTACAAGGACCCCCTCGACCTGGATCAGATTCTCACCGAGCGTGCTCGGATCGAGGAATTGATTCACCAGGCAGGTGGCCATGCCGAGCTGCTCATCGCACCATTAATGAATGAGGGGACGAGCGCTGACGACATTGATGCTTTCGCAGCCAACGGCATCAAGATCGTCAAAGTGATGCTCAAGGGCGTTACAACCAATTCGCACCTCGGCGTCAATCGGATCCGAGACATGTACCCGATCTTCGCCCGCATGGAGGAACTGGGAATGATCGCCAGTTTTCATGGCGAGCTTCCCAATGTACCACACCGGTGGGCAGAGCAAGCCTTCTTACCGACCTATGAGATCTTGGCACTCAAATTCCCGCGTCTCAAGATTGTCGCCGAGCATATCTCGACACGGGAGGGTATTGAGTTGATCAAATCTCTTCCCGAAAATGTGGTAGCCACCTTGACGGCCTCGCACATGATGATTACTGGACGACAAGTCTTCAAGTCTGAAAGCGCCGAAGAAGTGCTATTCCCTAACAGGTTCTTCAGACCGGTCGCCAAGGAACACGAAGACATGATTGCCATTCAGCAAGCCGCTATGTCCGGAAATCCCAAGTTCATCTTCGGATCCGACAGTGCTCCGCACACGCCAGAAAAGAAGCAGCTCCCCAACCCTGCTGCCGGTGCATTCTTTCCACCAGAACTAGCAATTCCGGCAATTGCGGAGGCCTTCGTGAACCTGAATAAACTCGATCGTCTCGATGCCTTTCTTTCCGGCAACGCCCAGCGCTTCTACGGTCTCACGCCGAGCAAGCGCCAGCTTACACTTAAGTATGGCGAGTGGACGACGCCTGAATACATCGAGGGCATAGTCCCGCTTCTGTGTGTCTATCCGATGTACTGGAGAATTGACGATAACGGCACCGACTAACATCTGTTCAAAGGGCGTTTAGACAATACCCAAATACTTCCCAGGTCATCACACCTGGGATTTTCTTTTTATAGTTGATAGTTTAGCCAATGAATTTATCTCGAGCGGAGTCAAGAGCTTATCTCGAGCGAAGTCGAGAGATTATCATTCCAACGAAGATATAATAACATAAAAAGCAATTATCTTCGAGTTACCCCCCTACCTTACTAATCGAAAAAGAGACCATTGTCTCTTTTTCGTAAATCCCAAAATAATTTTAGTCGTTTGATCGTCCGGGTGCATTACTACTATTACCGCTGCTAGAACTTGAATTAGCATCCGTGCTACTGGTTACGCTTTGCGCTCCTTCAGTCTCTTGTTCTGTTACCTCTACTTCTTCAAATGCAACCACTATGCGAGCTGCGGTCAAAACACTATCCTTATAAATCCCCGAAACATGTACTTTATCGCCTACACCAATATCGGCTAAAGTAATCTGGCCGTCACCTTCCTCGATTATTGTATTAGCCGCTGTCTTGATAGTTACCGTTGACCCCTTAATTGAGGAAATCAATTTGTTAGCCGATTTGATCGCTACCGTTAATTCGCCCGTTCCGACCGCTGCTACCGTTCCGTTTAATTCGAATTTTGTTTGATTGAGTACAGTCTTGGCTTCTTCTTTTTGTACTTCAACTTTGGTCCCGGTCAGGATACTGTCGCTAATTGTACCTCCGATTTGCACTTTTGCGCCAATTGGAATATCAGCTAAAGTAGGATCTGTTTTACCTTTGTAGACGACTCTGGCGTCGGCAGCCAATTTAATAGCTGTCTCGCTATCTTTTAATGTTTTTACCGAATTGGTAGAACTTTTAATTTTAACTGTAATAGTTGACTCGGCTGCATCTATCGCCGTTACCGTTCCGTTTAATTCGAACTTACTTTTACCTAGTGCCTGTCCGTTATCGGTTCCCTCTGATTCTTCCGAATCTAAAGCCTGCTGGTTTGACTGCCCGACTAGTACTTTATTTATATCGTTCTTATATTTTACTCCTGCGGTTGTTCCAAATGTTGCCGCCAACAAAACGATCAATACCGTCAAAAGTGGTGCCATCCCCCTTGAGTACTTATTGCGTGAGAACATAAAACCTCCTAATATGATTACAATACTATTGTAGAGCTTTGACATAATCTGTCAATAGGTTATATCCTGAGCAATTGAATATATACATTGAATTATATTTGAGGGCCCAGTGGGATTCGAACCCACGACACGAGGATTAAGAGTCCTCTGCTCTACCACTGAGCTATAGGCCCATATCTTAAATACATCATATATAATAACCTAAAATTAATCAAAAATCAACCCTAATAACCAGTGAAGATCATTAGTTTAAATAATCAAAATAGCGCCCACCGTTAGGTTAGGCGCTTATGATCTCTAATGTTCGGTCTCGCAGATCTCTGCGGATGTAGTAGCAGGGCAGAAATGGGTTACGAAGAAATATTGAGCCGAAACTAACTGCACCCACCCCCAGCGTGCGTACTTTGGCTATATCCTCGTATTCCCATACACCCGCCCCAATGACCGGGATCAATCCAATCTCAACTATGTCATGAATGAACGGCCAGTTGATGTGTTGCGCCGCTTTGCCGGAAACACCGCCTCCGCCATGGTGTGCTAACGGGCTCACTTTATCAGGAAAGCAGATCGCCCAAGGAACCGTATTGATCGTAATTGCTTCCACGATTCTATGCACAGTCATGACTATTCTCTCAAGCAGTGGCCAAGAAGCAGCCGAAAGCTTAAGGATAACCGGCTTGCTACTTTCTCGACGAATGATTTCGCACATCTCCTGTAGTCGCCCGACAGTCATCGGTACGCTATGCTGTACATTGGGGCAATAAGGGTCAATCTCGATTGCCACAATCGGCAGATCTCTGCATCGCCTTGCCATCTGCGCCAATTTTCGAAAATCGTCAGAGAAAAAGTTAAGCACCAGAGCATACAGCTTTGGATTATAACTCTTCTCTATATCCTCGGCAACCACCCAAAAGCCCGGGTTTGCCCATCCATGCGCATTGACTGTTCCGCCGGGTAAAAATCGCAGAGTATCTCTGGGCTTATACCATCGATAGTTTCCTAAACGCCCAGGAGAAGTAGTAGTCTTACCGAAGACCGTCATCATTGCCCGGTCGAGTGGCTTTTCCCAGTGGAGCAACTTATCAGCCAAATTTCTCCGGCTGAAATCAGGGATAGACAGATAGAGCAATATCCGCTCCCACGGCCACGCCTCGCCCCAATAGCCCAAAGCGCCAGCCGAGCACGCATACTCAATCTCGTGTCCGTTCGACAGCCGGATCAAATCATTCACCTCGATTCTTCAAGAACTATTCTGGCGGTATCTTATCACAAAAAAACCAAATTTCCAAAAACGAAAATCCCACATTAGACAACAAAGTCCTCATCATGTATGCTAAAATAAGTAAATATTTGCGGAGGGAATTTTGTTTGGACAAGAGCTAATTGATGAAATTCGAAAATCAGGACTAACGGGCAGAAGCGGCTCCGGCTTCAATACAGCCGACAAATGGCACGCCGTCCTTAATGCCAATGCTGAAAAAAAATACGTCATAGCCAATGGCGCCGAGGGAGAACCGGATACCCACAAAGACTACTACCTTCTCTCGCATTATCCCCAAGAAATTATCAAAGGGATTATTCTGGCTATGCATACAGTCGGTGCAATGGAAGGCTTTTTGTATCTGAAAGCAAGTTATTTCGATCGCCTACAAAGCAAACTCAGACACTTGTTAAGGGGGCTTCCCATCAAATTAGTTGTAGAAAATCCAGGCGGATATCGATGCGGAGAAGAAACAATCGTCATCCAGGTAATCGAGGGCAAGCGTGCTGAACCTCAATTCAAACCGCCTTATCCAACCCAAAAAGGACTCTGGGGATATCCTACTTTGATAGATAATGTTGAAACCATCTATACCGTGAAATTAATCAACGATGGAAAATATAAAAAAACCCATTATTACACAATAAGTGGCCACGTTGAACACCCCGGAACATTTGAAGCACCGGAAAATATTACTGTAGAAAACTTACTCGTTCTCACTGACAATGAGCCGCAAGAAAAAACTTTTGCCCAAGTTGGCGGAGGTGCCAGCGGTAATATAGTAACCGACAACACTTATTTTTCCTGCAAAATAACTGGAACCGGTTCGGTTTCTCTCCACCTTCTGGGCGAAGCGCCGGCAAGGTTATTAAAACTCATCAAATTTTACAAAAAAGAATCATGCGGTAAATGTATCCCATGCCGGGAAGGCGCCTACCGCCTTTATGAATTAATTACAGCACCCAAAATCAACTGGCAGGAAATTGAGGATATTTTAGATACTATGGAAAAAACGAGTTTCTGTGCTCTAGGTCGTAGCATTGCTTTGCCGGCTCGCGGATTAATTAAATTAGCCGGCGAAGTCAAACAAACTATTACAGAGGAAGAATATGCCAAAAATAACAATTGAGATAAATGGAAAGAAAATTGAAACCAACGAAGGCAAGACAGTTTTTCAAATTGCCAAGGAAAACGGTATCTATATACCTTCTTTATGTTATCATCCCGACTTGCCGGCAGGATCATCCTGTCGCCTTTGTCTTGCTCAGGTAGATGGCTCTCCGAGACCAACAACGTCATGCAACCTTACTGCTAAAGATGGCATGAAAATCAAAACCAATACCCCTGAAATTAAAAAGCTTCGCGCCAAAAACTTGGAATTTATTTTTGGAGAACACGTAATTAATTGTGGTGACTGCTTAAAAAGCTTTGACTGCACTATCCTCCAGCTTGCCAAAGAATTTGGTATTGATATCTATCATTATAAGCATCGCAAATCGCAACCGCGACACTATACATATGGTCATGTCATCGAATTTGAAGGCAATAAATGTATCGAATGCAACAATTGTGTCGAAGCCTGCAAAAATCAATCAATTGGCTGCCTGAAAACGGCGGACTTCAATCAGGAAACTCACATAATTCCTAGCACCGAGTCGCCGTGCATCTCCTGTGGTCAATGCATTGTTCACTGTCCAGTTGGTGCTATTCATTCAAAAAATAATGTAAAGGAAGTCGAGCGTGAATTGAGTTTAAAGCGCAAGAAAATTGTCTTTCAATTCGCCCCGTCTGTTCGAGTTTCTATTGGTGAAGAATTCGATCTACCCCCTGGAAAGATAATGACCGGACAAATCATCACCGGTCTCAAAAAACTCGGAGCGGATTGGGTGGTTGATGTTGATCTCGGTGCCGATCTGACAACCTACGCAGAGGCTCTGGAACTTGTGGAGAGATTCTCTGAAAAGAAAAACCTACCCATGATGACAACATGCTGTCCTTCCTGGGTTCTTTACGTCGAAACGCATCACCCCGAGTTTATTCCAAATCTCACATCGGTTCGTTCCCCTAATATGATCGCCGGCGGTATCTTAAGGCAAATCTTTGCCAAAAAAGTGTCAATCCAGTGCAAAGATTTATATACTGTCTCGGTCATGCCATGCACTGCCAAAAAACACGAAATCAACCGTCAGGAAATGTGGCATAATGGTGTTAAACCGGTTGACGCGGTGCTCACAACCAGAGAGCTGGCATACCTATTCAAAAAGCGAGGTATCAACCTCGCTTTGCTCCCTTCCGCAAAACCGGATAGCCCATTAGGTGTGGAAACAGGATCGGGAACTATCTATGGCTCGTCGGGTGGAGTCATGGAAGCAGCCTTGCGCACGGGTTACTATTTCATCACCGGTAAAAACTTAAAAAATGTCGAAATTAAAGACGCCCGAGGCATGAAAGGATTAAAAGAAGTGGAAGTTCAAATCGGTAAGCAAACTCTCCGCACAGCCGTGGTTAATGGGATGGAAAATATTGAGGAACTACTAGTTCGACTCAAAGAAGATCCTAACCGCTACCACTATATAGAAATAATGGCTTGTCCGGGCGGCTGTATAGGTGGCGGAGGTCAGCCGATCAGCACTGACGAAAATATTAGGCAAAAAAGACAGAATGCTATTTATGAAATAGATAAGAAATCTACAATACGATTAGCCCACGAAAATCCTGTAGTGAAAAACCTCATGGACAATGAACTGAAAACCAAATCAGCCCGCAAGCGCTTGCTAGAGACTAAATACCAGAAATCCGCAGGTCCAGGCATTATTCAAAAAATTATAAATTAATATCGAAAGGAGAATAATGGAATCTGTCATAGCACGCACAAAAGTCCAAGCTCGTTCAACCTCAACCCGGTTAGCGCTGGGAATATTATTCTTAGCGATTTCTATTCTAACTGGCACTAAACAGCTCAAGAAATAGAACCTTGCAAAATCACGCAAATTAAAGCATATTATATTAAGAACCTGTACAAAATCTATTCTAGGAGCGAATCAGAGGATATTTTAGCCGAAAAATGCAAATCTTGAAGAAGGGATAGCCATAGCTATCTTAATGAGTGATTTACATTTTGCAGGCAAAATAAGCATGGTGCAGCTGCCAGATATAGATCTTGGACAGGTTCTAAGGGAGGACAAATGATTTTCCTAGGGGCAGATCATGCCGGCTTTGAATTAAAGGAAGAAATTCGCAAATGGCTTCAGGAAAGAGGCGATTCTGTTATGGATATGGGCACCGATTCTAAGGAGAATGTGGATTTTACCGAATATGCCAAAAGCGTTGCCAAGGCAACGATTGAACAAAACGGAAAAGGGATTCTATTTTGCTCAAGTGGGCAAGGTATGGCGATAGCTGCAAACAAAGTAGACGGAATTCGGGCGGCTGTAGCTTGGATACCGGAGATAGCCGAAGAATCAAAAGCGCATAGCGACACCAATGTTCTATGTTTACCGGCAAATTTTCTGAAAGCAGATCAGGTAAAAGAAATAATAGATAAATGGCTTTCAACTCCTTTCGCCAGCGAACCTCGCTACATCCGCCGCATAAAAAGAATGAAGGAATTTGAAACTAATTAAGGAGTGGAATGGCTCTCCTGGTCCCAGCAATTCTTGCGAAAACAGCCAAAGAATTCAACGAAAAACTTGAGATGGTTGCTCCGTATTGCCATAAAATCCAAGTGGACATTATGGATGGGATTTTTGTTAAAGAAAAAACTATTTCTGTAAACGAAATCCCAAAATTCACTTATCCTCTAAAAATAGAACTCCACTTAATGATTAAAGACCCCTTGTCAATCTTTCAATATGAGAAACATCCCGCAGTTTCTGCGGTAATCTTCCATTATGAATCAACCGATAAACCAGCGGAAATCCTGCAAGCAATGCCGAAACGAATAATTAAAGGGGTAGCGCTGAATCCGGAAACCCCGACCAAAGTATTACAACCGATTATTTCCCAAATTGACATGGTCTTACTAATGAGCGTAAAACCGGGTAAAGATGGCCAGCAATTCATGCCCAACACTTTAGTTAAGATCTCGGAAGTCAAAAATATGCGCCCGGGAATAATCGTCGAGGTTGATGGCGGTATAAATAGCGAAAACGCCGCCGATATAGCAAACCTCGGGGTTGATCAAGCCGTAGTTGGCTCAACACTTTATGGATCAAATAATTTAAAAAGAACAATCAAAAATATTATGCTCGAACTTGGTGACATCGAAGGAGTCGCTGTATGAACCCGCTTGAACTAGAATCTTTGTCAAAGAAAATCCGCATCGAAGTAATCAAAATGCTCGCAAAAGCTGGATCTGGTCACACCGCCGGCTCTCTTGATGTAGTGGATATCTTGGTCAGTCTTTATTTTTCTGTACTAAAACATGATCCCAAAAAACCAACATGGGAAGATAGAGATCGCTTCGTTCTTTCAGCCGGCCACATGGTCCCGGCTTTATATGCAGTGTTAGCCGAAGCAGGGTATTTTTCAACTGACCGACTAGAAACTCTGCGAAAATTAGGTTCTCCTCTTCAAGGACATCCACACTATGATCTATCTATAGGCATCGAAGCATCGTCTGGGCCATTGGGACAAGGCATATCGGTTGCTGCCGGCATGGCGCTTGCCGGTAAAATAGACAAACAACCATACCATATATATTGTCTGGTTTCTGACGGCGAACATGATGAGGGGCAACTCTGGGAAGCAATAATGTTCTGCGCTAAATATAAACTTAACAATTTAACTTTAATAATTGATCGAAATAATATTCAAATAGACGGTCTAACAGAAGAAATAATGCCCCTTGAGCCGCTTGACGAAAAGTATCGAGCGTTCAATTGGTACATCGAAGAAGTTGATGGGCATAATATAGACCAATTAATTAAAGTATTTGAAAAGTCCAAAAACCAAAACAAGCCGACTGCTATCATCGCTAATACAATTCCTGGTAAAGGTGTCAGCTTCTTCGAAAGAGACTATCACTGGCATGGTAAAGCTCCATCCCAAGAGGAAGCCGCCCTTGCTATAAAAGAATTGGAGTCAGCATGACCGTAGAAACGAAAGATCAAGTAATCGTCAAAAAAGCCACACGTGATGCATTTGGAGAGGCAATTTTGCAATTAGCCCGCGAAAACAAGCAAATAGTCGCCCTATCGGCTAATCTGGCAGAATCAACACGATTGGACGGATTAATTAAAGAACTCCCAGATCAATATTTTGAAGTAGGAGTAGCCGAGCAAAACATGGCTGGCATTGCCGCCGGTCTGGCACTAAGCGGTAAGATACCTTTCATTACTTCGTTCGCCGCCTTCTCGCCTGGTCGTAATTGGGAACAAATAAGGGTCGCCATATGCTATAACAATGCCAATGTTAAAATTGTCTCAACTCATGCCGGTTTGAGTGTCGGTGCCGATGGCGCCACCCATCAAGCCCTGGAAGATATTGCCATCACCCGTGCCATACCTGACCTAGTAATTTTGTCGCCGGCTGATTATTATGAGGCAAAAAAAGCAGTGATAGCCGCAGCCGAATACAAAGGACCGGTTTATATTAGACTAAGCCGCCAGCCATCACCTTTCATAACCGACGAATCAACTCGTTTTGAAATTGGCAAATGCAATATTTTGAAAGAAGGCAAAGATTTGACTATAGTGGCTATGGGATTGATGGTAAACGAAGCCATGCTCGCAGCTGATAAATTAGAGAAAGAAGGGATATCCGCTGAGGTAATTAACTGCCACACTATTAAACCTCTGGATAAGCAAACTATAATATCATCTGTCAAGAAAACCGGCAGGGCTATCACAGCCGAAGAACATCAAATTATTGGGGGTCTGGGAAGTGCCGTATCCGAAATTTTATCAGAAAATTATCCCGTACCTATTAAGCGAATAGGCATCCATGACTGCTTTGGCGAGTCCGGATCGGCTGGCGAGCTACTTTCCAAATACGGCTGTAATTGTGATAATATAGTAGAAGCTGCCAAAACATTAATTTCAAATACTAAATAGCTAATGCTAGGAGGGAATTCATGTTAGTCACGATAAATGAAGTTCTAAAGCCCGCCCATAAAGCCGGTTACGCCGTCGGCGCTTTCAATGTCTACAATCTCGAAACTGCACAAGCAGTTATTGCAGCCGCTGAATTGGAAAACTCACCTGTTATTATGGCTGTATCCGAAAAAGCCATTGAATACGCTGGCTTCGATAATCTTACCGCCCTACTAATAGAAATGGCAGAGCGTTCCAAAGTTCCCGTCGTCGTTCATCTCGATCACGGGACAAACCTGCACACAGTTAAAAAATGTATTACTTGCGGGTTTAGCTCAGTAATGTTCGACGCCTCGACTTTGCCGGAAAATGAACGCATAAGAACAACTAAAGAAATTGCTAAATTTACCCATAAACATGACATAATGATTGAAGGTGAACGCGACGGGCTTGCCGGTCAAGAAGATGATATAGAAGGAGAAGGTCGCTATACCAATCCCGAAACCGCCGCCGTTTTCGTTGAAGAAACGAACATTGATGCTTTTGCGGTTTCTATCGGCAATGCTCATGGCATCCCCACTCCGGACGAAAAACTCGACTTCCCACGTCTAGAGCAAATTGCCAAAAATGTTGCCGTTCCACTGGTATTACATGGCGCATCAGGTACGCCTCCTAGTCAAATCAAGCAAGCAATTTCTCTTGGAATCTCCAAAATCAATATTGATACCGATCTTCGACTCTCCTTTATGGCTACAGTTCATGACGTTTTGATTAATAACCCGGAACTCAAGGACCCCCGTAAGATGCTCACCGAAGTTAAAAAAGCCATGACTGAAGTTGTAAAGACAAAAATAAGACTTTTTGGTTCAAATGGGAGGATTTAGTGGCAGCATTTAATGTAATCACTATTGGCGATTCAGCTTTCGACACGATCCATTTTATTGATGAGGACGAAGCACGCCTTGTCTGCAATGTTCGCAAACAATTATGCGAGATATGTTTTGATTACGCCGATAAAATTCCCGTAAAAGAAATTTTTGAATCAGTCGGCGGCAATGCCGCTAACGCGGCAGTTGGTTTCTCGCGCTTAGGTCTCCATGCGGCAATTTATACTGAAATAGGGGAAGATGAAATTGGTGAAAGCATTATGAGAAAATTGAAAGATGAACATATTAATCTTAAATATGTTCGAAGGCAAGGCAAGACTAATCAGTCAGCAATTATTACGACAAACGGGGAACGAACAATTTTCTCCTATCATGAAAAAAGAGATTACCACTTACCCAAACTGGAATCATCGGATTATATATATTTAACTTCACTAAAAACCGGATTTGACAAAATCCACGAAGCATTGCTTGAACAAATTCGAAGTAAAAAAACATTCCTGGTTTACAACCCGGGAACTTATCAGCTCAAAGCGGGCATGGTGGCGTCACAAGCTATCCTACACCGGGCGACTATGGTGATCATGAATCGAGAAGAAGCAGCCAGCTGGTTAAAACTGCCGATTACAACCGACATTAAATCTCTTCTATTCGGGCTCACCAAATTTGGCACGAAAAGTGCCGTGGTAACAGATGGGCACGATGGAGGATATGGCTTTGATGGAATAAATTATTATTTCTGCCCAATTTATCCACAGCATATCATCGAAACAACTGGAGCTGGCGATAGTTTTGCTACTGGATTATCAGCTGCCCTGTTTTATGGGGCTTCTCTCAAAGAAGCAATGCGCTGGGGCACAATTAATTCAGCTTCTGTTGTCTCAACTATCGGCAGTCAAACAGGACTTCTCACGCTCTACGAACTTAAAAAAAGAGCAAAATTGCATGAATCAGTCTGCGCTAGCCCTATTTTGACATAACAAGGAGAAAGTATGAAAATCAAAACACGAGATTTTACGCTCATAAAGGCCTATTTCAGGTATATTCTTCATATTAAATGATAATGTAATCGGGCAAACCTCTTGTTTAATTGGCCCAGATAATTTATCCTAAAATAGATAATTAAAGGAGAAAGTATGAAGCTTGCTATAAATGGTTTTGGCCGTATTGGCCGCAGCGCCTTAAAAATTGCCCTCGAAAATCCCCAAATTGAAATAGTAGCAATAAACGATCTCACAGACGCAAAAACATTAGCCCACCTTTTACAATATGATACTGCTTATGGAATTTATAGTCAGCAAGTGGAATCCCAAGAAAATAATTTGATTATTGCTGGCAAAACAATCCCCGTCTATGCTATCAAAGAACCGGAAACGCTTCCCTGGAAAGATCTACAGGTGGATGTTGTCTTGGAATGCACTGGTAGATTTGTCGAATCCGACAAAGCCGGTCTACATATCAAGGCCGGTGCTAAAAAAGTGGTGATTTCTGCTCCGTCTAAGGGTGAAAATGCCGCCCCGACCTATGTTCTTGGAGTAAATGATCAGGATTATAAAGGGGAGGCGGTAATAAATAATGCATCTTGTACCACCAACTGTATTGCTCCGGTAATGAAAGTTCTTCAAGAAAAATTCGGAGTCAAAAAAGCCATTCTGGATACCATCCATGCTTATACGCACGATCAAAATATTCAAGACGGACCACACAAAGACCTGCGCCGTGCCCGTGCCGCCGCCGCTAATATGGTTCCGACCTCTACGGGCGCAGCAATCGCTGCCACTGAAGTCATTCCTGCCCTCAAAGGAAAATTCGATGGAACCTCTATTCGCGTTCCGGTTCTGGTTGGCTCTATATCCGACATCACAGTCGTATTGGAAAAGCCAGCTACTGTTGAGGAAATTAACAACGCATTCATTGAGGCATCAAAAACTGATCAGCTCAAAGATATATTAACAACCACCAGAGAACCAATTGTGTCTTCGGACATTGTAGGTAACCCTGCCTCATCAATAGTGGATTTGGCTATGACGCAGGTTGTAGATGGTGATCTTGTAAAGGTCTTCGCTTGGTATGACAATGAGTGGGGATATTCTAATCGGTTAGTGGAAATAGCTGCCAAAATCGCTCAATATCAATCTACCGATAATAAGCCAGTCGATCTATCAGCTAAAACATCTATCATCCCGCCCAAGCCAATAGTATAGCAAAGGAGCTACATGCTTTACGATACAATTATAATCGGCGGCGGCGCCGCCGGCTTATCAGCCGCCCTTTATAATGGACGCTATGGCCACAAAACGCTGGCGCTAATCGGGGAGGGATTCGAGGGCTCGACAATGGAAACATGGGGTGTCGAAAACTATCCGGGGTATTTATCTATCAACGGGACAGATTTAATTGAGGTTCTAAAAAAGCAGGCGCAGAACGTTGGCGCCGAGCTAAAAGAAAAATATATCCACCATATATCAAAAAAAGGAAAAATATTTTCTGTCCATTATAACAATCACTACGACGAGGCAAAGACAATAATCTATGCCGCCGGTACAATGCGTCGAAAATTGGGCGTACCAAATGAAGATATATTGAAAGGCAAGGGCATCAGTTATTGTGCGACATGCGATGGTCCTCTTTTTCGAAATAAACTCGTCGGCGTAGTTGGGGGAGGGGATTCGGCAGCCAAAGCCGCCTTGATTCTCGCCGAGTACACTGAAAAAGTTTATATAATTATTCGCGAAGAATCATTTACTGCCGAGCCGATAAATATTCAAAGAGCCAGCGAAAATCCAAAGATCGAAGTCTTATTTAATTCACATATTGATGAATTTATTGAAAACAATGGCATGCTAGCAGGCGCCAAACTGCATACAGGAAAAATTATTGATCTAGTTGGTCTATTTATTGAAATTGGTGGAGTTGCCAATACTGAACCGATCAAAAAACTTAATGTAGAATATACCAAAAATGGCTATATAAAAGTGGATTGCACGGGAGAAACCAACCTGGCAGGTTTCTTTGCCGCCGGCGATGTATCAGATGCTTTCGGTGGTTTCAAGCAAATTATAACCGCCGCCGCCGGCGGCGTTGTCGCATCTCACAGCGCTCATAATTATCTTGTGAAAAATAGTAAGTAAATTATTTCTCTAAAAACGCCTTGTTTCTCTTTGCCCGATGAAAACTTATCCCAAACCGATGCACTTCGTCGCGAATTGCCCGCAAAAGCAGCAAAGATTTTGACTGCAGATTTAGCGCAATAGGTAATTCAACCTTGGGTATAAAAATCAGCTCATCCTTTTTTACCAAACCGATAATTGGTATTTTCAGCCCAAGCTTCTTTAATACTTCACAAGCCGCATTCAATTGTCCTTTCCCGCCATCAATTAAAATCAAACTTGGCTTTGGCAATTCCTTATTATTTAACCTGCGCGAAACAATTTCTCCCATCATCGCTACATCATTTTGCCCGACGACTGTCTTAATAATAAATTTGCGATAACGATCCTTACAGGGGACGCCTTTTACAAATGTAACCATAGCGCCAACTGCCTGATTTTCTCCCAAATTGGAGATATCGAACGCCTCAATTATTTGGGGAGATTTTGGAAGCTCTAAATCCCTCTGCAATGATTCCAATATATTATTCAATTGTTTACTCTTAGTTAAAACTTGATTTGTCGAATCAATTGCATTCTCCAGAGCCAAATCAACAAGCGCCATTTGATCCCCTGGTTTTGGTTTGGAAATCTGTGTTTTGATACCTCTTTCTAAAAAAGCGCTCACTAATATTGTTAAATCCTCTACTTCGGTATTAACCAAAATCTCCTTTGGAATATCAAAATTATTGACATAATATTGGCTTAAAACCGCATGTAAAATATCTTTCTCGTCGAATTTGTCAACTGCGTCAAATTGTAAATTATTGCAATGTAATAATTTCCCTTGCCTAACTTTCATTACTGTACATGTAGCGATATCGTACATTTTATAAACAGCAAATATATCACGATTGGTTAAGTGCGCTGAAACAATATGTTGGCTCTCTATCAAGCGATTAAGGTTTGCAATCTGATCTCTGGTTTTTGCGGCTCCTTCGAAGTCCATATTATTGGCTTGCTTTTCCATGTCCAATTGGAGTTCTTTCAATAATTCCTTATAGTTGCCTTTAAGAAATTTAATGGTCGAATTAATGCGGTTGTCATATTCTTCCTTGGTAACCTTTCCTGCATAAGGTGCAGCACACAAGCCAAGCTGATAATTCAAACATGCCCTCTGCCCCGTCTTATAGGTATGAGTCACAATTCCAAAATTTTTTCGAATGAACTGTATGGTTTGTCGCAGCGAATTTGCCGACAAATAAGGGCCAAAATATTTTGCTTTATCATTCAATACATTCCGTGTGATAGTTAAGCGTGGAAATTCCTCATTTGTAAGTTTCAAGTAGGGGAATGTTTTATCGTCTTTTAATCGAATATTATATGTTGGATGATATTTTTTAATTAAGTTATTTTCTAATAGTAGCGCCTCAAACTCGTTGCTAACGATAATTGTTTCAATATCGTCAATTTGCCTGATCATCAGTTCAATCCATGGCGAAGGCAGATCCCTTCTTGCGCTGAGCGAAGTCGAAGTGTGAAAATATGAGGTAACCCGGTTTTTTAAATTCTTTGCTTTCCCCACATACAAAACTCTACGATTTTCATCTCGCATAATATAGACGCCTGGTTTTTTTGGAATGTTTCTACATATATCAAGCATGATTCGTATTATACTATAAAAATGACCTTTTGAATATTCCATTGCAGCTTTTATCCTTGATTTTTTACTGGGTTTTTGCTAGAATTAGCAGGCAATATATCTTGCGCATCTGGAGGGGAGCGTGTAGAAAATGCGAATTCTGGTAATCTCCGCTAATAGTGGATACTGGAATGCGCGGTTTGCTTTCATACTACCGGGGGCTTTTGTAGTAATTGTCGGCAATGCCGATGAAGCCATAAGCGCATGCGGTAATGCTGAACGCTTGGATAAGCCATTTGATGTAGTAATACTCGACATCAGCTCATCCGAGCAAATAGAAGCATGCGACCGGATCTGTGAAAGGGTCCGCCTTTACAGTAATCCGCTCATCGTCCACTTGGACGGAGGAACTGGCTGTGGGTATTACAACCATATGATCGACTTCCATACCGGGAACGTCGGCATGCCATACCTCACATTTCAAGATCAAGACGATGTTGCCCTGGCTGTCAGAGCTTATTGCTGCAATCAAGAAGTAGAAAGAGCTCTGGATGATATATTCAGCCAGGATGTCTCAAGTCTCATGAGAGCGATGAAGCTGGATGTGACAAGTCCAGTCGACAAACTGACAGAGCTGATAGTGAGAAACTGGGCATACCTAAGTCCACTCATTAGAGCTCGTGTCAGTGAGCATTTCATCGTTCTAACTGAACCGGTTAGGGTCCAACCCAAGCCAATGCACAATGTCGAATAATGCCCCGCTAGCTTGAAACGGGGCTCTTTTTATTGATACTCAAAAACTTGACGAATCGCCATCGGTCAGCTACTCTATATCAAACAATATTTGGCAAAGGCGGTATCCTATCCAGCCGTTTTTAGCCAAGTCAGGAGGGCAGGGGGTTGGAGAAAATCAAAAGATCGTTCGTTGATGAGCAGATTCGCCTTGCGTTGGAAGCCCTGGGGCGATCACAGGTTCTTCCCAAATGGGCACGATGGACACCCAAGATGTGGCAGGAGGCAGTCCGCCGCGGAATGGATCCCTCTGAAATCATCAACTGCGGGCTCGGTTGGGATTTTACCACATTCGGTGTATCCGAGAGGATGTTCCCCAAAACGGGTCTGGTTGCTTTCACCTTGAGCAATGGCAACCCGGACAAGGAATATCCACAGGAGTATTGCCAGAAACTCCTCTGGCTTCAGGAGGGACAATCAATCCCTTGGCACCACCACAAAGACAAGCGCGAGGACATCTACCACATTGCCGGCGGAAGACTGCGGATGCAGGTCGCAAGACCAAAGAGGATCAGGGAGAAGTTCGAAGCCGATAAAACGGAGAACCTAATCCTAAGTCTAGAGAACGCTCCAAGGGAGTTCGTACCGTGCGGAGAGTTCTGGGTTGGCAAAGAATGCCCCAGACGAATTCGGCTCGAGCCGGGCATCGGTCACTTGATGACAGGCGGATGTGGCGGCACGCTACTTGGCGAAGTATCCAGCGTCAACAAGGAGGTTGGTGTAAGGGTTCAGGACAATACGTTCTGGGCTGGCAATCCCCGCTACATTAACATAGTTGCCGATGTCCCGCCCCGCTATGTGCTTTGCAACGAGTACGCCGAACTACTGAAAGTCGCCTAACCGGTACACGACGGCAAGCTCATAAGGAACCATCAGGTTCCTTCTTTTTTCATCTTGAAAATATTAATTCAAACAAGTAAAGTTAGGACAGGAGTAATATGCAATGGATTGCCATAAGTGGCAGCTGGCGCAAAACCAATCAAGAAATTGAAGCTAAAGTACGACAAACAGTCGCCGAAATAATTAATAATGGCAATGGAATAGTAACCGGCGGCGCTTTGAATGTTGATTATTTTGCCACTGACGAAGCCATGAAATGTGACTCATCTTTTAATAAAATAAAAATAGTTCTTCCATCTTCTCTGGAAACTTATGCCAAACATTACCACAAAAGAGCCGATGAAGGCGTGATTACCAAAGAGCAAGCAGAAAACTTAATAACTCAGTTAGCGAAAATTCGAAACACAAATCTCGACTCGATTATCGAAGGGAAATTTGAAATAATTGACAGAGTAGCATACTTCGATAGGATCACAAAGATAATAGGCACCGCCGACAAACTAATTGCCTTCCAGGTAAATAATAGTGAAGGCGTCCAGGACACCATCAATAAAGCCAAACAAAAAGGCATTCCAATAGAATTATATAGTTTTACTGCGGAGTAATTATGGCAAAATTACGGATTGTTGTAGTAATAATTAGAAATAACCAAGGGCAATATTTTGTCCATCAGCGCCGTTTAGATAAAGAATCTTGCCCAGATGGGTATGCTCTCGGTATCGGCGGGAGAATTGAACAGGATGAAGATATCCATACCGCCGCCAAACGGGAATTAAAAGAGGAGTCTGGAATTGTTAAGCCCGTTAAGTTCTTGTTTAGTTTAGATATGAATTACATCGGTATGGATGAAATAATTCATGTCTTTTATCTTTCCAATGACGCTGAAATTAAAAATCACGATATCGAATGGCAATGGTCCGGCTGGATGACACAAAAAGAAGTTGACGAACTCGTAGAAAATGGAAAATTATGCCCCGACACGGCTGAATATTATACAAAATATAAGAGCAAATATGAGCGATAAAGAAACGATTGAGGTTTACAAACAACTTGGCAAGAAATATTGTAAAAATATTGAGCTACTTTATATTGCCGAATTGTACAAATTCATGAAATTACTTCCAAAGAACGGCGAAGTTCTCGATGTCGGCTGTGCCGGTGGCAGAGATACGGAAGAATTTATAAAAAATGGCTTCCAAGTAACTGGTATTGATTTAGTTGATGAATTTCTAGAAGGCGCTAAAAAATTCGCCTCCGAAGGTCGTTTTATAAAAATGGATGTTGAAAATCTCCAGTTTCCAAGTAATTATTTTGACGGTATCTATGCTGCTGCCGTATTACTACATGTAGCAAAAAATAAAATACCGGCTATCCTAGCAATTTTTCATCGTATACTAAAAGCTGATGGGATACTTTTTATTGGAGTGAAAGAGGGCTATGGTGAAAAAAGAGTAGCCGACGATACATTGGCAGGTGGTTTGAGTAGATTTTACTCGTTCTTTTCCAAAGAGGAGCTAACACAATTACTAAAACAGGCAGGTTTTGACATTATTTTCAGTAGGAATGTTCCAGACGAAGCCGGTAGATCAGAAGTCCATTGGATAAGAATAATCGCCAGGAAACAAACATGAAAATAGTCCTTGCTTCCGGTTCTCCGCGCAGGAAACAATTAATGGAAACGACAGGGCTCGCCTTTGAAATCGATATTCCGGACTTTGACGAAAGGGGAGTAGTTGAAAAATCAGCCCATAAATTGGCGGAAATCTTAGCTCACAAAAAAGCCAAATCAGTTGCTTCGCGCCACCCTGATTCAATAGTTATCGGCTCCGATCTTGTCGTTGCTTATCTAGATAAACAAATTGGTAAGCCTCAAAACGAACAAGATGCCAAAGAGATATTGCAATTATTGCGCGGAAAAACTCATCAAGTTATCACTAGCGTTGCTGTCGTGAACACTGGCAATAAAAAACAGGCAACAGCAGTAAATATATCAAATGTAACGATGAATAATTATACAGACAAAGAAATTGACGACTACATTGCCACCAGCGAACCAATGGATAAGGGTGGAGCATACGCTATTCAAGGCATTGGCGGCAAATTGGTTGAAAAATTCGACGGCGACATCGAAACGATCATTGGGTTACCAACCAAAACCCTCACTAGTCTAATTAAGAAAGTTCAATAGGTTATTTATGAAGATAGTTATATTTATACTAATCTCGTTTGCTAGCTATGCAGTTGGAAGAATAAGCCACATTTTAGGCGGAGATTTAAATGTTCCGCATCATTGGATATATGGTGTTCTCTCAATAATCATCGGATTAATATTTTATAAGCACGATTGGGGCAAATGGCTGATTGCCTTTGGACTAGGCATGGTAATCAGCGATTTCAAGGACATGATTGGATGTAAATTCGTTGGACCCGATGATGTCAAAATCAAAAAATTCTGGGGAATAGATTAAATTTTATACTTCACTTGAACATAAAACAGATATTAGAGTATATTAGATACAAGGAGAATAATGGACAAGCAAAACTCAATTAAAAATCGTCCCGATTGGCACATTGACGCAAAATGGGCATGCGTCTTATTTCTGATCCCGATTTTTACCATCACCTTTTTAATTTTTAATTTGTATATGGTAACAAAAAAGGACAATGCGATAAAAATTGTCACTACCCTCACATCGGCTATGTATGCCCCGGGTGATAAAAGTCAGGATATAGAAAAAGTACGAGCATTAATAAAAGAGAGCCCTGACAAAAACTTCAAACCTTTCCCTGGGATGGATATTGTAATTACCGAGCAAGACCTCAATAAATATAATAGTGGAGAACTTAAACAAAAACTCTTTAGTCAGCTAGCCGAAAATATCTATAAATACGATGCAAATAAAAACTCTCAATCCACGGTTAAGCATCGCAATGCTTTTTCCGACTTAGGATTCATGGCGCTTCTCACTAAGCAAGGACACGACGCCCTGGGTAGATATTTACTTATCCCTGCAATAGCTACTTTACTATTATTATCTCTTACGCTTTTCTTTAGTGCCGGCTTTGGCAAGGCTATTACCGCTGGCTTGATATTTATCATAGTAGGCTTTATACCGACTATAATACTATTTATACAAGGAAATGCGTCAATCTCCTCTGCTGATACTAGTCAAATGAGCGTAACGCAGGGAGTCTCCTCGATAATGAGACAAATCGGTCCGTTGCTCTCTCAAATCATGCTGAAGAATTACCTTACTTTATTAATTGGCGGACTATTTTTACTTATTTTCGGGTTTATTGCAAGGCAGATCCAAAAAAGAAAATTTCACAAAACCCCAGCTGCCTAAACTCTTCTAAAAGCACATCTTATTGTTACAAATCCTCAAAGCGAGGAGTAATGTTGAGACAGGAGGGCAAATGCAAATTGCTAGAAAAATAGGGTCACTTTTCTTATTGGTCATAGGGATTTTTTATATATGGTACGAACTAATGACAACAATCTTACCCAGTATGGCTTCTCATTCACCCCTCTATCACACAATATTCTATTTTCTCTATTTATTCTTTCCCCTCGACCTATTACTATTAGCAATGATTATTTGGCCTCTATCTCGTTCAAAGAAAATTAATCGTACATTACTTTTTACTTTTTCAGGAGCGATGCTTTTCCTCGCCGTATATGTCCCATTGGCGATCTATGGCAGTTTAGACTTCGCAATTCACTTTATTACCTATAGCTGGTTAGGTCTTATTTGGTACATTATCCCCATCGCCGGAATAGTAAGAGCAATAAAGTTAAGCAACCGCAAACAAGCCAAAGTTTCTAAACTCAACGAAAAGGATTAAATACTGGTAAATATTATATTAAAAGCGTGTTAGTGCCAAAACTTTATTGGCATATCAATGCCATGAAAAAAGGCTGCGTAAGCAGCCGAATGGATTGACCTCCAAGATGCTAATCCGACTAATCGGAATACTTGACCTTTCCCCCAAGCCCCTTGAACGTCTCGGCGACACTCTTGACGACGTTATTAAACGCCGCCGCATTGAACCTCTTATGAAGATCAGTTTCCACTCTCTTCTTGACTTCTTCTCTAGCGGCGGCGATATCTACACTGCCATCTTCGAGAAGACGACGGTGAAGTGCGAGAGTGGTGAAGTTCAACTGACTAAGACTTGGACCAGGCGTTTGGATCAAGAATGTGGCAATCTCAAACTGCATGGAGGCTTTCTTAGTCGCGTCCGGAGAGTCCGGCATAGCGATTTTACGTATCCTTCCCGCTCTCACTATTTCTCACATCCTCTCTCAAAGCGGTATTTCACTAATTTTACATTACAAAATACGATCCGTCAACCCCACTGACAGAGTTAATTGTCAATAAAAAGATGCACGCCCCTACGACGTGCATTACGTGATGGTTATACGACCTTTACCCCCTTGTGACCTTGAACGATCTTGCCAATCACCCAAGCCCTCTCGCCGAAAGAGTTTAGATGCTGAAGAACATCGCTTACATCTTCCCTGCGGACGACAATGATCATTCCAACTTTCATGTTGAACGTCTTCAGCATCTCGGCGCGCGAATTCCCGGATGCTTGCTGAATCCAATCAAAGACCGCATCCCGCTCCCACGATGAGTAGTCAACGATAGCCCTATGCCACTTAGGCAGTACACGTACGAGGTTATCCGGAATGCCCCCGCCGGTGATATGCGCCGCTCCACGGATAAGGTGAAGATTGAAAAGTGGATAAAGCGCATCGAAATAGCACCGGTGGCCGGTAAGAAGCGCCTTTCCAACCGTTGACTCGGGATTCCAGGGCGCAGGATCGTCCACAGTCAGTCCGACTTTTTCCAGCACCTTGCGTACGAGCGACCAGCCGTTGGTGTGCAAGCCATTAGACGCCAGACCGACCAGTACGTCACTGACAAGAATCGCTTTGCCGGTGACCAGCTTGCTTTTGTCAACTATGCCCGTAATACATCCTGCCAGATCAAAAATACCGGGCATGTAGAAACCTGGCATCTCTGCAGTCTCTCCGCCAGTCATGCTAACATTCAGTGCTCGACAGGCATTAGTCGCGCCAATGACTGCTTGAGCCATCTGCTGCTTGTTGAGCACTCCGGCCGCAAAATAGTCCAGGAAAGTCAATGGTCTCGCCCCGTGAACCAGGATGCCATTGACCGAGTGGTTCACGAGAGCTTCCCCGGCGACACCACAATTGTTGGCGTCAATGGCGACCTTAATTATCGCTCCCACCCTGTCAATGCTCTGGATAAGAACATTCTGGTCGTCAGGCCGAAGGTACATTCCACCAAAACCACCAATCCCCCCAAGAACACGCGATCCGTGCGTACTTCGTACGGCATCTTTGATAAGACCTACCGCTTCCTTGCCAGCATCAATATTGACGCCGGCGTCCTTGTAAGTAATCCTGTCAGCCAATCAGATTCACCTCCAATAAACGTCGTTCAGCAGTGTACGCTCACAATAACAAAATAAAATTCTTATAGCAAACAATACAAAACCAAGTTTTATTATAAAAAACATTCCTACCAAAATATTTTCTACTTTAGAAACTTCTTTAGATACTGCCCGGTATAAGAGGAAACATTTTCTTTTATATCCTCCGGCGTTCCTTGCGCCACAATCTTGCCGCCTTTTTCTCCGCCTTCCGGCCCGAGATCGATTATCCAATCCAATGTCTTTATAACATCCATATTATGCTCAATTAATAGAACTGTATTACCTAAATTTACCAGACGATTCAAAACTTCCAGCAACTTCTCAACATCGGCAAAGTGCAAACCGGTCGTCGGTTCGTCTAATATATAAAATGTCCGTCCCGTACTCCTTTTTGACAATTCCGCCGCTAATTTAATCCTCTGCGCTTCGCCACCCGACAAAGTCGTCGCCGATTGCCCTAATTTAATATATCCCAAACCAACATCCGCCAGAGTCTGCAATTTATCCTTTATTTGAGGAATGTCAGAGAAAAACTCTGTAGCTTCCTTAACAGTCATATCTAAAACCTGAGCAATATTTTTGCTTTGCCATCGTACCTCTAATGTTTCACGATTATATCTCTGCCCATGGCAAACCTCACAAGAGATATAAATATCGGGCAGAAAATGCATTTCGATTTTAATAAGTCCATCGCCACGGCAATTTGCGCACCGTCCACCTTCGACATTAAAACTGAATCTTCCTGGCATATATCCGCGCGATTTTGCCTCGATAGTCCGTGCAAACAAATCCCTAATATGATCAAATGTCTTGGTATATGTGGCTGAATTGGAGCGAGGAGTTCGGCCGATGGGGGATTGGTCAATGATAATAACTTTATCAATATGTTCCAGCCCTGAAATTGACAAATACCTGCCTGGCTTCTCGTACGCCCCATGCAATTTATTCATCAACGCTTTATACAATATCTCATCAACCAGAGTAGATTTTCCCGAACCCGAAACACCAGTAATCCCAACAAACTTACCAAGCGGAATTTTGACCTTAATGTTTTTTAAATTATTTTCCCGAGCGCCCTCCACAATTAAAAACTTCTTATTACCGACTCTCCGTTTTTTTGGTATCTCAATTTTTTTCTTTCCTGACAAATATTGACCAGTAATAGATTCGCTCTCGGCAATTATATTCTCCAAGTTGCCGGTCGCCACAATCTTTCCGCCTAATTCACCAGCGCCTGGCCCGATATCGACTATGAAATCTGCTTGTCGAATTGTCTCCTCATCGTGCTCAACTACTATTACACTATTGCCCAAGTCTCGAAGTGACTTGAGTGTGTCCACAAGCCGTTGATTGTCTCTCTGATGTAACCCGATTGTCGGTTCGTCCAACACATATAGCACACCAACTAATGAGGACCCGATCTGTGATGCTAAACGAATTCTCTGCGCTTCTCCGCCCGACAATGTCATCGCTGCTCTATCCAATGTCAAATAATCTAAACCGACTCTCACCAAAAAATCAATTCTATTTTGAACTTCTTTCAAGATTCGTTCGGCAATTAATGTATCTCTCCGGCTAATTTTCAGTTCCTTAAAAAATGTCGCTATCTGTTCTGTTGCAAGCGATGAAAGCTCGGCGATATTCTTTCCGCCAACCCTTACCAACAGGCTTTCCGGCTTTAATCTAGTGCCGTGACATTCCAAACACGTTTTTGAAATCATATAATGTTCAATTTCGTCACGTATCGCATCAGATTCTGTCTCAAGATAACGCTTCTCTAGGTAGGGTATAATGCCAATAAAATTTGTCTCAAAGGTTCTAGCTCGACCAAGTGCCCAATAGCGCACAGTAATTCTCTGTGGAGTTTCCACTCCATACATTAGTAACTGTTTTTCTCGCTCACTAAGTAATTTAATCTGTATATTTACATTAATTCCTAGAAATTTTGATGCAGACAGGATGATCGCTCCATAATAATTACCTTCCGAAAACAACGCTGGCAACACTCCACCTTCGGCAATTGTTAATTTTTCATTTGGCATGACTAAAGTCGGATCAACTTCTTTTTTAAATCCTAACCCATGACAAGCCGAACACGCTCCGTAAGGGCTATTGAAAGAGAATGTTCTCGGTGCAATATCGCCAAAACTGATGTTGCAATTAGGACATGATAATTGCTCGGATAGCATAATTTCACTTTGGTCGTCCAAAGCTTTGCGCGAAGGAGACTCGTCTTTATCCTCGATTTTTATTATCACTAACCCGCGTGCTAATTTTAATGCCGATTCTAGAGCTTCGCTTAATCGGCTTCGCAAGCTTTGTCCGATTATCAATCTATCAACAACAACCTCAATCGAGTGTGCCTTGTAACGCTCTAACTCTATCTTGTCATTTAAATTCTTAACCTCGCCATTTACCCTAACCCTCGAAAAACCTCCACGGTATAAATCATATAAAAGCTGATGATATTCACCTTTTCTTCCGCGAACGACGGGAGCCAAAATCATTATTCTAGTATTCTCACCCAAATCATTTATAAGCTCAATCATCTGATCAACCGTCTGTCTGGAAATAACCTTGTTGCATTTTGGACAATGAGGTTTGCCGATTCTGGCATACAAAAGTCGTAAATAATCATAAATTTCAGTAACAGTGCCAACTGTAGAGCGTGGATTGTGACTAGTCGCTTTTTGATCAATAGAAATAGCAGGGGACAAACCTTCGATATAGTCAACATCTGGTTTGTTCATCTGCCCTAAAAATTGCCTAGCATAACTAGACAAGCTCTCAACATATCGTCTTTGTCCTTCGGCAAAAATCGTATCAAAAGCCAGCGAAGACTTTCCTGAGCCGGAAATTCCCGTAAATACTACCAATTTATTGCGCGGAATTTCTAGATCAATATTCTTTAAATTATGTTCCCGCGCTCCTTTAATAACAATTTTTTCTTCCATCTCTCTTTTTTCTCCTGAGGATGTAAGTTCAATCTGTCATATTCAGATGCGTTGTACCATTGAAGCCAGTCAAGCGAAGTGCAGTGCTCCTGACCCAACTGGATCAGGAAACAAAACGCTGGCTGAAATGATATAACGCATCATTAACTCTAAACTCACATCAACCCTATTATACCCGAACGAGAACCGAAAATCCAGCACCTAGTTGGGGTTGACTAATAGTAATATAAATGCTAAAAATGAAGCATCTCGACGCAGGGGGACTTGTCCGATGACATCGTATACGGTAGTGTTGGGCCGGAAACTCGTTGCGCTACGGAAAAGCGAGTTAGTGTTCGTTAAGCAGGTGGTAGCTCACCACGATGAATACCTGAAGGCAATCGGGCTTTCTATGGAAGACATCTGTGAGCTAGTTTACGTTCACAAAGAAATTCCCTTCCTGGAGGTGTATGCCAGGGGACTGAAGTATGAGTTCCGACTTACTTTGATTCCAGTAAGAGCTGGCGCAGCGTCAAAATCCCAAAAAGATTGGCGCGAAGTATTAGTTGCCAGCTGTCCTGGGCACGATGGGATCAATTGCAAGGGGCCGGGCCGGCTCGAATCTGACAGTTATCTGGACCCGGACAGCTATGAAGACTTACTGGATGCCTTGCGTTCTGGTCCCACCAGAGACAAAGCCGAACCACCTTCGGCACTAGCCCTGTATCTTGGCGAGCGAGAGCTCGAAGAACAAGAACAAGGTACCTGATATCACAAACCCATGCCGCCTATCACAAGGTGGCTTTTTTCATATTAAATATTAACTCGACTATTAATCATAAAAACTATAAAATTAAACTATGCATTGCGCTAAGCTAAATAAAAAAGCTTTCACACTCATTGAATTACTCATAGTCATCTCCCTTATTGGGATATTGGCAGCTTTAATAATTGTCGGGCTCCGAGCGGCACGATTTAAAGCCTTTGATGTCAAGAAAAAAGGAGATATCAGCCAGATTAATCGTACTCTGGAGGCATACGCCGCCGAACACGAAGAGAGTTATCCCATTAGTTACTCGGACAATGGTTCCTGCACAGCATCAAATAGCGAGAAAATATCTGACAATTCTTGTGCCGGCAGAACACTCATTGAAAGTGGCTATCTAAGTTCTGTTCCCCGTAGCGTATTTGATTCGGTATATTCATATCTAAGTAATGGCAAAAACTATACCTTGCAAACTGCCCTATATTCGCAAGACAACTATTTTGTTGCAACCCCGGCAGGCCTTAGTCAGAAAAAAACTGACGATCCAGGACTGATCAGTCAAGAAGAAGAGAAAGTTCTGATTATTGTAAATAAAAATAGTCCCGAATCAATTGAAGTTGGTGAATACTACAAGATAAGAAGAAACGTTCCAAATAGTCCATTTCTGGTTGATGTCTCTGCAAGCTCAGAAACCATATCTGAGACCGACTATACCAATAAAATCGAAACCCCAATCAAAAATTATCTAACGTCAAATTCTCTCCAGACCAAAATCAACTATATTGTCTTAACTCATGGTATCCCATATAAAATAAATAGTGGTAGTAGCAACGGCCATGCTGTTGATTCAATGCTAGCTGGTATGTTCAGACCAGCAGGGTTAACGGTGAACCCGTACAAAAGGGTGATAAGCTACATAACAGGCTCCCATAATACTGGGATTCCTTTTGATACCAGCTTCGGCATTTATATGGTTATGCGCCTAGACGGTCCTTCCTCAAAGATTGCCAAAGGACTAGTGGACAAAGCCATTTATGCCGGCAATTATCTGGGAGCTGGATCGGGATGGGCATATATGACTGGAGAACCATATCTCCAAAATGCAATTACTGTACTTTGTGCGCCTGTAATTGCCGCTGGCTATGAATGTAAAAGCGACCCCGTCCACCTTGGCGGAATAAATGCCCTTTGGCATGTTTCTGGCGGCGACAATTATGGCAATTCATGGGACTCTTGGAGACCTGGTGCAATTCCTATACATTTTCAATCGTTTACCGCCCGTGACACAATACGCGATACTGCTTCACGGTTAGCAGTTGTTAATAATCTAGCTGCTGACGCTACTGGGACATATGGAGCCTCCTCCGAACCTTATGCTTGGGGCATTCCACAACCAAATGCCCTTCTAGACTATTTTTTGAATGGAAACGCGAGTTTGGGTATTAAGCATTTTAATTATGCACAATCAATATATATGGCAACACAAGTGATAAGATGGCGCTGGCTTGCCCTGGGTGATCCACTATACATAGCTCCTGATGATCCGGCGATCGACAGCGAGAAACCGAAAATTGACCACATCGTAACCCAAAGAAATGGAAACACAATAACTGTCAGCTGGGATAACTATATTTCCCTGAATGGCTCACCAGAAGTAACTCATGGGGCAATAGACTATGGTTTAACGCAATCGTATGGCCAAACTGTCTGGGACGAGACGGCTCTAATCTCCCTTGGTTTAACGAAAAAGAATTATCTAGCCCAGCATAAATTAACTATTATTAATACCGATCCAAGCCAAACTTACTATGTCAAAATCCGCGCTATAGATCCTACGGGAAACGAGTCTTTTAAGGAATTAACCATTCCTGTTTCCTAGTAATTTATCGCTCCGACTTAATTATATCCCGTTGAATTTTCCGAAGCTCAATGAGTTCATCGCGCAGTGCTGCCGCCCACTCAAACTGCAACTCGCGAGCCGCTTCTTTCATCTCTTTCTCTTTGCGCTTGATTAAATCGTCAATATTGCCGCCGCGTGCCATCTCTTTTTCAACCGCATCCAAACCAGTTTCTTCCCCTTCGATTCTAGCGACAATTGAATTAATTTCTTTTTTAATACTTGCAGGAGTAATACCATGAATTTTATTATGCTCGAGCTGTATCTCTCGACGTCGGTTTGTCTCGCTAATTGCTTTTTTAAGCGAGTCTGTCATTACATCGGCATATAAAATAACTTTACCCTGCACATTCCTCGCCGCCCGCCCTATTGTCTGAATAAGCGATCTCTCTGATCGCAAAAACCCTTCTTTATCGGCATCCATTATTGCAACCAACGATACTTCAGGCAAATCTAAACCCTCTCGGAGTAGGTTAACCCCGACAATAACATCGTAAGTCCCTTGCCTCAAATCTCGTAAAATCTCAATTCGCTCTAAAGTATCAACATCGCTATGCAAATAGCGTACTTTAACTCCATTTTGATTCAAATATTCACTTAAATCTTCGGCCATTTTCTTTGTTAAGGTAGTCACTAGCACTCTTCCGTGTTTAGCGATTCGTTTTTCGATTTCTCCAACCAAATCCTCAACCTGGTTTTCAATCGGCTTAACCTCCAATTCTGGGTCAATTAAGCCTGTTGGACGGATAATCTGCTCGACAATCTGCTGGCTATTTTGCAGTTCATATACTGCCGGCGTAGCAGAAGTAAAGATAACGCGATTCATATATTTACTAAACTCGCCCCATCTTAATGGCCGATTATCACGGGCGGAAGGCAATCTGAACCCATAATCAACCAAAGTGTTCTTTCTCGACTTATCGCCTTCGTACATCGCTCCGATTTGTGGTACAGTTACATGCGACTCGTCAATAATCATTAAAAAATCCCTGCCTCGAGCGGAGTCGAGAGGATCCATAGCAAAATAATCGAGCAAAGTATTAGGCGCCGATCCGGCTGGTCTTCCCTCTAAATGTCTCGAATAATTTTCGATCCCGTTGCAATAACCAACTTCTCGCATCATTACCAGATCGTATTTTGTACGTCTAAATAACCGCTCAGCTTCGGGTATTTTCCCCGTCGAGCGCAAATGTCCCACTTGCTCATTCATCTCTTTCTCAATCTCCCTGAAAGCAACCTCTGCTTTTTCCGGATCCATAACATAGTGCCGTGCTGGAAAAATCGTTAAATATTTTACCTGTTCACGTTCTCTGCCGGTTGTAAAATCGCGGACGCAAATTCGGTCAATTTCGTCCCCGGAAAATTCAATTCTGAAAATAATTTCCTGATTTACAGGCACTAATTCAACTATATCACCTTTCGCCCGAAAATTTCCCCTCGCCAGCGAAACTTCATTTCGAATATATTGCATCTCGACTAATCGTTTGATTAAATTTTCTCTTCCCAGCTTTTCGCCTTTATTTATCATCAAAACAACATTTTTATACGCTTCGGGCGAACCTACTCCATAAATACACGAAACAGAAGCAACGATAATCACATCTTTCCTAGTTAAAAGTGCTTGCGTCGAAGCATGTCGTAATCGGTCAATTTCGTCATTAATCTGTGCTTCTTTTTCTATATACGTATCCGTTGTCGGTAAATATGCTTCCGGTTGATAGTAGTCATAATAAGAAACGAAATACTCAACTGCATTTTCCGGAAAAAAGTCTCGAAATTCCTGACAAAGCTGTGCCGCTAATGTTTTGTTATGAGCAATAACCAAAGTCGGCTTTTGTATGCGATCAATCACATTAGCAATCGTGAATGTCTTACCGGAACCTGTCACGCCCAAAAGAGTCTGCATTCTAAACTCTTTCTGCAGACCTTCGGTTAATTTATCAATTGCCTTTGGCTGATCACCCGCCGGCTTAAATTTACTTTTGATCTTAAACTTTTCCATTTTTCACTCTTTTTTAGTTGGAGAATAATGCGATGAGGCGAGTTAAACGTAGTGCATCCGCCTCCGCCGGTTGGCGGAGGAACGCTCACCGAATTGCGTTATTCTCCAACTAGCTTATTATAGACGAACAAATACCGAAAATCCAGCTGTTGAGCCAAGCTCATGCTTGACGAGTTTTATTTTTCTGGAAGCGAAAGATATTCCTACGCTTCAAAAGAAGTCGTGCAGGGGTATGGGATTGTAAGGGACATAGGGGGCGACTTCTGCTCGTCATTTACATAGATCGGCGGAGCCGAATCTGCTTACATCAGCCCGCCCTGATTCGCCGACAGAGTCGGCGACGGATAACAACGAGCCCCCTTAACCCTTACATACAAAACCTGTGGATAACCCGATTTCAGGTGTATAGAATTTAGGAATTTTACAGGAAGTGAACCTGTTAATCGGTTGGAACCTAACCAACCTATTGACAAGGTTAGACATATCTTTAACAATACAAATAGAAAGAAAAAAGGTTTGGAAAGGAGGTGATTAAAATGGCATACAGTGTAACATCCAAAAAAAGCGGACGCGCTTATAATCTGCACATGAAAGAAGTTACTCTGCGCGGAGGACGCAAACAGGTTATCTACTTCTTCGCACAAGATGTAAGAGAAGGTGCATTGGACAAACTTCCTGAAGGATATGAAGTTATGGAAAATGAAAGAACTGGTCTTCCAATGTTGAGGAAAGCTAGATAAATAAAACATATTGATGTAAAGAAAAAACTCTGAATACAGAGTTTTTTCTGTTTAGTTAAAAAAACTCTGTTATATCCGAGAAAAACCTGCTATAATAATCACTATGAAACGAATAAATCTCATATTTACCGTACTTCAAGTGCCTATTGATGCCATCATGATTTTTCTAGCTCTGGCCAGTTCTTTTCTAATACGAACTTCCGGCCAAACTGAAATATATCGCTGGACATTTTCCGGGTATCTCCATTTAATTCTAATTTCTCTGCCAGTTTGGATAATTATTTTCTTCACCCAAGGGCTGTACCGCATTAAGCAACCCTTACGCGGCTTAACAGAATATGCCTCCCTAACAATAGCCACCCTAGCCAGCTGGGCAATGTACATAGTGGGACTGTATTTTTATCGCTCCGAAAATACTATAGTTTTTCCCCGTTTAATTTTATTATATTCACTGATTTTAAGTTTTAGTTTTGTCTTAATCGGCCGCTGGATGATGTATTCTATCCGAAGGCTGATATATCAAATAGGAACCGGCGTGCGAGTACTCCTAATTGGCAGCAACAACTCCATTTCGCAGTTTATTGCCAGAGAATTAGATAGCAACAAAAAATATGGCTATCATATAGTAAAGCAAATAGACCAAGGAGCTTTGGCTAACTTCAATATAGATAAGTTTAATAAAAGTAATAAAATAGACGAGATCATCGTTTCTGCACCGAATATTCCTGATGAAAAACTTTTACCGATTCTGGAATATTGTGAGAACAATCATATTGTTTATAAAATGGTTCCCAATTTATTTGAAATGCACACCAGCCATGCGCAAAATTTGACGTTTCTAGGCATACCGGTCGTTGAACTTATTTATACACCTCTGCAGGGTTGGGGCAAAATAGTAAAACGAATAATGGATATCTTCATAAGCGCAATAGCGCTAATTATTCTTTCTCCGATCATGCTTCTGGTAGCTTTACTGATTAAGCTTAGCTCTGAAGGCCCCGTATTCTACAGACAGCGCCGCGTCGGTCAAGACAGTACACACTTCGATCTTCTAAAATTCCGCTCAATGCGACCTGACGCCGAGAAGCAATTAGAGAAAGTCTTACAAGACCCTTCGCTGAAAGAAGAATTTGAGAAGAATTTCAAATTAAAAAACGATCCCCGGATTACTTCAATAGGAAGACTGATTCGCCGGACAAATTTAGACGAGCTCCCGCAATTTATTAATGTTATAAAAGGCGAGATGAGCTTAGTCGGCCCGCGGCCGATAGTTGATGCCGAAATGGATAAATATGGAATTTACTGCAACAAACGCCATATTGTCAAACCGGGCATAACAGGATTTTGGCAGGTGAATGGCCGCAACGAAGTTGCCTACGAAGAAAGAATACGCCTCGATTCATACTACATAGAAAACTGGTCAATTTGGCTGGATATTTCTATTTGTGTTAAGACAATCCTAAGCTTCGTCAACAAAAATGCCTACTAAAGAACCTAAAATAGCTTTAATCCATGACTGGCTGACTGTACCAGGCGGTTCTGAGCGTGTCCTAGAAGTCCTACATAAAATGTATCCCGAAGCACCGATATTTACAACGATTTATAATAAAAAGAACTTCCCCCAATTTAGTGATGCTAAAATTATCACTTCTCATCTAGATAAAATTCCCCTTGCCCACAAAAAATACCAGATTTTCATTCCGCTAATGCCAAAAGCTGTTGAAAGCTACGATCTCTCTAATTATGATATTATCATCTCTGATTCTCATGCTTGCGCCAAAGGTGCCATTAAGGCAAAAGGCGCTTACCACATCTGCTACTGCCATACTCCCCTGCGTTATGTTTGGTTCCCCGACATTGACCAGCGGGCTAATTCATCATGGATTCGTAAAAAGGCCGCCAACTACTTAAAAAAATGGGATCTTGCCACTATTAATCGAGTTGATGAATATTATGGAAATTCCAACTATATTTGTCAAAGAATAAAAACTATCTATCATAGAGACGCCGGGACCATCTATCCACCTGTTGATATAAATAAATGGAAAACTTCAGATCGAGTTGGGAAATATTTCCTATTCGTTAGCCGCCTGGTGAGTCATAAAAAAGCCGAGATCGTAATTGAAGCATTCAATCGGCTGGAACGTCCATTGAAAATAGTAGGCGATGGTCCCGAGCTGGAGAATTTAAGAAAGATAGCAAAACCTAATATTGAATTTACCGGACGAATTAGTGATGATGAATTGAAAAATATTTATAGCCAAACCCAGGCACTTATTTTTCCTTCAATTGACGATTTTGGAATCGTACCGATCGAAGTTATGGCATCGGGGCGGCCGGTTATAGCAATAAATAAAGGTGGAGCATCGGAAACTATTGTTGAAGGAAAAACTGGATTGCATTTTGAAAACGTAACGCCTGAAGCAATCATCTCCGCAGTTCAAAAGTTTAATTTAAACAACTTTGATTCATCTGAAATTCGCCAATGGGCAGAAAAATTTGACACCTCGCTATTTATAGATAATATTAAAAAAGCGGTTGCCAAAGCCACAGACAAGCTGGAAAAATAAATTATTTCATCATTGCCAACAGCTTATGAAAGACTTAGCTATTTATGAATTTTTGCAGTTCAGTTGACCGGATTGCCTTTTGCTTTTCGTGTCAAAATAAGATACAATAGTATAGAATGTTGCCAGAAACTAGGAGTACAAAATGGTTGGTAAACAAGATAATAATGAATATACAGCAAGCCAGATTACCGTCTTGGAAGGCCTTGATCCAGTACGAAAACGCCCGGGAATGTATATCGGCGGCACCGGTCCTGAAGGCCTTCATCACCTAGTTTGGGAAGTATTGGACAACGCTACCGACGAAGCAATGGCTGGATATGCTAAAAATATTGAGATTACATTATTACCAGGAGATACCGTCTCTGTTCTAGATGATGGTCGTGGTATTCCGGTAGATATTCACAAACAAACAGGGAAATCTGCCTTGGAAATAGTCATGACACGTCTGCATGCCGGTGGTAAATTTGGCGGCGGCAGTTACAAAGTATCAGGTGGTCTGCATGGTGTCGGTGTCTCTGTAGTTAATGCTTTGTCTGTTTTGGTAAAAGCAGAGGTATTTCGCGACGGTAAAATATATCAACAGGAATATGAAAAAGGCCAACCAAAATATGATGTAAAAGTCGTCGGCGACACAACAATCCGCGGAACAAGAATTACATTTTCACCCGACCCCGAGATCTTCCAAGAAAAAGAGTTCAATCTACAAACCATCATCGATCATCTGCGTCAGCAAGCTTACCTCACCAAGGGAACAAAATTTGTTATCAATGATAAGCGCAATAGCGACCCATCTAGTCACTCTCATTATACTTTTTATTTCGAAGGCGGCATAGTCTCTTATGCGAACCATATAAACCATAATAAAGAAAAACTGGTTGACCCTCCTATATATATAAATAAATTTTCCAATGAAATACAGGTTGAAGCAGCGTTCGCCTATACAAACGACTACAACGAACACATCTATACATTCGCTAACAATATTTCCACCCCAGAAGGCGGTACCCACCTAACAGGTTTTCGCACTGCTTTAACCAGAGTAATTAACGATTACGGCCGAAAGAGTAATCTCGTCAAGGAATCAGAGACTGCATTAACCGGAGAAGATGCCCGGGAAGGATTGACTGCTATTATATCTGTGAAAGTCCCTGAACCGCAATTTGAAGGTCAGACAAAGTCAAAGCTAGGCAATCCCGAAGTACGAACGATAACTGAATCAATCGTTGCCGAAGGTCTTGGCTACTATTTAGAAGAGCACCCTACTGAAGCACGAAAGATCATCGAAAAATGCTCACTTTCGGCGCGTGCCCGTCTTGCCGCTAGAGCCGCTCGTGAAACTGTTATTCGAAAAGGTGCCTTAGAGGGTATGACGCTCCCTGGAAAACTAGCAGACTGCTCATCAAAGAATCCCGCTGATTCAGAAATATATATAGTAGAGGGTGATTCTGCCGGTGGATCCGCTAAACAAGGCCGCGATCGCCGCACCCAAGCCATCCTCCCACTCAAAGGTAAGATTCTTAATGTTGAGCGTGCCCGTTTAGATCGAATGCTTGGCTCGGATGAGATCAAAGCATTAATAGTGGCAATGGGAGCAGGAATCGGTGAACAATTGGATATTGGCAAACTGCGTTATCATCGCATTATACTCATGACAGATGCCGATGTGGATGGATCCCATATTCGCACATTACTTCTCACCTTCTTCTATAGGCACTTTCCAGAAATCATACAAAAAGGTTATTTATATATAGCCCAGCCGCCGCTTTACGCCATCTCTAAAGGCAAAGAAAAGCACTACGCTTATAGCGATGAGCAAAAAGATGAGCTGATTAAAAAATATGTTGACAGTAAAACTGCTAAAACCAATACAACAACAGACGAAATAGAAAATGAGCAAGATAAAACCGGCTTAGAGGCTCTGGATATTGCTGGTGAAAATATTAAAGAAGAGATTCAAATCTCTGAAGCAACCCAAGCCGTTCCCAACAAACTTAGTGGTGTCTCTATCCAACGTTACAAAGGCCTTGGAGAAATGAATCCAGAGCAACTGTGGGATACTACTATGGATCCGGAGAATCGCATGCTTTGGCGCGTAAATGTTGAGGAAGCAGCGCGTGCCGATGAAATATTTACCGTCCTAATGGGCGAAGAAGTACCACCGCGTAAACGCTTTATACAGACACATGCCAAAAGCGTTAAAAATCTTGACATTTAAGTATCGGAGAAATTATGGACGAACCAAATAACGGGACATTAAATTTCGATTCATCTGGGCAATTGCCCGAAGGCGGCAAAAAAACTGCCTATGGTCTGATAAAGCCGCGCTCTATCGAAGATGAAATGCAGCAGTCGTATATTGACTATGCTATGACCGTCATTGTGTCGCGTGCCTTGCCTGATGTCCGTGACGGTTTGAAACCGGTTCATCGTCGAGTTCTTTATGCAATGTGGGATACTGGTCTTAAGTCAAACTCAAAATACCGAAAATGTGCCGCAGTAGTTGGTGAAGTTTTGAAAGCTTACCATCCGCACGGCGATATAGCTGTCTATGACACCTTAGTTCGCATGGCGCAAAACTTTTCTATGCGTTATCCGTTGGTTGATGGACAAGGGAATTTTGGCTCCATGGATGGTGACAGTCCGGCCGCTATGCGATATACGGAAGCACGCATGGCTGGGATCTCCGAAGAGCTATTAACCGATATCGAAAGAGATACTGTAGATTTTGCCGATAACTATGATGGCACTACCAAAGAGCCGAAAGTCCTTCCTGCTCGGCTACCGGATTTACTCTTAAATGGTAGTATGGGTATCGCGGTTGGAATGATGACCAACATACCGCCGCACAATCTCACTGAAATTACTGATGCCATAATTCATTTAATAGATCAACCCGAAGCTGGCCTTGATGATTTAATGCAATATATTCAAGGGCCCGATTTCCCAACTGGTGCTAATATCTATAACCATGAGGATATTAAAACCGCTTATTCTACCGGTAAGGGCAGGATTATGATACGAGCCACAGCGAATATTGAGGAGCAGAAAAATGGCTTCCGAATTATTGTTTCCGAATTACCTTATCAGGTAAATAAAGCCGATTTAATAAGTAAAATAGCCGACTTAGTCAAAGATAAAAAAATCGAAGGCGTTTCCGATCTGCGCGATGAATCAGATCGCAAAGAAGGCGTCCGGATTGTCATCGAACTAAAATCCAACGCCTATCCAAAAAAAATCCTCAATAGATTATTTGAACTCACTGCTATGCAAACAGCTTTCCATGTCAACATGTTAGCCCTGGTTGACGGAATCCAACCTCGCGTCTTAACCATTAAAAATATACTGGAAGAATATATTAAACACCGCCAAGTTGTAGTTGAGCGCCGCACCAAATTCGATTTAAATAAAGCTAAAGACCGCGCTCACATATTAGAGGGATTGCTAATCGCCCTAGATCATATTGACGAAGTCATAACTACCATCAGAAGCTCCCAAACACGGGAAATTGCCCATCAGAATCTATGCAAAAAATTCAAACTGACAGATCCTCAATCGTCCGCTATCTTAGAGATGCGTCTATCCGCTCTTGCCGGCTTAGAGCGTCAGCGAGTCAAAGATGAATACCTAGAGAAGATTAAAGCAATTGCGTCGCTCGAAGCCATTCTCGCCGACCAAGACGAAATACTAAAGATAATCAAAGATGAAGTTATCGAAATAAAAGCCAAGTATGGCGACAAGCGTCGAACCCAAGTATTCAAAAACCCTATTGGCGAGTTCTCGGCAACCGACCTAATTCCCAACGAACAAGAAATCGTCACTATTACTAAGGGTAACTATATTAAAAGAGTCCCGGCTAATACCTATAAAAGTCAAATTCGCGGCGGAAAAGGCGTTATGGGTATGACCACGAAAGAAGAAGATATCGTCGAATATATGCTTTCTGCTAGTACTCACGATGATATATTTTTCTTTACAGACAAAGGCCGCATATTCCAGACAAAAGTTTACGATCTACCTACTTCATCTCGCCAAGCAAAGGGACAAGCACTGGTCAATGTCATTCAGATTAGCCAAGAAGAGAAAGTCACGGCTGTCATTACACTTAATGAAGAAAGTAAGCATAAAGCCGACTATTTCTTGATGGCAACCACAAAAGGTGTAGTGAAAAAAACCGAGATAAACGCGTACAAAAACGTCCGTAAAACAGGGATAATTGCTATCAAGCTAAATGGTAATGACGAGCTTAAATGGGTCTGCACAACAAAAGGCGATGACAATGTCTTCCAAATTACTACTAAAGGTCAAGCGATTATGTATAGCGAACAAGATATAAGGCCAATGGGACGATCTGCCGCGGGCGTACGTGGCATAAAACTACGAACCGATGACAGCGTAGTCTCTACCGATATTGTTACTAAAGAACAATTGGAAACAGTTGATAGGCATCACCCGGCACCGGATATTCTGATCGTTCTCGAAAATGGCTTAGGTAAACGCACAAGTACCGAACATTTTCGAGCTCAAATTCGTGGTGGAATAGGAATGAAAGCGGCTAATGTTACCGATCGAACTGGCAAAGTCGTCGGCGCCCAAATTACCCTGGGAGATAAAGGTGATGTGATTATAGTATCGCAACAGGGTCAGTTAATAAGATTGTCGCTTAAATCTATCAAAAGACTCGGCCGAGATACGCAGGGAGTTACCCTTATGAGATTCAATAATCACGATTTTATTGCTTCCGTCACCGTCGTTTACGATGAGGACAAGGATCAAGAAAAACCCCAGGAAGACGAGCTCCCAATTAAATAACCGAAGGGATTTTATAAGCCCAAATTACATAAATCGGCTTGTCTTATAGTTTATTTTCTGGTATAATTACGTCTAAAGGCAGAGTTTATTATGAAAAAACCAGTCAGAAGAATATCGAAAAAACAAGCAAAAGCCAATCGCAAAGCAAGCGAAGCTGTTGTTGAAATTAAGCCAGTTGTGGTCGAAAAGCCCCAGGCCAGAAAAAACATAGAAATACCAGCCATCATTTCAGTTAAAGATTTTGCTGAAAGCATGGAATTACCAGTAACAAAAGTTATAGCTGTACTGATGAAAAATGGCGTCATCGCTAACATCAATGAAAATATTGATTGTGAAACTGCGATGATTATTGGTGATGAATTTAATTTTGATGTAGTTGAGAAGAAAGAGCCAGACAAAACAACCAATGCACCAGAGCTGGAAGTCGAAGACGATAAGGCAAAAAGAATTTCCCGCCCGCCAGTTGTAACTATCATGGGGCACGTTGATCATGGTAAAACAACCTTACTGGATACTATACGGAAGACCAATGTTGCCTCCGGTGAATCAGGCGGCATAACTCAACATATTGGTGCATACCAGGTAATTGTCCCTGGAGAAAAAAAGAAAACAAGACTCATTACTTTTCTAGATACACCCGGACATGCTGCTTTTTCGGCCATGCGGGCTCACGGAGCATCTATAACAGACATAGTCGTCTTAGTCGTGGCGGCTAATGATGGAGTTAAACCGCAAACAGTTGAAGCTATAAACCATGCTAAACTAGCCGGCGTCCCGATTATTGTAGCCATAAATAAAATTGATCTGCCGGGAGCAAATTCCGAGAAAGTAAAACAGGAACTCGCTGAACGCGAACTCACTCCCGAAGACTGGGGAGGTAAAACAATTATGGTAGAAATCTCCGCCAAAACCAACCAGAACATAGAAGAACTACTCGAAATGATCCTTTTAGTCGCCGATTTAAAAAACCTAACTACCAATCCCGATAAGAAGGCAACGGGCGTCGTTATTGAGTCGCATATGCAAACCGGTGTCGGCCCGCTAGCAACCATTTTAATCAACGATGGCATATTAGAACAATCAGATACTCTTGTGGTTGGGAATACCTACGGGAAAATTCGTTTTATGGAGGATTTCCGAGGTAGAAGAATTAAATCCGCTACCGCTTCAACCCCGGTTAGAGTGGCGGGATTAAACGATGTACCTGACTTTGGTGAACTGGTGATATCGGTTGAAAACGAAAAAACTGCCCGGCAAATGACGCAAGTAAAAAGCATGGTTCGCGGACCAATCGCACATGTTGAATCTGCCGATAATCCAGAAGAAGAGAAAGAAAAATCACATAATATTATTTTAAAAACTGATGTCCAGGGAAGTTTAGAGGCAATTAAAACATCAATAAACCAGATGAGTACTGCTGAGATCAAGCCTAGTATCGTCAACGAAGGAGTAGGCGATATAAGCGAGTCAGACATTAATATGGCAGAGACGACTAAGGCAGTCGTTATTGGATTTCGTGTCAGTATAAAGCCGCAAGTCCGGCAATTAGCCGAGAGAAAACAGGTAACAATCTCCATATATGAAATAATCTACCAATTGCTGGATGACCTTAAGGTATCTATGTCCAACATGCTTGAACCTGAAAAAGTCGAGGTTAATATAGGTAATGCAAAAATCCTTAAGATATTTCTAACCCAAAAAGGTGAACAGATAATCGGTGCGCGCGTTGAAAATGGACGCTTGGATGTCAACAATGAAATTAGGATAATAAAAGGTGGGGAAGTTGCAGGTAATGGTAAAATTACCAGTTTGCATCGCGACCAAGATAAGGTAGAAACCATAATGGCCGGCATTGAATGTGGAATTGGGGTTAGGTCTGAACTAAGTATAGAAGAGGGAGATATTATCGAGGCTTTCCAAACCGAAGAGAGGGTAAGGACTATCGAATAAGAAAAACTTGCGAACCAACTAAAAACTTTCTATAATATAGTAAATGCGGAGGGAATAATTTGAACACTATAAAAGATAACTTTATAAATATCGTTTCTATGATTGATCCTGCGGGTAAAGATAATGCTGTAACATTATTTATCTTGGATATATTATTAGTAACACTCATTTTTTACTGGATTTACCTAGTTCTACGTGAAACAAGAGGTATACGAATAGTCTATGGCATATTTATTCTACTACTACTAACTGCCACCGGACGTTTTCTAGACCTTGCTGCCCTAAATTTCTTATTAAAATATTTAAGCACTATGATCTTAGTGGCTATTCCGGTAGTACTGCAACCAGAACTTCGATCATTTCTAGAGCGGCTCGGGAGAACAAATATTGTAGCTGATATTACAAAACTCAAAAAGAAGGAAATGGGCGATCTTATAGATACGGTTGCTGATACGGTTGAAGTCCTATCTAAAAACAAAGTTGGAGCTTTAATCGTATTTGAAAGGCATACTGGTCTTAGGGAATATATAGAAAATGGAATCTTAATTAATGGTATTGTATCAACCGAACTATTATTAACGATCTTCTCTCAAAACACGGCCCTGCACGATGGTGCGGTAATAATAAATGGAAATCAAGTAGTGGCCGCATCCTGCACGCTCCCCTTGACGGATGAAAAAATGGCTTTACAGCTGGGTACCAGGCACAGAGCTGCTCTTGGACTAACTTCGATTACCGACGCACTGATCATTATCGTCTCTGAAGAAACAGGCCATATTTCTCTAGCACAAGAATCACGGTTGGAACGTCAACTTTCCCCCGACCTACTCAAGCAACGCCTGAACAATGAACTAAATCAGTTCAGGGCTTCAATTAAGGAACAAACTGTATGAGTAACTTTATTACCAACAACCTAACAGCTAAGATTGTTGCTATATTGCTGGCAATAGTTGTTTGGGCATATGTTGCCAGCGGCGAAAGTAGAATTATCAAGGTCCCATCCATTCAGATTACAGCCAAATCAGCCGGAGCAGGATTGATCGCCAAACTGAGCACAAATGAAGTAACAATTAAAGTCTCGGCGGAAAAAGGTAAACTAAAAAATATAACCAGCGAATCGTTTGAAGCTTATGTCGATCTAACCTCAAAAAACAAAGGAACTTACTTAGACGTACCAGTTGTTGTAACTTCAAAGGACCCAAATATCAGCATACGCAACATTGAACCAGCATTAATTACAGTCATGCTCGATTCGGCAGTGATAAAAACAGTTCCGGTCGTTGTTAAAGTTGAAGGAAAGCCAGGCGAAGGACTGGTACCAGACAATCCAATGATTGAACCCGATAAAGTAGAAGTTCGGGGCGCAAAAAGCGATGTAGATAAAATCCTAGAAGCAACCGCCGTAGTTGGTCTTAAGGGTGAAACCTCCGATGTTAAAAAAACAGTGGTACTGCAAGGTTTTGATGCCAAATCAGAAAGCATTAAGGAATTGGCATTCTCTCCGACCGAAGTAGTTGTCAGTATACCGATAATTAAAGCAGGAAAGAGCAAAACTGTCGGAATTAAAGTAAAAACCGACGGCTTAGTAAAATCTGGTTACTGGGCATCCCAAATTAGCGTGGAGCCAAATACAGTCAGTATAACTGGAAACTCCGACACATTAAACTCGACTAAATTTATTGAAACAGGGGTAATTAATATAGACGGTTTAAGCGCAAGCAAAGTTTTTAATACAAATCTATCACCTCCAACCGGAATAATACTGCTTGACTCTATAGATACAGTGAGGGTAAGTTTGGTAATATCAGCCGTTGATACCACTAAAGCTATTATTGCCAGCATAAGATCAATCAACTTAGGTTCCACTCTCACCCTGGACACATCAGCTTCAGAGCCAGTCACTATGCTTGTATCGGGGCCTGCCGATAGATTAAACACTATGGGAAGTGACGATATCATAATCACTCTCGATTTGGGAAATTTTGCTAAATATATTGGAATAGCAAAAGTTGATATATTGCGTAGTTGGATAGCTGTGCCCGAAGGTATATCTGTCGTGCAATTTAATCCTTCCGCAATATCTATCGAATTAAAAACCAAAGGTAGCTGATAGCCTCAATTAATATTATAGTATTGTCAACTCTGGGACGCATAGGGGCTTGACAAGAAATTGCATCCATTGTAACCTACATTGGTACGAGGAGCGTAATGATCCAATCAGAAGGCCCGTCATTAGGCAAGAAAAAATACTTACAAAGAATAATCACAAATTTAAAAAATAAACAAAAACTAACTAACGGGTTGGTTAATATTACTTCCGAAAGTAAAATTTTTAATCTAAACTTCTTTAAAGCGTTGGAATCTCAACTAGGGCTATTAGTGATTGTTGCCTTCTCTCTTATTATGAATTTGTCAATTGCCAGTGCAAAGAATATTAACGAAACGACCAATTCTGCATCGCTTAGCGGGTTAACACCGGAAGCAATCACTGATACAATCACTACCATTAATCAATATACCCCGGGCATTGTTGTAGATAACGAGAAAGTCCAATATGCAATGGCTATGCAAAGCGATTCGGACTTCATGATTACATCTGATGAATTTAATACACATATAACTCCGCCGGATCCCGTCGCCCCGGAACCAATCAAACCAAGGACTGGTACGGTCAACTACACTGTCGCATCGGGTGACACAGTATCTAACATAGCCCAAAAATTTGGTTTAACTATTGCATCTATTCAATACAACAATAGCATAGCAAATTCAGATAGTCTGAAAATTGACCAAGTTCTTAAAATCCCATCAGCCAATTTATCTAAATTAGCTATCGCCAAAGCAGCTGGTTCGCTCAAACCGAATACTCTTGCATACGGCAATCGAAGTACTGTCGTTAGAGATAGTAGCAACGAAGGTGGGGGATCATTTATAGTTCCAATAGCCCATCACGGCATCTCTCGAGGACTAAGATCCTATCATTCAGGAATAGACTATATGGCCTATGTCGGAACTTCTGTGCGAGCATCTGCTGGCGGCACGGTTATCGAAGCAAGAAGTTTTGGTTGGAATTATGGCTGGGGCAAGACAATTTTAATCAGCCACGGAAACGGCATTACCACTCGCTATGCCCACCTTTCGCAAATGAATGTAAGTGTCGGTGAACATGTTGGTCAAGGGGAAGTTATAGGCAAATCTGGTAATACTGGTAATTCCACCGGCCCGCATCTTCATTTTCAAAAGGAAATTAACGGTCGCCCGGTTTATCCCTTTTAACCCACCTGGGCCGATCTCGTTTATATTTATGATTATTGACGAAGTTATAATTCAGGTAGAAGCTGGTAGTGGCGGTGATGGTCATGTTTCTTTGCGTAGAGAAAAATATGTACCAAAAGGAGGGCCGGATGGCGGCGATGGCGGCAAGGGCGGAAATATTTATTTTAAACCCAATCCATCCCTAAACACACTCACTAATTATGCAGCTAAAAAATACTATAAAGCACAAGATGGTGCTCCAGGCGGTAAAGCACTGAAGACTGGCAAAAATGGTGAAGATCAGATTTTGGAAGTACCACCCGGGACTATTATTACAAATTCCGCATCCGACCAGAAAATTGCCGATATCATTAACGAAACTAATAATGTGCTAGTTGCCAAGGGGGGCAGGGGTGGCTGGGGCAATTACCATTTTCGCTCCGCAACCAACCAAACTCCACGTGAATTCAACCCTGGTCAGCCAGGAAAGAAGATGGATCTTCGGCTAGAACTGAAACTTATAGCAGACGTTGGCTTGATTGGCTTACCCAATGCTGGCAAATCCACTCTTCTTTCGCGTATTTCCAAAGCCCGCCCAAAAGTTGCCGACTACCCTTTTACAACTATCGAACCCGTTCTTGGGGTAGCATCATACCATAGTCAAACTTTTGTTGCTGCCGATATCCCCGGTCTGATAGAAGGCGCGTCAAGAGGTAGGGGGCTCGGTCACAAATTTTTAAAACATATTGAAAGAACTAAAATTTTAGCTCATTTAATCGATATCAATGAACCTGATATACTTGCCAGCTATCAGGTAATTCGCGGTGAATTAAAAGAATACTCCCCAAGTCTCGCCCAAAAGCCGGAAATAATCGTATTAAGTAAGATGGATACCCTTTCAAATACCGATCGCCAGTCAGAACTCTCTAGAGCTAAAAAATCGCTGCCTAAGCTACCCATCCTTATGCTAAGCGCAGTCTCGGGCGAAGGAATAGACGGATTCTTAAAAATAATCTGCAATACTATTACTAAATAATCTCCCTGCTGCTTATTAGAATGTTTTTGGCTACACTATTGACAACAATATATTTATTGATATAATTAATTCAGAGAAATAGAAAACGGAGCGAAAACTGAATTACCGTTCACATATCTTTCAAAATAACCCATAAGAATACAATGGGCAAACCCTCTGTGACGAGGGAATTTTGTGTATTTGTGTCCAAATTTTTCTAAATAATTCCACTAGACAACCGCTATTATTTTCAATAAGACTATCATACTAACTAGCCGAGCTCTAAGCTACGGCTAAAAACACAAGAGGAGCGAAATGGAGAGAAAAAACTTTGCCAAACCCACAGTAAACATCCCACTCCCAAATCTTATCCAAATTCAAACAGAGAGTTATGATTGGCTTTTCAAAGACGGGGTACGCGAGCTGCTTGACGAAATTTCCCCTGTTGAAGATTTTAGCGGCAAAGTAATGGAGTTGGAATTCAGAGATTACAGTCTAGAACAACCAAAATACGACGAAATAACCTCTAGAAATAAAAATTTAACTTATAAATCTCCTCTTAGATGCCGCGTGCTGCTCAAAAATAAATTTACAGGAAAGACTAAAGAAAGCGATGTATTTTTAGGCGATTTCCCTCTCATGACTACACGAGGAACGTTCATCGTAAATGGTATTGAACGTGTAGTGGTATCTCAAATCGTTCGTTCATATGGTGTGCTGTTTGTCAGGGAAGAATCAAATGGCCGTTCGTTATTTGGCGCAAAAATTATCCCTTCCAGGGGAGCTTGGTTGGAATTTGAAACTAACAGCCGAGATGTCATTTCGGTTAAGGTTGACCGGAAAAGAAAAATTCCAGTTACCACATTTATGAAAATATTAGGAATGGATAACCCGCAAAAAATTCTCGAAACATTTAAAGATGTAGATACAAATAAAAATCATCAATATATCAAAACAACCTTAGACCGTGACCCCGCCGAAACATACGCCGAAGCTTTAGTCGAGGTTTATAAGAGAATTAGACCGGGAGATTTAGCTACTGCAGAAAGCGCTAAGTTGTTTCTAGACGCAATCTTTTTCAACCCAAAACGTTATGATTTGGGTAAAGTAGGACGTTATAAAATTAATCAACGCTTAAATCTAAATGTCAAAGATAAGCCGGATACAAGAATTCTGCGGCTCGACGATGTAGTAGAAGTTATAAAAGAAATTATTCGACTAAATAATGATCCGCAAGCCCAAGAAGACGATATTGATCACTTGAAAAACCGCCGTATAAGAGCTGTCGGTGAATTAGTCCAAGGACGACTCAGGGTCGGACTGCTCCGCATGGAAAGGATTATTAAAGACCGCATGTCCGTTCTCGACCCCGAGACCGTAACCCCGGCACAATTAATTAATTCGCGCCCTATTGCTGCTGTTATGCAGGAATTTTTCGCATCCAGCCAACTTTGTCAATTCATGGATCAGACCAATCCGCTGGCCGAACTGGAACATAAACGTAGATTAGCAGCTACTGGTCCAGGCGGGCTCTCGCGAGAACGTGCTGGTTTTGAGGTTCGTGATGTTCATCGTAGCCACTACGGCAGAATATGCCCCATTACCACACCCGAAGGTCCAAATATTGGATTAGTAAGCCAGTTGGCAACTTACGCCAGAATTAATGAATATGGATTCATTGAATCCCCTTACTTAAAAGTTATTAAAGGTAAGTCCGGCAAGCCAAAGGTGACTAAGGAAATTGTTTATCTTGATGCCGCAGAAGAAGATAGATTTATTATTGCTCCCGCTTCCACACGCATAAACAATAAAGACCAGATAGTGGATGCCAAAAATATTGTTCGAGAATCAGGCGAACCGACAATTGAAAGTAGCGACAAGATTCAATATATAGATGTATCGCCCAAACAGACGGTGAGCGTAACTGCATCATTAATTCCGTTTATTGAGCACGACGATGCAACACGCGCCTCAATGGGATCAAATATGGAAAGGCAAGCTGTACCGGTAATCAAATCACAAGCTCCAATTATTGGCACCGGCATGGAAACCGCTGTTCACGATTCAGGACAGCTAATTCTTGCCGATGAAGACGGGGAAGTTATTAACCTTGACGCAGCCAGCATTGTAGTAAAAACAAAGAAAAATATTCAAACATACCAATTAAGAAAATTTGTCAGATCTAATCAAGCCACATCTATCAACCAAAAACCGATAGTCAAAATTGGCGATAAAATTAAAAAAGGCCAAGTCATCGCCGACAGCTCGGCAACAGAAAATGGCGAACTGGCATTAGGGCAAAACGTTCTTTGCGCCTATATGGCATGGGGAGGCGCCAACTACGAAGACGCTATTATTATCTCGGAGAAATTAGTCAGAGATGATCGCTACACATCCATTCACATCGAAAAGTACTCAATTGAAGTACGCGACACTAAGTTAGGTCCCGAAGAAATTACTCGTGATATTCCCAACGTCGGGGAAGAAGCACTATCAAATCTGGATGAACAAGGAATAATCCGCATTGGAGCTGAAATCTCAGCTGGCGATTTACTCGTCGGAAAAATTACTCCAAAAGGAGAAGCGGAACTATCTGCCGAAGAAAAATTACTCAGAGCAATTTTTGGAGAAAAAGCTAAAGATGTCAAAGACACATCGCTACGCCTGCCCCATGGCGAACGCGGTAAAGTCCTGAACATTAAAATATTTGATAAAAGAGAAAAAGGCGATGAATTACCTGCCGGAGTTAATAAAATTATCGAGATCAGCATAGCTCAGCTTAGAAAAATTTCAGTTGGCGATAAACTTGCCGGTCGCCATGGTAATAAAGGAGTTATTTCTAAAATACTACCTGAATCCGATATGCCATTCTTGGCTGATGGAACCCCCATTGATATAATCCTAAATCCATTAGGCGTCGTTTCTCGTATGAATATCGGACAACTGCTAGAAACCCACTTAGGATGGGCAGCGGCAGCGCTTGGTTATCGTATTGCCACACCCGTTTTTGAAAGCACTACTGTTGATCAAATAAAGGGAGAGCTTAAAAAAGCCGGACTACCCGAAGATGGAAAAACTCAACTCTATGATGGACGAACCGGTGAATCATTCGACCAAAAAACCACAGTTGGCATCAACTATATTCTTAAACTCATTCACTTAGTTGATGATAAGATGCATGCTCGTTCAACCGGACCATATTCTATGGTTACCCAGCAGCCACTGGGAGGTAAAGCCCAATTTGGCGGACAGCGCTTTGGAGAAATGGAAGTCTGGGCGCTAGAAGGATATGGAGCTGCCCATACTCTCCAAGAAATGTTGACGATAAAATCTGACGATGTGGTAGGAAGATCAAAAGCGTATGAATCAATAATTAGAGGTGAGGAAATACAAAAACCATCAATTCCAGCCTCCTTTCACGTTTTAGTTCGCGAACTTCAGAGTCTTGGCCTTAGTGTGGATATTCTTACCGAAGAAGAAGTCGAAATTCCGGACGAGAAAGACAAAATTATTAAAGCAGCGCCGATAGCTAAAGAGCAAGAATCTGGCAATAAGGATACTATTACAGAAGAAATCGCCCAAGAGCAGCAAGAAGATTCGCTCGTCACAGAAATAATGTCAAATCAAGAGAAAGAACCGCCAGTCGCGTCCCCCGAAGAAGTCGTAGACGAAGATTAAGGTAAGGAGAAGTAATGGAAAAAGTAAAAACAACAAAAAAAATCAAACAAGTCTCCGCTAACTTACTGACAGGGGAAACAGCTCCCAAGATGAACGATTTTAAATCAATCAGGATATCAGTAGCCGGACCTGATAAAATAATGGAATGGTCATATGGAGAAGTAACAAAGCCGGAAACTATCAATTATCGCACACAAAAACCTGAGCGCGAAGGCTTATTTGACGAACGTATATTTGGTCCTACTAAGGACTGGGAATGTTATTGTGGTAAATATAAAAAAATTCGCTACAAAGGCGTAATTTGCGATAAGTGCGGCGTCGAAATTACCAGATCGGCTGTTCGAAGGGAAAGAATGGGCCATATAGATTTAGCCGTACCAATTGGTCATATATGGTATGTCCGCGGCGTTCCCAGTATGCTCGGGTTAACCCTGGATTTATCGCTGACTGATTTAGAAAAAGTTGTTTATTTTGCCGGTTATATAATTCTAGGAGTGAATAAAGATGTTGCCCAGAAAGCTCTCGCTCAGCTGGAATCAGAATATCACGAAATCAAAGACCAGTACCTCAAGGGAGAAAAAACAACCCAATCGCCAGAGGTATTGGCATTAGACGCCAGCTACAAACAAAGGAAACAAGAAATAGATTCCTTACAAGTTAAAAAAGTCTTATCTGAAGCACAATATCACGAACTATCGCTGCGTTATGGTCAAATTGCAAGAGTTGGTATTGGGGCAGAAGCAATCTATGAACTACTCAAGCAAATGAATCTGGACCAGACGATTGAAGAGTTGAAAGAAGAAATACACCGAACTATCGGTGTTTCGAAACGTAGATTGCTCAAACGACTCAAACTACTCATAGATATGAAAAAAGCTGGTATAAACCCTGAGTGGTTAGTATTAGTACGACTGCCGGTTATACCACCCGACCTTCGCCCGATGGTTCAACTGGACGGAGGACGCTTTGCCGCATCTGACCTAAATGACCTTTATCGCCGAGTTTTAAATAGAAACAATCGTCTAAAACGACTAATTTCACAAGCTGCTCCAGAAGTAATACAGAGAAATGAAAAGCGCATGCTCCAAGAAGCGGTAGACGCTTTGATTGATAATAGTGCCCGGCATGGTCGTGCCGCCTCCACTGGAACACAAAGACGGCTTCGTTCGTTATCAGACATGCTTCGCGGTAAACAGGGACGTTTTAGGCAGAACCTTCTCGGGAAAAGAGTGGACTATTCTGGTCGCTCGGTAATTGTTGTTGGTCCAGAGCTAAAACTGCACCAGTGCGGCTTACCAAAAGTAATGGCACTTGAGCTATTTAAACCTTTTGTTATATCCAAGCTTATTATTGAAGGATATGTCCACAATGTAAAAAACGCAACGCGATTAATAGAACGCGGCACTCCAGAAGTGTGGGATATTCTTGAAAGAATAACCTCCGATGCCCAAGTTCTATTAAATAGAGCCCCCACTCTGCATAGATTAGGTATACAAGCTTTTCAGCCAGTTCTGATTGAAGGTAAAGCCATACAAATTCATCCATTAGTGTGTCCGGCTTTCAATGCTGACTTCGATGGCGACCAAATGGCAGTTCATGTTCCATTATCATCTCAAGCAGTCTACGAAGCTAAACATTTAATGCAGGCATCCAAAAACATTCTTAAACCCGCGTCAGGAGAGCCTGTTGTTATGCCAAGACAAGATATGGTATTTGGCTGCTACTACCTAACCTCAGCAGGTGAAAATCTGCGTGGTGAAAACAAAATTTTTGCCAATAAAAATGAAGCGATACTGGCCCACCAACAAGGATTTCTTCATATCCGCTCAAAAATAAAAGTTAGAGTTCATGGTGAGATGATGGAAACGACCGTAGGGCGTATATTGTTCAATAATATTCTGCCCGAACAGCTGCAATTTGTTAATGATGTTATGGACACCAAAAAACTTAAAAAAATAGTTAGCCGCTGCTTTAGAGAACTTGGCACAGAGGTTACTGCCCAATTGGTGGATAAAATAATGACTCTCGGATTTCAGTATGCAACACAATCGGGAGCTACAATATCTGTAGAAGATTTGCAAATCCCTCAAAAAAAGAACGAAATACTCAGAAAAGCAGAAACAGAACTTGATGAAATAAATAAGCGATACCGACGAGGCTTAATTACTGATCAAGAACGAAGTATGAAAACAATTGGACTATGGAATAACGCCAAATCTTTAATAGAAAAAGAAATGCATAAAGAGATAGATAAGAATAATCCAGTTTACATCATGGTGTCGTCAGGAGCCCGGGGATCGTTTACCCAGCTAATTCAGCTATCCGGTATGAAAGGATTAGTAGTCAATCCGGCTGGAGAAATAATCGAACTACCCATCAAATCTAACTTCAAAGAAGGATTGTCTGTATTCGAGTATTTCATCTCAACGCATGGTGCTCGTAAAGGAAAATCAGACACATCTCTGAAAACCTCCGATGCCGGTTACTTGACTAGGCGCTTAATTGATGTCGCCCAAGATGTTATCGTGAGCGAATCCGATTGTGGCTCAACCGAAGGCGTTAAACTTACAGTTGAAGAAAGTGAACAAATCGGAGAAACCCTTGAGGAAAGATTAGTCGGCAGGGTTACAATAGACCCTGTCTATAAACCCAAAACAAAGCAAGTAATAGTTGCCGGCAATACCGAAATGACAGAAGATACTGCCAAACAGATCTTTGAGGCAGGTATAACGGAAGTCACGGTTCGATCGCCAATGTCGTGCATGTCAAGTTGGGGTATTTGCCAAAAATGCTACGGACGCGACCTAACAACAGGATTAACCGTGGCCCAAGGCGAAGCAGTAGGAATACTAGCCGCTCAAGCCATTGGCGAACCGGGAACGCAGCTAACCATGAGAACATTCCATCTCGGAGGAGTTACTGGGGAAGATATTACTTCTGGTTTACCGAGAGTCGAAGAATTATTCGAAGCTAGACCACCCAAATCGGCTGCTTCAATGTCAGAAGTCTCCGGCAAAGTTTCAATCCGAGAAGAAAAGGACCAAAGGATAATCACTGTGACATCCGACGAAATACCTTCCGAAACAATTATCATTGAAGATCCGTATAAATTTTCAGTTGCCGATAGAGACGCAGTCAAACCAAAACAAGTTGTTGCCGTAGCGGCCAACCAAAAAGCAATCCGGGCTTCTATCGGCGGCAAGGCTTCGATAAAAGGCCATAAACTAATCATAACATCTACCAAGCCAATTCAAGAAGAATATGTTATCTCGCCAAACGCCACCCTCAAAGTTAAACATGGCGAAATGATCCAACGCGGTCAAGATCTAAGCGAAGGCCATCTGGAATTAGCACGCGCACTTGAATTAAAAGGCACAACTCAAACTCAATCCTACATCATCAGAGGAGTCCAGGAAATTTATTCTACACAAGGACAAGCAATCAATGACAAACATGTGGAAATTATCGTGCGTGAAATGTTTTCCAAAGTAAGAATAAAAGATGGTGGAGATTCTGAACTAATACCGGGTCAAATTATTGACAGACTTAAAGCCGATACCATTAATGACGAACTTAAAAAAGATAAAGCCAGAGAAATTGACTACGAACAGATCGTCCTTGGAATTTCCCGTGTTGCTTTAAACACAGAAAGCTTTTTATCTGCCGCTTCCTTCCAAGAAACAACCAGCATATTAATTGGTGCGGCTATGCGCGGCGCCCAAGACAACCTAAAGGGTCTAAAAGAGAATGTCATTATTGGTAAACTAATCCCAGCTGGCAGCGGATATTCATCAAGAAAGAAATAATCCTTGATAAAAAGCTTAGTTTGCTGTATCATACTAAAGTACGAAAGGTAGTAAATGCCAACAATATCCCAGTTAGTCCGAAAAGGTCGCGAAAGTAGAATCAAAAAATCTAAATCACCCGCCATGCATCGGGCCTTCAACCATCTAAAGAATAAACCCCTCAATCTGGAAGAAGGAAGGCCTTTCATTCGTGGTGTCTGTGTAAAAGTAACTACTGTTACACCCAAAAAGCCTAACTCTGCCCTTCGCAAAATTGCCCGTGTTCGCCTGACCTCCGGACAAGAAGTCACAGCCTACATCCCTGGCGTTGGTCACAACTTACAAGAGCACTCGGTTGTATTGATTCGTGGCGGACGAGTTAAAGATTTACCTGGTGTACGTTATCACATAATTCGAGGCAAATTCGACACTGCTGGTGTCCAAAACCGAAAACGCAGCCGTAGTTTATATGGCGCAAAAAGACCGTCTGAAGGTAAGGAGCAGTAATGCGAGGCAGTAAAAAAATTCACCTACACACCATCGAGCCTGATTCGAAATATAAAAATATATACTTAGCAAAATTTATTAATAAAATAATGCTAAATGGCAAAAAAGAAACTGCACAAAAATTAGTCTACGATGCCCTAGAGGAAGTTAAAAAAAGAACTCAACTAGATCCCATTGTAGTTTTTGAGCAAGCTATTAAAAATGCTTCGCCACAACTGGAAGTCAGATCGAAACGAATTGGTGGTGCAACCTATCAAGTACCAATGGAAGTACGCCCGGATAGGAAAAACGCCCTCGCCACCCACTGGATAATAGACGCCGCGCGCGGTAAACAGGGCAAACCCTATAGTATCTTCTTGGCAGACGAATTAATCGACAGCTATAACGGAGTCGGTTCAGCTATGAAGAAAAAAGAAGAAATGCATAAAATGGCCGAAGCAAACAAAGCTTTTGTTCATTTTGCTCGCTTCTAAGCAATTAAAAGTTCGCAGAGCGAACTACCAAAATTTTGCTTTTTGATTTTTGATATTTAATCTTGGACGACAAAGGAGTTCGCCGTGCCCCGCCAATATCCTCTGGAAAAAACCAGAAACATCGGAATCATCGCCCACATAGACGCTGGAAAAACCACTGTAACCGAGCGTATTCTTTACTATACCGGCGTGACCTACAAGATAGGTGAAGTTCATGAAGGCGAAGCCGTAATGGACTGGATGGAGCAGGAACGCGAGCGCGGCATTACCATCACTTCCGCTGCGACCACTTGCTTTTGGGCACCTTCTCAAGATAAAGAAAACATGCATCGCTTTAACATTATTGATACGCCGGGTCATATTGACTTTACAGTCGAGGTCCAGCGCTCGCTTCGAGTTCTCGATGGTGCTGTCGTCGTCTTTGATGGTGTTGCCGGAGTCGAACCGCAATCAGAAACAGTTTGGAGGCAGGCCGATAAATTTAATGTACCGAGGATTTGTTTTATTAACAAACTTGATAGGACTGGTGCGGATTTCATTAAATCATATAACTCCATTCTAACCAGATTAGGAGCTAATGCAGTACCTATCCAAATCCCGATTGGGCTTGAAGATAAGATGGAAGGTGTAATTGACTTAATTCAGATGAAGGGCTATGTCTGGACAGATAAATTAGGAGCAGATTATAAAGAAATAGAAATCCCGGCGAACCTTAAAGACGAAGCCGAATCATGGCGAGAAACATTAGTTGAGAAAATTTCAGAAACAGATGATGGGCTCATGGAAAAATACCTGGAGGGGAAAGAAATACCAGCAGATGAAATAATCCCTGCTCTACGAAGAGCCGTTATCGCAAACAAAATATTTCCAGTTCTTGCTGGAACCGCTTTGAAAAATAAAGGAATTCAGACACTTCTCGATGCTGTTATTTATTACTTGCCTTCACCGGTCGAAGTACCACCACTAACAGGCATAAAACCAAAAACCGGCGAGGTAGTCGAAAGGCGACCTTCTGACGATGAACCATTTTCTGCCTTAGCATTTAAAGTTGCCTCCGATCCTTTTGTTGGTACGCTTACGTTCTTTCGAGTTTACTCAGGTACATTGAAAGCCGGATCTTATGTTGCCAACGCAACCAAGGGAGAAAAAGAACGCATCGGCCGTATTGTTCGTCTTCATGCCAATCATCGCGAGGACGTAGAAGATGTTTATTCAGGTGATATTGCCGCCGCGGTCGGACTTAAATACACTACCACCGGCGACACCTTATGTGCAGAAAATAACCCAGTAATACTAGAGGCAATTGAATTTCCTGAACCTGTAATATCAATTGCCATCGAACCGAAAACAAAAGCCGATCAAGAGAAAATGGGCTTAGCGCTTCAACGATTGGCCGCAGAAGACCCTACCTTCCGCATTAAAACCGAATCGGAAACCAACCAAACCCTTATCGAGGGAATGGGAGAATTACACTTAGACATTATTGTTGATCGAATGAAACGTGAATTTAAAGTTGAAGCAAACGTCGGTCAACCGCAAGTTGCGTATAAAGAAACTATTAAAAATTCAGCCAAAGCTGAAGGAAAATTTATAAGACAGACCGGTGGTCGCGGACAATATGGTCATGTCTGGCTACAAATAGAACCGGCCGAAAAGGGGACTGGCTATGAATTTGTTAACAAAATCGTTGGCGGCACCATCCCTCGTGAATACATACCCGCTGTGGATAAAGGAGCTAAAGAAGCCCTAGAAAGAGGCATCCTGGCCGGCTATCCAGTAATTGATACAAAAGTCACCCTCTACGATGGAAGCTTTCACGAAGTTGACTCCTCGGAGATGGCATTTCAAATTGCCGGCTCGATGGCAGTACAAGATGCTGCAAAAAAAGCCGTTCTTGCTCTTCTTGAACCTGTAGTTAAGGCCGAAGTTATAACTCCTGAAGAATTCATGGGATCGGTTGTCGGAGATATCAACAGTAAAAGGGGCAAGATTTCCACTATCGAAGACAGAGCTAACGCCAAAGTGATTGATGCTTTAGTGCCGCTTGGTGAAATGTTTGGCTATGCCACCCAGCTACGCTCGATGTCACAGGGTCGCGCCTCCTATACGATGGAGTTCGCCCACTATGAAGAAGTCCCGGCCCACATTGCCCAGATAATTATTGAAGGACGAGGTAAAAAATAAACACCTCTTTGCATAAAGAAGTATTGACGAGAATGAAAATTAATAGTATTATAAATATGGTCTGCCGTCGTATGCGCTTTTGAAGCGAAAACCGCCGGTATGAAGTCGAAAATTCATAAAAGCGACGATGTTTATAAGGAATCCGTTAAGCAGAGGAGCTTTTGAGAATTTGCAGACTATAATGGCGATTTGCAGCCAAAATGGTATTCGATGGTAGACCAAATAGTAAATCAAAGGGAAAACAACATCAAAGTATGTTGAATTTGTCCTTTAGTGAAAGGAGCCCCATGGCCACAGAAAAATTCGAGCGCAAAAAACCTCATATAAACGTTGGCACAATCGGCCACGTTGACCACGGAAAGACCACATTAACCGCTGCAATTACCACAGTGCTTGCAAAAAAAGGTCTAGCACAAGCTAAGCCGGTTGATCAAATTGACAATGCCCCTGAAGAAAAGTCACGTGGCATTACTATTGCTACCTATCATGTCGAATATGAATCAGAAAAAAGACACTACGCCCACGTTGACTGCCCGGGACATGCTGATTACGTAAAAAACATGATTACCGGCGCCGCTCAAATGGATGCCGCTATTTTGGTTGTCTCGGCTGCTGATGGTCCTATGCCTCAGACTCGCGAGCACATCCTCTTGGCTTACCAAGTAGGTGTTCCTCAAATTATCGTTTTCTTAAATAAATGCGACCAAGTTGACGACCCGGATCTAATAGACCTCGTTGAAGAAGAAATACGGGATCTTTTGAAAAAATATAAATTTGATGGCGACAATACTCCGATAATTCGCGGTTCCGCCCTTAAAGCTCTCGATGGTGACGAAAAAGCCCAAGAAGGGATCATGGAGCTGATCAACAAGATGGATGAATATATCCCTGAACCGGTACGCGACATTGATAAACCCTTCATGATGCCTGTTGAAGATGTTTTCTCTATCAAAGGTAGGGGAACGGTTGCCACTGGAAGAATTGACCGCGGTAAAGTCAAGGTTAATGAAGAAGTTGAAATTGTTGGGATTCGTCCCAAAACCAGCAAATCAGTCGTAACTGGTGTGGAAATGTTCAGAAAAATGCTTGACCAAGGACAAGCCGGTGATAATGTCGGCCTACTGCTTCGTGGTGTTGAAAGAGAAGATATCGAGCGGGGCATGGTAATCGCCAAACCCGGCTCTATTACCCCGCACACCGAATTTGAAGCAGAAGTATACATCCTAACCAAGGACGAAGGCGGACGTCACACTCCTTTCTTTAAGGGTTACAAACCGCAATTCTACATCCGCACCACCGATGTAACCGGAGAAGTTGAACTTCCTGCCGATGTCGAAATGGTTTCTCCTGGTGATACAGTGAGTTTTAAAGTCAAACTAATCCAGCCCATCGCCATGGAAGAAGGCATGAGATTCGCCATTCGTGAAGGGGGCCGCACAGTCGGTGCCGGTGTAGTCACGAAAATTAACAAATAAAACTGAAAGTAAACTGGTATATGGCAACAACAAAGAAAACAACTGAAGGTAAGTCAAAACAGAGAATCCGCATCCGACTTAAGGGATATGACTATCGAATTATTGATAAATCAGCCCGAAAGATCCTTGATACTGCCGAGCGAACCGGAGCTTTGGTTATCGGACCGATACCATTGCCTACTGAAAAAAACAAGATAACAACCTTGCGCTCGACATTTATTCACAAAGATTCAAGAGAGCAATTTGAGATCCGCACGCATAAACGCATTATAGATGTAATAGATCCAACCCCTAAAACAATTGATGCCCTTATGAGTCTTGACCTACCAACCGGTGTGGATATAGAAATAAAGACATAAAAACATGGATAAATATCCCAAAAAGCCCGCTTGAAGCGGGCTTTTTGGTTATCCCCATTCTAATACCTAGCAGACTAATAATTAATCCTGTACAATAGATACAAGCCCCTGCAAGGAAATTTTTGGAATTGGAGGGAATAATTACCAAAAGGAAGGGTAAAAATCAGATAGAAACCCTTGATTCCCGGATGATAAGGATACAAAAAAGTACCAGAACCTTGTTTCCGGCATTTTTGGCGTTACATAATTACCTTCGAATGAAGTACAAATGGTACTACAAATGGCATACTTACCCATTTACCAAGACACTCCACTATATAATTACTCTCCTGTATCTGATCGGACTTCCTTGGGCAATGTGGAATTATCCTCAAGCACCCCAACGAACAAAAGCCGATGAAGTTGCCTATAATTTCCCTCGCTGGGAATGGAACAATCCTCAACCAACCAAGGAAGACTTACAAGATGCCTATAAAACCGAGGAAAACGGACAAGAAGTAATATGGGCTGTTGGTAATAAAGGAACCATTATAAAACGCTCAAATAGTTCTTGGAAACAACAATATAATGAATTTTCCGACAATCTAAGCGCTATTGATGGGTCAGACTCTGAACATATTTGGGCCGTAGGTGACAATGGGCTAATCATTAAATACAACGGACAAACATGGTCAAGTCAAGAAAGTGGAGTTGATGATTATTTGAATGATATTGCCGTCTATAACTCAAATATTGCTTATGTGGTAGGTAATAATGGCATAATATTAAAAACAATCAACGGTGGCACTGATTGGGTTACCCAGGGAGAACGAATTTACGGTGGCAATAAAATTGGCTTGTTAGATGCCGATAATGTATGGGTAGCCGGCGATAACTTAATAAAAACATCAGATGGAGGAGTTACTTGGGTACTAGTGACAACTGATATTCCCGATAACTTTCTAAGTTATAAAGATATACAGGTATTGGATGAAAATAATATTATTACACTTTCTTACTACTATATTTCTAAAACCGTAGATGGTGGCACAACTTGGTATCACACGTCAATTCAAGTAGGGATGGAGTTTTATATTAATGGTTTTTATGCCCTAGGACCAGTTGATCTTGTCTTGTATGGAGGCCATGAAGATTATGGAGGTGAACAGGAAGCGTATCTAGCGCAACTTTATGGGATCTGCGGTTCTGAGGATAGTCAGCATTTTAATTGCCCGATAGATCCTTATGATCCTTCCTTTGACAATTTATATCCCCTAAATAAAATATTAGTGCTAGGTGATGGCAGTGAATACAGGGTAGGAAATAAAGGTGTAATAGATCATCGAGAAGGATGGTCAGGCACGCCAGTCGCTCAAAAAGTTGGCACCGCACGCCAGATCGGTACCATAGATGTAGCCAGCAATGGTACAATCTATGCTCGAGGGCGATATGAGGGAGGTCTAAAATCAACAGATACCGGGGTTAGTTGGCAAGAGACAGCCGCACTAGGCACTAGACCTTCAATTAAATTGCAAGCTGTAAGCCCTAATAAAGTTGTTTCACTGGATGATCGAGGGTTTGTGTACACTCTTGATGGCGGGGAGTCTTGGGCATCATGCGTAGGAGAAACATTAACTAGTACTTTCTATGCCAAAGAAAACGGTACTGGCCTTTCTATCATACTACCGGGTATGGGGCATACGGGGGTAGATGAATACGAAATAGATGGCTTAGGTACCTGCTCACTCCACACATCGTACGACGATGGTATCACTCGTTCTAATCTAGTAGGTAAGGGCGATACTGTCTATGATCTCGGTTCGAGTGGGCAAATATATAAGAGCATCAATTTCGGTCACACTTGGCAACTATTGACTACAAATTCAACCGCTCGCCTATTAAATGCCTATATAGTAGATGATAATGTAATTTGGGTTACCAGCTACGATGGAACAATCCTTAAATCAATAAATGGGGGTACATCCTGGAACGTTTATTCACCAACCCAAACAGGTTTATCTGAATATATTTTAGCAGCGTATGCTTTAGATGGCATGAACGCATGGGCAGTAGGAGCAACTGGAACAATCATAAAAACTACTAATGGCGGAGCTAATTGGTCAATAGTTGCACAAGGTAAAGATATTGGCTTAAGTAAGGCCGTTTTTGCCGATCAGAATAATATTTGGGCAACCAATGGCGGTATCATGCGATTCCATAGGCCGTCTGGTCTTTTAGCGGATAAATTGTTACTTCAATTGCCTGGACAAGAATTCATCAATGAAAGTGGATTAACGGGGACGCCGTCTGTTGCACGGGCCGGTGTCAACTATGCAGCTACAGTTTATACTGTAAGCGATGCTAATAAATGGGATATTGCCGCAATTGCACCTGTAGGATTTTCTACTACAGACCCCAACGATACCAATCCCGCAGACATCGCAACGAATAATGAAGGATTATGTCCTAGTATCTCCTGTGGCAAGGGAACAACCAATTTTGTCTTTCATACCCCAGGCACATGGACAGCAAGGGCTTATGTTGTTGGTGGAGGATTATCACCATATGAGTCTTCCCAAATAACGGTCATTCCAGGTTACCCATCTACTCAATCCCTCACCCCCAGCTCGATGGCATTGCCGGCTGGTCAAGCTTCGGCGGCAATAACCCTCCAAATCAAAGACATGTATAGCAACAATACGACCGTTGATAGTAACACAACCATTCACCTTACAACTTCCTCATCGAGAGGCAGATTCTCCACATCACCCGACGGACCCTGGAGCTTAGGAAGTTTGGATTTAACTATCCCCTCCGGTTCAGGATCGGTAACGTTCTACTATCTTGATTTTGCCCAAGGAACAGCTATTATTAAGACGACTTCAACAGGGCTAAGCGATGGCACCGCCAGTATTATCGTAACTCCCGGCGCCTTGTCCCAATCCAATCTGACCGTAGGAGACTCATCTCTTTCCGCTGGACAATCCACCAGTGCTACCGCTACCCTGAAAGACTCCGGCGGAAATCTACTTTCAGGCAAAACAGTTACGCTATATACCTCACGAGGCAGTCGAGACACAATTATTCCAGCCAATGACGTTAGTAATAGTAGTGGAATAGCTTCCTTTACTATAAGGTCGCAAGTCGCCGGCACATCCACTCTTTCCGCTAAAGCAGATAGTATATGGTTAGAAGATAATCCGATAGTTTCGTTCTCTCCTGGAGCTGTCTCACAAGTATCACTCGATGACATTCCGAGTACAACAACTGCCAACTATTCTTTATCTGCCTCCATTACCTTGAAAGATAGGTATGGGAACAAAGCCACAAACGCTCGCGGAAAAATCATCACTACCTCCACGGATAAACAAGCCGTGCTGCCTTCTGTATATAGTATGAATAGCAGTGATTCAGGTCAACATGATTTTAACATTAAATTAAGAACCATCGGCAGCCAAACAATCACCTTTTCCTACCCGGAGACAAACGTTTCCGCCTCGGCTAAAGTAGCTGTACTGCCAACTACAGTATCTCGGACAATATCTTCAATTAAATCCAATAAATCGTCCATCAAACCAGACGGAAAAGACAGTGCTAGAATAACCGTCACCCTAAAAGATGACTTTGGTAATCCTATTAACAGCAAAGAAGTCAAGGTGAAATCGTCAAGAAACGACGACGCTATAACAACCTCTTCAGACAATCGTACAACCAACTCTTCAGGAGAGGCATATTTCCTTGTTACTTCTAAAGCCACTGGCGAAAGTAAAATTTCAGCTATAGATATAACCGATGATATTCAGCTAAGCCAGACTATTAGATTGAGCGTCACAGAAAGTAGCTTAGCGTCTATCCTATCAAACATTAAGGATAACAAAACGGTTAATACGCTCACAAGACGAATTCTTCGTCCGATCGCCCAAACAGTTGCTACGGTCGGCTTGATCACTATTATTGTTCAAGCGGTAGCTGCGCTTCCGTCAATCTTTCAATTTCTCGCTTACCTAATTGCTCTATTAGCCGAAGCACTTGGAATTAAGCGTAAGCCTAAACCATGGGGCGTAGTATTTGACTCGCTCTCCGGTAAACCAATAGACTTAGCAGTGACACGACTATTTGATTCTGAAAGTAAGCGTTTAGTTGCCACTCGTGTAACCGATCTATCAGGAAAGTTCGGTTTTAGTGTCGATCCAGGTACTTACATGGTTTCTGTCACAAAGCCGGGATATATCTTCCCAATTACCAGAAATAGCTTAAGCTACCTATCCAGAGAACAAACATACTATGTTGGTGCCCCTATAAAAATTGAAAAAAAGATGGAAAATCTGTCCCTTTCTATCCCCATAGAACCAGTTCGCACTCAAATGTCTTTCTACTCTAAAATGAGAATATTGTCCCGAGACTTATCGGAATGGATAAGTTCGTTCTCTTTATATATATTCGTCCCAATTCTCGCCCTGGGAATAATAACCTCCGCAATAAGCGCCTATGTGCTAGCCGAGACCAAAAATTATATCCTAATGGATTCATACTTTATTATGGCCGGATTCTATATAATTCAACGATCCAGGTCGCAACGCCGCCACGGCACTGTATTGGCCCCAACAGGTGACCACAAGAAACTAAAACGGCTCGCCAACGCCTTGATATACGTCTACGACGCCGAATTTGAAACCTTAAGAGGAGAAATCCCCACAGACAACAACGGTCGCTATACCCTGTTTGTACCGAAAGGCAAATATTATTTAACCTGTAAGGCCAGTGGCTTCGAAATGGACAATAAACTGGCAAAAACCACTTTAAATCCCGGGTTAAAACATAAATTTTATGAAGGCGAAATCATTGATGTCAAGCATCCTGGGTATATAAACGAAATAATCAAAATGCGCACCACTTAAGTATTGACACTAAAGAGTAATCCGTGATAGAATATAACAGGTAGAAAAAACACCCTAAATCCGAAGAAAACTTCGATTAATAATAGAGTTAAAGCCTAGACAACATCTCGCTACGTAATGACTAAACGGGATAGTTCTAGGCATATAGTTGTTACGTAGAAGGTAAAATGGCAAAGTTCATTCTAGGTGAAAAAATTGGTATGACCCGTATATATGATGCCAAGGGAAAAGCAATACCGGTTACTGTGATACAAGCTGGCCCGGTTTATGTTACACAAATCCAAAAAAAAGAAGACAAAATCTCCGTGCAGGTGGGCTATGGATACAATAAACACATAAACAAACCCGAAAAAGGCCATCTAGCTAAAACGGGTATTGATAAATCACTCAAAGAACTTAAAGAATACCACGAAACTACCGAAAACGCTGACAAGATACAAGTCGGCGACGAAATCAATGTTTCGATCTTCGAGGAAGGTGATATCATCGATGTAATGGGAGTATCTAAAGGCAAAGGATTTGCCGGTACTATCAAAAGACATCATTTTACTCGAGGACCCAAAACACATGGTTCTCACAACTACCGTCAGCCCGGTTCGATCGGATCCGCTTACCCGCAAAGAGTATTTAAAGGTGTCCGCATGGCAGGACATATGGGACATACCCAGATAACCGTTAAAAAATTGAAAGTTATGGAAGTGCACCCGAGTGAAAAACTATTAATCGTGTCTGGTGCTATTCCCGGCGCGCGCGGCACTCTGGTAGTCATAAAAGAAGCCACCAGCAAAGTGAATTCAAAACAAACCAAAGGATAAAAGATGACTGAGACGCCAAAAACCAAAACCAAAAAAACTACAAAACCAACTGAGCGCCATTTTAGCATATATAATTTAGAGGGTAAGAAAGTTAGCCAAACAAAGATAGAAGAAGATGTCTTCGGGATTAAACCTAACACCAGACTAATCCATCAAGCAGTTATCTGCCAACTTTCTAATGCCCGTCAAGCTAATGCAAATACGAAAACACGCGGACAGGTCAGAGGAGGCGGTGTTAAACCGTGGAAACAAAAAGGTACTGGCCGCGCCAGAGCCGGCTCGAGCAATTCACCAATTTGGATTGGTGGCGGAATAGTATTCGGCCCGTCTAATGAGCGAAACTACTCTATGAGTATAAACAAAAAAATGAAACACAAAGCCATACTCATGGCTTTAACCAGTAAGGCCGCTGACGACAAGCTGATTGTAGTTGGAGATCTGGAAATTAAGGAACCAAAAACTCAAATATTAGTACAATTTCTTAGCAAACTACCATCAAAAGCTAATACAGTACTGATAATCTGCCCAGAAACAAACACAAATCTTGAATTAGCTGCTGCAAATATCCCATATGTTAAATTAATCAAACAGGATAGTATTAATATAGTGGATATTCTTAAATATGATTATATTCTTAGCTCTAAAGAAGGCCTCAAATCCCTCGTCGCTAAACTAATGGGTGCCATTCCCGAAGAGAGTAAAGTAGAAGAAAACATTAAACCTACCGAAGAAATCAAAGAACCTGAAATAAGTAAAACGACAACCAAATCAAAGAAACCAACAGATAAGAAGGAGAAATAATGTCCCCGCTTATCCAGCCCGTCATAACAGAAAAATCAATGCAACTGGCTCCTTCGGGCCAATATACTTTTGAAGTACATCCAAATACCAATAAAATAGAAATTGCCAAAGAAATTAAGCGCCTTTACAAAGTAGATGTTGTAAGTGTTAAAATAATTTCTACAAAAGGTAAATATAAAATATACAAACGGATTAAAGGTAAACAGTCCGATATTAAAAAAGCTATCATTATATTAAAATCCGGCAACAAAATCCCAGGATTTGAGATGGCCAAGGAAAAGGGAGAAAAATAATGCCATTAAAGCTCATTAAACCTACAACAAGCGGCCAACGAAAAATGTCCTACACAGACTTCTCTTCGATTACAAAAAAGAAGCCGGAAAAGACATTAACAGCCCCCCTGCAAAAAAACGCGGGCCGCGATGCTAGTGGTAGAATCTCCGTACGCCACCAAGGCGGTGGCGCAAAAAGACTATACCGGCTTATTGATTTCAAGCAACCTAAATGCGACGTCCCAGCAACGGTTGAAGCAATCGAATATGATCCAAACCGAACCTCGTTTATTGCCCTTATAAAATATGAAGATGGTGTCAAATCATACATTATCGCTCCCCAGGAATTGAAAGTCGGCGATAAGGTCATAACCAGCTTCAAGGGCGAAATCAAGACCGGCTGCCGATATAAAATCAAAAACATCCCTACCGGAATTCCCGTTTACAATATTGAATTGATACCGGGACGGGGTGGTCAGATTGTCCGTTCTGCTGGCTCATCGGCAACAATATTAGCCAAAGAAGGCAAATACGCTCAAGTTCGCCTACCATCCGGAGAAGTTAGGATGATTCACTTAGAAGGATTTGCTTCTATAGGTACAGTCAGCAACCCGCTCAACTCATCGGCCAGAATTGCTAAAGCCGGACGTAAACGCCATATGGGAATACGACCAAGTGTTCGTGGAAAAGCCATGAATCCGGTTGACCATCCGCATGGCGGAGGGGAAGGTAACACATCAATCGGTCTGAAACACCCCAAAACCCCATGGGGAAAACCGGCGCTTGGTAAAAAAACCAGAAAAATTAAATATTCCGATCCATTCATTGTTAGACACCGAAGCAAGAAAAGACGTAAATAGGAGTTATCATGGCAAGATCGCTTAAAAAAGGCCCATACATAGACGAAAAGTTACTGAAAAAAGCCAAAGCAGTTAAACCAGGTGATAAGATTGTAATTAAAACGTGGTCGAGAGTCAGCACAATCTATCCGGAAATGGTTGGATTAACCTTCGGCGTCCATAATGGCAAGGAACACATTCCTGTGTTTGTCACAGAAGATATGGTCGGACACAAACTGGGCGAGTTTGCCCCCACAAGAAAATTTCGCAAACACGGGGGTAAAATGGCAAGAGAACAAGAGCAAAAACCCGGCCCTAAAGTATAATTTAGATATTAGATAAAGGAATACTATGGAAATTACCGTAAAAGAAAAATATAATCGAACAGCGCCTCGTAAACTGCGCTTAGTTTCCGACCTTATTCGTGGTTGGAATGCTCAAAAAGCCTTGAATCAATTGAAATTTATCCCCAAAGCAGCCGCCCAAGATCTGACCAAGGCAATACAGGCAGCCCTTGGTGCCGCCAAGGAAAGCAATCTTAACCTTGAGACAGTTTATATAAAAACTCTGATGATCAACGAAGGACCTTCGCTTAAAAGACGTGTCTACAAGTCACGCGGCCAGGCTTCGCAGATTAAAAAGCATATGAGTCATATTATATTGACTCTTGCTGAACGAGCCGAAGTACCAGCCGAAGCTAAAGAAACCAAAGAAACCGCTACTGAATCCCCAGAACTTAACGTCAAGCAAGGTAAGGAGAAATAATGGGACAGAAAGTAAATCCGCTAAGCTTCAGATTGCCTATCGAAAAAAAATGGGCAAGTAAATGGTTTGCCAAACGGGACTTTGCCGTTTTCTTAGTCGAGGATATTAAAATTAGAAATTTTATTTACAAAAAACTGGGCACCAACTCTGCCGTCGAAAGAGTAGAAATTGCCCGCAATCGAGATAATATTACAGTTAGAGTCTATTCTGCTAGACCGGGTGTTATTATCGGCCGATCGGGTCAAGGTATCAACGCCCTAAAAGACGCCATAGAAAAAGAGATTTTTCATAATCATCCCAAGCAGAAAATAAAATTAGAGATCATTGAAATAAAAAACCCGGAACTTTCAGCCGCTTTAGTAGCCCAAAACGTCGGCTCTCAAATCTCTCGCCGAGTCGCTTATCGAAGAGCAGTCAAGCAAGCCCTTGAAAAAACCATGACAAAAGGAGCTAAAGGGATTAAGATTCGAGTTGGCGGCCGCTTAAATGGAGCCGAAATAGCCAGAAACGAGAAATTCAGCGCCGGTACCGTACCGCTAGGCAACCTGCGAGCTGACATTGACTATTCGATATTCCATGCTATAACAACCTATGGCGTTATTGGGGTCAAAGTTTGGATATACAAAGGTCTAAGACAAGACGAAGAGGAATAAAATGACCGGTATTATTAATTACAATTTAGATTCGCTAAGTAAACTAAATTTCCGCTATCGCACCGGAGGCGCACCGTGTTAATACCAAAGAAGTTAAAACACAGAAAAGTCAGCCGAGGGAAAATGGGAGGCGTTGCCACACGCGGAACTGCTATTAACTTTGGCCAATACGGACTGAAAGCCCTTGGGCGTGGTTGGATAAGCGCGCGGGAAATAGAAGCAGCCCGTCGCGCAATGACACGGTACATTAAGCGTGATGGCGAAGTCTGGATTCGAATATTCCCCGACAAACCCGTTACTACCCAACCGGCCGAGACAGGAATGGGTGGCGGCAAGGGTACATTAGATCACTTTGTCGTTGTCGTAAAACCGGGTCAAATAATGTTTGAAATGTCTGGCGTATCCGAAGAAATTGCCAGAGAGGCAATGCGTTTAGCTGGACATAAAATATCAGTAAGAACCAGATTTGCCGTTCGTGACGAATAAGGATTAATATGAAAACAAAAGAATTCCTTAAGGAATTAGACAATAAAAATATAAAACAGCTTAATGAATCGCTGATTAAACAGAGAGATAAGCTTCATGAGCTGAAACGCGACTTAGCATTGGGAAAAGTCAAAAATATTAGTGAGATTCCTAAAGTAAAAAAACAGATCGCCCAAATCATTACTGTTATCAATATTAAAGCCGGTAAGTTACTTGAAAGCGATCTAAAGGAGCCAGACAATGAGTAAGACAAAAATTGGTACAATTGTATCCGATAAAATGCAAGAAACTGCCATAGTCAACATTACGCGTATGGCCCAGCATCCTCTGTATCAAAAAAAATACCGCGTCAGTAAGCGTTTCAAGGCCCACAATCCTAAAAACCAGTACAAAACCGGTGATCTGGTTACTATTAGTGAAGTCAAACCTATTTCCAAGGACAAAACCTGGGAAATTGTTGGATTCGCCAACTTACCCAAAGGGGAGAAGAAATGATTCAACCTTATACACGACTTAAAGTAGCCGACAACACAGGAGCAAGAGAGCTGATGGTAATAAAAGTTATCGGCGGCAAGAAACAAAATGCTGCTAAGCTGGGCGATATGGTAGTATGTTCTGTTAAAGTAGCCATCCCGCGCGGCACAGCAAAGAAAAAAGATGTTGTTAGGGCTATTATCGTCAGACAAGTTCACCCATACCTACGATCAGACGGCTCCAATATTCGTTTTGATGAAAATGCCGCAGTTTTGATAAACCCCGATAAAACCCCAAGAGGAACACGTATCTTTGGACCTGTTGCCAGAGAACTGCGCGAACGCGGATTTGCCAAGATAGTGTCCTTAGCGCCGGAGGTACTGTAATGAAAATAAAAAAAGGTGACACAGTTTTAGTTATCACGGGTAAAGATAGAAACAAAACCGGAAAAGTAATCCGAACACTATCTTCTGAAAACAAAATTGTTGTTGAAGGTATTAATATTGTAAAAAAACACGTTAAGCCGACCCGCGGTAAACCACAAGGTGGCATAATTGACATCACCAAGCCAATCGCAATCTCGAAAGCACTGATTATCTGCCCAAGCTGTTCAAAAGCCGTCAGAATAGGCTGCAAGTTATCCGAGAAAGGTAAACTTCGTATTTGTCGAAAATGCAATGCCTCGGTTGATCAGGAGCTAAAATGACAAGATTACAAGAATTGAACAAAAAAACAATAATAAATAAAATGACAGAACAATTTGGATATAAAAATAAACTGCAAACACCAAAACTTGAAAAAGTAGTTATTAATATTGGCGTCGGCGAATCACTTACTCAACCTGGACAGTTAGAAAAAATAATTAACAACCTAGCTATAATTTCCGGACAAAAACCAATTATCAATAAAGCAAAGCAATCAATTGCCGGCTTCAAAATAAGGGAAGGCGATAAAGTCGGGGTTTCTGTCACCCTTCGTGGAAGAAAAATGTACGACTTTATTGACAGATTAGTTAGCATTACTCTACCTAGAATCCGGGATTTTCGCGGTATATCACAAAATTCCTTCGACAAACAAGGAAATTACACGCTGGGAATTAAAGAACATACTGTATTTCCCGAAATACCTTACGACACAGTTGAATTCACCCACGGGTTACAGATCAGCATAACAACCTCTGCTAAGACAAAAGAGGAAGGCAAAGCTTTGTTAACATATTTTGGCTTTCCGTTTGGTAAGGAGAAATAATGGCTAAGACAAGTCAGATAGTAAAATCCATGCGAAAACCTAAATTTCCGACCCGGAGCAAAAATCGCTGCAAACTCTGCGGTCGTCCACACGGCTACCTAAGAGGCTTCGGACTTTGCCGTATCTGCTTTAGAGAGAGAGCCTCGCGCGGCGAAATACCTGGTGTAACTAAATCTTCATGGTAAGGGAGTACTTATGATTACAGATCCAATCGGCGACATGCTTACAAGAATAAGAAATGCCATACTGAATCATTCAGAGACCGTTGAAATTCCAGCTTCAAAATTACGCGAAGCAGTACTTGGTATACTAAAAAAAGAAGGATATATAGCAGATTTTAAAACCAAGGATAAAAAAGAATTTCCCAAAATTACCGTTGAACTGTTATACAAAAATGGTCAGCCGGCACTTCAGCGTCTGGAACGAGTCAGTAGACCGGGGCTTAGAATATATACTCCCTCGAGCCGAATTCCTCGGATTCTTTCTGGATATGGACTTGTAATTTTATCAACTCCCCAAGGTATAATGAGTGGTCGAGATGCCCGTAAAAAAGGCGTTGGTGGCGAGATTATCTGCAAGGCCTGGTAAAGGAGTATTAATGTCAAGAATTGGTAAAAAACCTATCGCAATCCCCGAAAACATTGAAGTCCAAATTGACGGCCGAAATATTACTGTCAAAGGACCCAAAGGTGAACTTGATTTCAGCCACCACCCTAATATTGCGATAACCAAAAAAGACAACATTATCACTCTGCAACCATTATCAACCGATAAACTTACTAAATCGGTTTATGGACTAAACAGAAATTTGGTTGCAAACATGATAACTGGCGTTTCCGAAGGTTTCCAAAAACAATTGGAGCTCAAGGGTATTGGTTATAGGGCAGCATTGGAAGCAACAAATCTGGTGCTTTATGTTGGCTACACTCACCCTGTAACTATCACCCCATTACCAGGCATTGAGTTCAAAGTGGAAAAAAATACTATAATTACAGTTTCCGGTATAGATAAACAAAAGGTAGGACAAACAGCTGCTGAGATAAGAAAAGTCCGTCCGCCCGAACCATACAAAGGAAAAGGTATTAAATATTTAGGCGAAATTGTCAGACGAAAAGCTGGTAAAGCTACTAAAACAAGCGGTTAAGGAGATATAATGCTTTCGCGAAATAAACTTAGACTTGAAAGACACAATAGAATCCGCTCTAAACTCAAAGGTACAACGGTGCATCCGCGTGTTTCAGTATTTGTCTCATTGAATCATATTTATGCTCAGCTTATAGACGACAGCCAAAGCAAAACTATCGTTTCAGCCAGCGACTTTGAGCTAAAAGACCAAAAAGCCGATGTAGCAAAGGAAGTCGGTAAACTTCTAGCCGAAAGAGCAAAAGAGAAGAAAATTACTAAAGTAGTATTCGACAGAAGCGGTTATAAATATCACGGTAAAGTTAAGAACCTAGCCGAAAGCATAAGAGAAAACGGCTTGCGATTTTAAGGAGATTTAATGGAAAGAACCCAAGAAGCAACCAAAAACAAGAGGCCCCGCCCTTCAGTTAATCCAGCCGAAACGCAATCTGAATATTCTTCAGTTGTACTGCAAGTGGATCGCATTTCCCGTACAGTAAAAGGTGGACGACGCATTAGATTTAGAACACTCGTTATTATTGGTAATAAGAACGGCCGCGTAGGAATGGGTGTGGCTAAGGCCAATGAAGTCGCAACCGCTGTAGCCAAAGCAACTACAGACGCAAAAAAGAATATGGTCAACATAGCCCTGGTGAACGGTACTATACCTCACGAGATCACTATTAAGATGGATCGCGCTAAGATAATCATGAAACCAGCCAAAGAAGGTACATCTATTATTGCCGGTAGTGCAGTTAGAACAGTAGCTGAACTGGCAGGAATTCGCGACTTAAATGCCAAAGTTATCGGGAGCGCTACAAAAATTAACATAGCCAGAACCACTCTAACTTGTTTATCGAGCTTACGAGTCAGAGAGAAAGGTAATCATGATAAAACTAAACTCGCTTGAATCAAATAACACTCCAAAAAGTTCTAGAGTCGGTCGAGGAATTGCTTCGGGCCGAGGAAAAACAGCCGGTAGAGGTACTAAAGGCCAAAAATCAAGAAGCGGTTATAATCTTCCTCGACGCTTTGAGGGAGGACAATCAGCTCTTATTCAGAGATTACCAAAAATACGTGGCTTCAAAAGTCATAATATTAAACCGCTTGCTTTAAATTTGACCAAGATAGAATCCCTATATAAAACAAATGAAACTGTCGATATCGAAAGTCTAATTAGTAAAGGAGTAATAAATAAGTTGCCATCTGCAGGAGTAAAAATTATTGGCAAACCACTATCCGGAAAGCATTTGAAATTCGAAGGTGTTCTCCTCTCTAGACAGCTGGCGGACAAACTATCAATTACTAAATCCCACCAGACTGAAAAACAGACAGCTAAAATCGTAAAGTCATTGACCTCTTAAGAAAAATATATACAATTAAATAGGAGGGAACTATGAATTTATATTATGCAATAGTGATAGTATCTATTATCGCCTTTATTATATGCATATTCTACTATAAAATACTTTTTCGCCACCCCATAAACCAGGAAGCAAAGTCCCAACATATGAGGAATGAACATAAAATCATACTCTGGGCAATTGCTTACATAAATATTCTAACAACCTGCCTTATTTATACCACCTTCGGTTACACTCTCAAAATATTTATCCTAGCGTCTTCTTATATGCCATATTTCCTCTCCCTATTGCTATGGTTATCAATAACAGCTTCCTTAATTACTTCCGCAAGTCGCACCAAGCAAACGCTACTGATTACCTATATCCACAGCGGCTACTGGCTGGTAACATTAATACTATATGCCCTCTTATTCCCCCTGGTAACAACTTAACTCAGGAGAAATAGTGAAAAGTATAAAACACTTATCGCATATCATTGAAAAATTTCATAAGAAACTTTTAAAAAATAAAGCTCTTCTGCCCACTTTACTACTAATTACAGCCACTATTATAATAATTATCGTTGGCTACCTATTTGCCCAGAAAGAAAAAAGAATAAATCAAATTCAAAAAAACAATTGGACTACAAAAACAGGCATATATATACCGCTCGAGATATCATCCTTTTCCCCCAAACAAGGAGCAACCGAAGGAAAAAATATCATAACAATCTCCGGCAGAGGCTTTAATTCCAACATCCAGCTCTATATCGGATCGAAAAGCAATATTAATCAACGATCTTTCAAAATTCCAATTAAAATTACATCGGAAACCAGCTTAAAAGCCACGATGCCCCCGCACCCGCCTGGACAGGTAGATATTTTCACCTACTTCAATGGCAACTTAATTAGCACTTCCGATCAGTATACATACCTAGGGCAACAAGTTCGATCTACGTCAGGTATACAAATAAACACCATATCTCCGGAAAAAATAGGCCTAATAAGTAAAGCAAACATCACTATTTCGGGCAGTGGATTCACTAAATCTAATACTATCCACTTTGGTCAAGGTATATTAAAAAACATTCCAGCACAAAACAGCACAACAATAAAATTTCCCCTCCCTGCCAGCATAGAAACGCCCATAGGTGTACTTCCAATTATGGTCGGTAAATACGACATAAGCGTTGAAACCAATAGCAAAGAAAGTAATATAATTACATTGGTGATTACATAACTCAAAATTGACATCCAATCTGAAACTGCTATAATTTAACAGGAAAGTAGGCGCTTATTTTCAAGTTTAATATTCTTTAATATAGAAAAAACCTATATAAAATTACATTAACCAGGAACACTATGATCAACTATATAATGAAAATCTGGAAACTTAAGGATCTTCGTAACCGAATACTTTTTACTATCGGTCTACTTTTGATCATCCGAGTATTAGCCCACATACCGCTCCCTTTTATTGATACGTCAAATCTGCAAAAGTTTTTTTCAAACAATCCATTCTTAGGTATCCTGAACATGTTCACTGGCGGAACAATGGAGAACTTTTCCATTATTCTAATGGGCGTTGGTCCCTATATTACCGCCACAATCATTATACAGTTACTGCAAATGATCGTACCTTCAGTCGAGGCTTTATCTAAAGAGGGCGAACAGGGACGCCAAAAACTAAATTATTATAGTAGGCTTATCACAGTACCTCTAGCAATTATCCAATCATGGAGCATGATAAAACTACTGCAATCTCAAAAAATAGTTGGTAGCCTAAGCTTCTCTCAACTATTAATCCTTTTAATTATTGCTACTGCTGGTACAATTTTAGTTATGTGGATTGGAGAAATCATTACCGAACGTGGGATAAGTAATGGAATTTCTTTAATAATCGCTTTCGGTATTATTGCCGGATTACCGGGTCAGATAGCTAATACTAGAAATGTCCTAGAATTAAACCATGCACCACTCCTATTTGTAGCGATAATGACAATAATTGCCGTACTGCTTATTATAGCTTTTATTATCCTAATGACCGAAGGAGAACGGCAAATACCTATCTCGTATGCTAGGCGTATTAAAGGAACCCGCACATATGGCGGGGTTGAAACACACCTGCCCCTGCGAATAAACTCTGCAGGCGTTATACCAATAATCTTCGCTTTGAGTATGGTAACATTCCCCCCCGTTCTAGCCCAATTCCTAACAACGGCGCGATCGGAATTTTTAAAAAACATCGGCAATACTATTTATGATCTTTTCAATAACAACAACTTCTTTTATGGCGCTCTATATTTCATAATGGTAGTGGCCTTTACATACTTTTATACCTATATAGTATTCAAACCGAAAGAAGTTGCCGAGAATCTGCAAAAAAATGGTGGGTTCATTCCTGGTATGCGCCCTGGGAGAGAAACTTCAAATTATCTGTCATACATTATCAGTCGGATTACCCTAACCGGAGCAATTTTTCTGGCTTTCATTGCAGTACTTCCGTTCATCGTCAGTGCGCTCTATCCAAATTTAAGTACAATTCAGCTGGGTGGCACTAGTATCTTGATTGTTGTTTCGGTAATTATCGAGACTATGCGCCAACTTCAGTCTGAAATGCTCATGCGAACCTACGAAAAATATTAATTTGAGCGAGGTACAAATGGGTTCTGCAAAAACTAAAATCCTAAATATTGCCACCCTAGGACTGGTTTTTGCCTTGGCCGGCAGCACCGTCTACTACTATCTCAAAAGTCAGGAAGCATCCACTATCAAACAGGCCGATAAAATGACTGAACCGAAGCAGAAGACGATCACCGATAAAGAAAATAATACTTTATCTGATAGCCCTAAAACCTCCGCTGCTCCTAATAGTGCCTACACACAGCCTGCTGCTAGTTCAGGGAGGCCATCTAATCCAGCACAAACATATATAGTTGGAGCCGGAGAAACTTTATCTGGCATCGCCAGCAAGTTAAATATGAACTGGACCAGATTATCCGAAATCAATAACCTAGAAAGTGGTGACCAAATTAAAGAAGGACAAATATTAATCATACCTTCCTACGATGAGAGTAGTAAAAAAATATTCGTCGAGTACAAAATTGACGGGCAAAAATCAACACAACTCCAAGACGAATCAACCAGACTTTCGCCAGCCCCATACCTCGATCCTGCCACGGTAGCCAAAACAGATTCTGCTAATATTTATGGGTTAAGCGCAAGTGATACCTTCCAGTTCATTAGTAAAAACGAGGCTGACGGAACAGCGATTGTTAATGCTACCCACCTAGAAAAACATTACCAGATCGATCTATTCCAGCCAGTTCAAAAAGGAAAAGAGGGCATATGGGCAATACAAAAAATAACACCGAGCTAACTCTTCAGAATTTTGTAATGATAGGTCCGCAGGGGAGTGGCAAAGGTACGCAAGCTATGTTTTTAACTAAAACATACAACCTCCAACACCTCAGTAGTGGAAATTTGCTGCGGCAAATATCCACCATTCCAAGCCCGCTTGGGCAAAAAATTAAAAATTTAATTGATAATGGAATCCTTGTACCAGACGAGTTACTAATAGAAGTATTCCACAACGAACTGCAAGCATCAGATAGAACCCGGGGGCTTCTAATCGATGGGACACCTCGAACTTTAAAGCAAACTCAAATACTGGATCAGATTTTTGCCAAGGAAAATCTAGCCCTGCCTAAAGCCATAAATATCAACATTAGTCGGCAGTCCGCCATAGATCGTCTCACCAAGAGACATACATGCACAAAATGCCAAACCCCCTACCTTCCTTCCGACATTAGCTCTACTACAGGGATTTGCGAGCAATGCGGGGGTAATGTTGTCATCCGAAGTGACGATAATATTGAAGCCATTACTCAGCGCCTCGATTCATATTATAAGGAAACCGAACCAATTCTTGATTACTATGAGAAATCATCACGCCTTATTAAGATCAACGGAGAACAATCAATTGAAGATGTATCAGCCGAGATAAAGAAAGCAATCGAAAATGATTAGCATTAAATCGCCTCAAGAAATCGAAATAATGGCGACCGGCGGCCGGATCCTTGCCAAAATTCGCGATCAGCTAGTCTCTATAGTTAAGCCAGGTATAACAACTTATGAGCTGGATCAATTTGCATACAAAAAAATTACTGAATCAGGCGGTTATCCCTCATTCCTACACCATTCCGGTTTTCCCGCCTCCATCTGTACTTCCGTCAACGACGAAGTTGTTCATGGAATTCCGGGCAAACGAATACTTAAAGATGGAGATACTGTTGGCATTGATATTGGTATGAAATACAAAGATTTCCATAATGATACAGCCATTACCGTACCGGTAGGACAAATCACTCTCGAGCTCATAAATTTACTCGACACAGCTAAAGCCGCTCTTGCAGCCGGAATTCAAACTATAAAGCCAAACATACACCTAGGAGATGTACAAAACTCAATCCAAAAAGTTATTGAAAAAGCTGGTTACGGTATAGTCCGCGATCTTACAGGACATGGAGTCGGTAGAGAGCTTCAAGAAGAACCCGCAATAGCCAACTTTGGTAATATCGGAACTGGTCCTATTCTTAAAACAGGAATGGTCATTGCTCTTGAGCCAATGATTACCCTCGGAAAACCAGAAGTCACCACTCTACTAGATGGCTGGACAGTTGTTACGGTAGATCGCTCACCAACGGCTCACTTCGAACATACCGTTGCAGTGACAGACCTCGGAGGACGTATACTAACACAGTGTTAAGTAATCAGGATAATAAGGAAAAAATTGAACAAAATCATATATGCGTCCGAAAATCCGCCTACCGGTCTGCTTAATGGAGTTACAACGGCAGTAACTAACATGCGGAAAGCCCTTGGATTAACTGATGCTGATTATATATATATCTGCCCAAATAAGCCCAAAAACAAACCACAGGAAAATGTCTATGAATTGCCCTCCTTAGGACTCTCGGCAAGATGGATACCGTCATGGCTAGCCACTATTGATGAAGGATATCGTTTCGCACTGCCATATTCTTTCCCACTACTGGGAAAAGCGATCAATCGTCGCCTAACAAGCTATCTGAAAAATATTCAGCCATGCTATCCTCATATACAAGGCACCCAACTGACTGGCGAGCAAGTTGCTATGGCCTGTCTAAAAGCAAACATTCCCTATATCCTAACATTACATACATACGATGAACATTACCTAGACGACCGAATCCACATCTCTCTACTTAGAAACTTCATGAAAAAAAATCAAGCAAAAAGAAGCCGCTATGTTGCCGATCATGCCGCAACAGTAACATGCGCCAGTTTATGGTATGAAAAGCGCTATCGAGACTTTACTGGCTATACTGGGAAAATAATTATCATACCAAGCATAGTTTGGCCGTTCGATCTCATGAACAGCCAAGAAAAAGAGCTGGAAGAACACAATTTCCGTACAAATGAACTGCCGTCCGAGTCGAGACACAGACCGCTCATAGGCGCATTTGGCAGGAAATCACCAGAAAAAAATCTTGACTTTGCTATTGAAATAATGGCCCAAATTAACCTTTTATGTAATAACAAAAAAGTTATCAAAGAGAAAAGACCTTTATTGGTAGTAATTGGGCCGGGAGCTCAAGGATATGAAGATTTATTAAAAAAATTAGCCACCAAAAAAGAAGTCATTAATGATATACTATTTCTTCCAGCTAAACCCAATGAACAACTTCTAAAAGTTTCCCAATTTATAACAGTACAAATTTTTACTTCCCTCACAGAAACACAAGGATTAATTCGAGTAGAAGCACAACTGGCGCAGTCGGTGCCTTTGGTTATGGAAAACACTGCTTTAGCCGAGAATCTTGATAACCCCAAACTAATACTGCCACCCCAACCGCAAATTTGGGCAAGCACAATACTCAAATTACTTGATGATCCCCATCATCTCAGGGAAACTGCCCGCAAGCAGAGAGATATCGCCCTAAAACAAAACGATCCCAACACCTATAAAAGGCGCCTAATGGAACTATACCAAAACATACAAAATAAATTATGAGAAATTCAATTGCCGAGTATTGTGATTTCTGATATGATTAATTAAATCAACACACAAGGAGTCCTTATGGATAAACACAAAAAAATAGATATTGAAATATCAAAAAGTGTTTCGGATATCGAAATTATCGCCAAGTAATAAAGGGGGAAATAATGGAAACAGAAACAAAAACCTATCTCCCTAAAGCTGACGAGGAGCATCAACTTACCGAGCACAGAAATAATCGCTTTGATAGTGAAATCTCCGACAAAACAACAGATAAATCAGCGATCAATCATTTAACTACAAGCGAAGAAACCACTGATAATACTTTAGACAGGGAAGATGAGAGTATTGATTCTGCTCACCACGAAGCATCAACACCTCTAACTACCACAACATTACCAGAGGAACGGACTTTCGAAGGTACATCTCCATCCGTAGCCAGCCAAACCCCAGAGAGTCAACCTGACACCAAAGTCGAATCGCTGAATATAGAACCAGACGTAGTTATTGATTTTGCCACAAATAATAGCCCGGAAAAAATACTCGATTACCTGCAGACACTTAGTAAATCCTCACTTCAATCATTAATTGTAGTTCTAGATCAAAACCCTGAGGATAGGGAAATATTTGAAAAAAAACTGCCAGGTGTAACCTACGAGATAGATCATTATGCTCATGCCGACGAAGATCCTACTAAACCCAGATTCGGAGATTACCGGGAATCCGCTGAGTTGGATCAAGATAATCAACTTGCTCATACTAAATCTACTGATTCAGATGACCACGATGGCAACCCAGCTTCAGCCGCATCGGCATCAGAGAAAGATATTAACTCCTCCACCAAACCAGAACCTACCTTGCCAGAAGGGAATATCCTTGAATCAGATGGACCAGGATTCATATCCTCGATTACAGGTAGAATGAAAGCGTTATCTCCTACGATGGGAGCATTTTTACTTTTTTCCGCCGGTTCGCGAGTAGAAGCCGGCTCAGCCCAAGAATCCCTGCAGAGACAGCAGGGGATTAATATGGCCGCTAAAGCTGAAGCGATAAAATTCCTGCTGCCCAGCCAGATAAAAACTGAGATGCATAGTGGAAAGCAATATAGCTCGTTCGATGTAAAAGTCGGGCAAACAGAATTAATTAGGACCCTCTATTTCTCCGATCCTCAAAACAAAGAAAAAACAGGACGCTGGGATCATATTGCCAAAGCACAGCAACAATATCACGAATTCAAAGAGACGCTCGAAAAACTCTGTCCGGATAGTACCACGCGAAATACTATTGTTAGAGAAGTTGCAAAAGATTACCTTGAAAAGTTCGGTAGTCCATCAGACAAAGAAGCAAGCTCAAAAATTGGCAATGTCAGTATTGAAAACGCAACCTTTACCGACCTAACTACGGATACGACAAAACATTTAGAAGCAATACATTCAATCATAAGCGATTCCGATAAACAACAATACCTGGAAATAATGAACTTGGCAAATCATACTATTAACCAGTCAGCAGAAGAAGCTATATTATTGGATGCCGAACATTCTCAATCCAGTACCACAACAAATCCTCAAGAAACCACAATAAATAAGGAATAAAATGAGAATTGGTGCGCACGTTAGTATAGCCGGCGGAATTATAAACGTCATTCCACGTGCACTTGCTATTGGTGCTAACACAATCCAAATATTTCTTTCAGCTCCCAAAAACTGGAATCTAATTAAAATCACCGATGATGAGGCAGCTAACTTTAAAAAATTAGCCTCAAAAAATAACATCCATCCTATCTTTGCCCACTCTATTTACTTGGTAAATGTGGCCTCGGAAAATTCCGAGCTAATTAACAAATCAGAGGCATCTTTAATAGATTACTTAAACACATCTGCTAAGTTAGGCTGTGTTGGTGTTATTTTTCATATTGGCTCAAGCAAAAACAAAACATTCAACCAAATTAAAAACCGTATAATTACACATATAAACAATGTCTTAGAACATTCTAACCCAAAGAGTTTATTGATTATTGAGACCAACGCCGGACAAGGAAACTGTATCGGTTCCACATTTAGCCAAATAAATGAAATACTAAATGGAATCAACGAAAAATCGAGAATGGGCGTCTGTCTGGATACCGCCCATATATACGAGTCAGGATACGACCTAAGTTCAGATCCTAAATTAATTCTACAACAATTTGACTCGCAAATAGATCTTAAATACCTTAAAGTAATCCACTGCAATGACTCTAAATCAGGCCTGAACTCCAAAGTAGATCGTCACGAAAATATTGGCGAAGGGAAGATTGGCTCTCAGGCATTCAAACAACTACTCCACCTTCCAGCGTTGTCAGAAATTCCCTTCATCCTAGAAGTCCCCGGTTTTAACAATGATGGTCCTGACAAAAGAAACATAGAAATCCTGAAATCTCTTGCTTCCTGAAAATCTATTGCCATTAACTATACTTTTTCAATTACCCTCAACTTAGCACTCGCTGCCCTAGCATTACCTTCGAGTTCACTCTCTTTTGGCAATATCGGCTTTTTAGTAATCAAACGGACAACCGGATTTTCTATCAATGACATATTCTTAAATGTATGCTTTACGATCCTGTCTTCGAGCGAGTGGAAAGTGATAATAAACAACCTACCTCCTGGTTTTAACAAATCAACAGCTTGGGGGATAACCTCCTCAAGCGCCCCCAATTCATTATTCACTTCCATTCGTATTGCACGAAATATTTTACTTGCGTAAGTCCCACCGCGTTTTGAAAAACGATACTTAGGCGGAGTAGCTTTTCGGACAATATCTAATAGATCTCCAATAGTTATTATAGGTCTCGGTTCTCTTTCTAACGCAATCCGATGGGCAATTCTTCGCGAAAATGGCTCCTCGCCATATTTAAAAAATATATCCGAAAGCTTACTCTCTGGATATTTATTTACTACATCATACGCAGATAGACTCTGCCGTTGATCCATCCTCATATCAAGCTTTTGCCGTAAATTCTCCTCAGTTTCTCGAAAACTAAATCCCCGCTCTACTTTATCGATCTGGTAACTAGAGACTCCAAGATCAATTAGTATACCATCCACCGCCGAAAAACCAAGATGATTAATAATCAACTTTAAATCAACGAAATTATTGTTTTCGTATATAATTCTATCACCATAATTGCGTAAATTTGATTGAGCGGCAAAAATTGCCTCACTATCCCGATCAATTCCAATGACCCTTCCATTCTCAAATAATCTCTCTGCTATCAAAGCAGTATGGCCGCCGCCGCCTAAAGTACAATCAACATATACACCCTGCGGCAATACATTCAATAATTCGACAATTTCATCAGCTAAAACGGGCTTGTGAAATAAATTAGTCTCTTCCATTTATCTCTCCAAATTTAAGTATACAAGAAAATATTAAATCTGTAATGCTTAAAAATACAATTATAGCTCATTGACTGCCGAAAGTACCAACAATAGACAAAAATTCTTTCACATCATTGCATTGGCATATTTTTTCCCTAACCTTAGCGCAATTAGCTATTCCCTTATAATAATGAAGTAGATGTTTTTTTAATTCCACAAAATTCCCACAATTTTCCCGATGCAGACAAACATGTTGAAGACATATCTTTGTAATCTCATCATACGACAATGTTATAGACCTCGCTTCCCTTATTTCTTGAAATATCCACGGGCGACCAAGAGAAGCCTGGCCAATTAGTACTCCATCGCCATCTGATGCACTTAAGCATTTGTCCACATCTTGCCATTTTTTTATACCTCCATTAACCAATATAGGTATCTTTATATTTTTTTTTATTTGCCTAACAGCATCCCAATCTGGATCCCCAGAAAAACCCTGCATCTTAGTTCTGCAGTGCAAAGCTATCAAATCAGCTCCTGCATCCTCTAGAGTCAAAATAAAATCACCAACTCCCTTAGAGTCCTTCCACCCAAGACGTGTCTTAACAGTAACCAAGCGATTACCGCTAGCTCTCTTTACGACCTTAACTATCTGACCTGCAAGCTCAGGCTCATTCATTAAAACAGAACCGTAACTATTCTTAACAATCTTTGGTGCCGGGCATCCCATATTGATGTCTATACCATCGGGATCGAACTTATTACATATAATCTTAGCCGCCTCAGCCATTATCTTAGGCTCACGACCAAATATCTGCACTAAAATCGGTCTTTCAGCATCTTCAAACTCTGCCAATTTCAATGACTTACTAAATCCGTTCTCTTTATAGTCTTCAAACACACCTCTAGCCGATATCATCTCGGTATAAACGAGATCGCAACCAAAACTTTTCACTAGTTGACGAAACGGTTTATCGGTAAATCCTGCCATCGGCGCCAACCCAATTATTTTTTTAGTAAAATCAATTCGATTCATTGTCTGCCTCTCTAGATTATTCTATCATAATAATCTAGAAAAGAAGGATGAATAAAATGCAAGAACCAAAACGATATAATGAGATCGGTAAACTATATCTACCTTTGATATAGCAATTCAACGATACCATCGGTTTGAACCCATTAAAGCTTATCCATAAAAACCAGAAGCTGTTGACAAATAGAAAATAATCTTGTATTATTATACTAGTTGTTCGGAAGAGTTGTGGATTTAAATAATTATTTACCATAACTTCCGTCAACACAGTTGGCGGATTATTTGTATTAATAACCACGAGAACATCTATTCAAACTATGTCAAAAGAAGTCGTTGAGCTAGAAGGATATATTGACGAAGCGTTACCAAACGCACAATTTCGAGTGCAAATCGGTAAGCCAGACAAACCTCATGTCATCCTAGCCCACATTTCAGGTAAAATCCGCATGCATTATATTAAAATACTCCCCGGAGACAGAGTACTTGTTGAACTTTCTCCATACGATCTGACTCGAGGTCGCATCGTACGACGACTACAAAAAGAGGAATCAATATGAAAGTCAAACCTTCAGTTAAAAAAATATGCAAAGATTGCCAGATAGTCCGACGAGGCGGTACGGTTTATGTTATTTGTAAAAAAAATCCCAAACATAAACAACGACAGGGATAAGGAGAACTATGGCGCGTATTGCAGGAATTAATATCCCCGACAACAAAAGAGTTGAAATTGCCTTAACTTATATTTACGGTATTGGTCAAGTTACCGCCAAGAAAATCTTGAGCCAAGCCAATATTAAAAATAATCCCCACACCAACGAATTAGCTACTTCGGAAATTGACCGTATTAGAGAAATAATCGACCGAAATTACAAAGTTGAGGGCGAAGCCAAAATGGCAGTTACCCAAAACATTAAACGCCTAAAAGAGATTAATGCATACCGTGGATTACGCCATACTAAAGGTCTGCCTGTCCGAGGTCAACGAACAAAAACTAACTCCCGCACCAAAAGAGGAAAAAGAATCTCCGTTGGCAGCGGAAGACGTAAATCAGCCGAGAAAACATAAAATTTAGGAGTAAACCAATGGCCGCCACTCAACAAAAGACATTAAAGAAAAAGAAGATAATCAGAGTTGTTACCAATGCTCGAGTATATATCCAATCTTCTTTCAATAACACAATAGTAACCGTTACCGATATGGTAGGCAATGTATTGAGTTGGTCAAGTTCCGGTCACAATGCTTTCAAGGGAGCAAGGAAAGCTACCCCATATGCAGCTCAAGTCACACTTAAAACTGCTCTCGATAAGGCAGAGCCATACAATATACAGACCGTAGATGTTCTGGTATCTGGCGTCGGATCAGGACGTGAAGCCGCTGTACGTGGATTCAAGGGCTCAAACATCACTGTCAATTCAATAAAAGACACCACCCCAATTCCCCATAATGGTTGCCGACCCAAAAAACCGAGGAGAGTCTAATGGTTACCAAGCGCCGAAAATTTAAAGAAATCGACTTCCAAAAATGGAGCACAATTAAATCTTCAGATTATGGGCGTCAACTTCGTGAAAAACAAAAAGCAAGATATACTTATGGCGTTATGGAAAAACAATTTCGCCGTTACTATAACATCGCCGCAAGGGCAAAAGGATCAACAGGTGAGATTCTACTTCAATTACTAGAAAGACGTCTCGATAATATTGTTTACCGATTAGGACTTGCGGTTTCCCGACACCACGCAAGACAACTGATTAATCATCGCAAAATCAACATCAACGGAAAAATTTTAAATATTTCATCCTACATCGTTGAAAAAAATGATGTTATTCAGCCCAAAAAAATAGAAGACTATCAAATCTACGAAGCCGAAACACCAAAATGGCTCTCACTTGACAAGAAAACTAAGACAGGGAAAGTAATTAATCTTCCTTCCAGAGAAGAAATGCCGCTAGATATTAATGAACAATTAATTGTAGAATACTACTCTCGTTAAGTAGTAGAGGAGAAATTATGGAATTTACCCTACCGGAAATCAATTTACTACAGATCAAACAGGCGCAAACCGACGAGAATGCTGCTACCTTTGTGCTTGAACCTCTTTCGCCAGGCTATGGAGTCACGATCGGCAACTCCTTGCGTCGTGTTTTACTATCCTCACTCGCCGGTGCCGCCATTTCTTATATCAAAATCGATGGCATTACCCACGAATTTTCGACAATTCCTGGAGTTAAAGAAGATGTAGTTGATCTAATATTAAATCTAAAAGGTATGCGGATTAAACTCCACGGAGACGAACCAACAACTATTACCCTCGAGGCAACTAAGTCGGGCGAGGTAAAAGCTAAAGACTTTAAGCCCAACCCACAAGTAGAGATTGTCGATCCGAACTATCACATTACCACTCTAGATAAAAATGGGAAGCTTTATTTAGAAGCTTATATTGAAAAAGGACGGGGATACCTCCCAACCGAATTAAAGAAAGACGATAAACTTCCCTTAGGAACAATCGCCATAGACAGCATATTTACACCCGTGAAAAAAGTTCATTATGAAGTAGAAAATACCCGCGTAGGACGAATGACCAACTTCGACAAACTCACATTAGATTTAACAACGGACGGCACAATCAAACCAATAGATGCACTAGAGCAAGCGGCGAAGATTCTTGTAGAACACTTTGGTATTATATCCGAGCTCAAAACTGAAAAGAAAGAGATAGAAATAGTTGAAGAAGCTCCCGAGGTGAATAATTATGAACCGGAGCAAGAAGAGATGATTGAGGAAGAGAAACCTAGAAAACCCAGAAAAGCTAAAGAAGAAAAAACAGCAAAGAAATCATCTAGGAAAAACCGGGAAGAATAATCTAGGAGAAGCATGGAACGTAAATTGGGCCGCAAAAAAGCAAATCGGGAGCACCTACTGAGAAATCTTGTGACTTCTCTAATTCTCTATGAACGAATAACCACCACCCGACCAAAAGCCAAAGAAGTTAAAAAAGAAATTGATCGCTTGATTACAACTGCCAAGAAAAACAATCTTGTATCGTACCGACAAGTAATGGCTTATGTTTTTGATGATAACGCCGCCAAAAAAATAAAAGAAATTCTGATTCCTCGCTTTACTACAAGGACAAGCGGTTTTACTAAATCATACCATTATGGCAAGCGAACTGGTGATGCTGCTGAAATGACAATCGTTGAATTAATCCAAGACGAAAGTAAAACAGAAGATTCTGTCCAGTCGAAAACAGACAAAGTGATTAAAACTAAAAAAACACCCTAGTAAAAAGGAAATGGCAATGCCAAACCAAATACAAAGACAACTTCATCAAATAGATGCAACCGACAAAATTCTCGGACGGCTTGCCAGTGAGATTGCCGATCTTCTACGCGGCAAAAAGAAGCCTGAATTCGTCCCAAATTTAGATGTTGGCGATACGGTAGTTGTAGAGAATGCGAGAAAAATACGGCTCACGGGAAATAAACTAAGCAAGAAAATTTATTACCGACACACTGGCTACCCTGGGGGAATTCGACAGAAAACCGCCAACGAAATAATGAATTCAGATCCCACCGAACTAATCCGCCATGCAGTCCATGGAATGTTGCCAAAAAATAAACTAAGAAGACTGTGGATGAACCGTCTCAAAATTCATGCAGATAGTGCAAGTAAGGAGCAGTAATGGCAAATACCAAAAAGACTTCTGATAATAAATACGTCGTCGGAATAGGACGAAGAAAAACAGCCACTGCCCAGGCAAGACTTACACCCGGTAAAGGCAAATTGACTATCAATAATCAGGAAATAGATAAAATAGAAGATAAGATCACCAACCCATTAATACTTACGGGACAATTCGGAAAATTTGATATTAGTGTTATGGTCCGAGGCGGGGGAATGAGTAGTCAAACCGATGCAATAGCTCTTGCTATATCTCGGGCGATCATTGCCCATGACGAAAGTCTTAAGCCAACTCTCCGCAAAGCAGGCCTCACCACCCGTGATCCCAGAGAGAAAGAACGCAAAAAGCCCGGATTAAAAAGAGCGAGAAAAGCTCCTCAATGGCAAAAACGTTAGCCAATTAAAAATACCACATTCATGTGGTATTTTTAATTTTATATTGATCACCATCTTATGGTATAATCAATTTATGACTACACGACTACAAAAAATCAACGAAACCCTCCGACACGAACTTAGTTTAATTTTACTAGACCTAAGTGAAAAAGAGTGGGGAATCGTCACCCTAACAGATGTTCAGATCAGCCCCGATCTGTCAACGGCTCGAGTATGGATCGATGGGGAAGAAGATATAATAAACCAAATTAAAAAACACACCCCTGAAATTCGAAAATTACTTCGTCCGCGAATAAAATTTAAATACATACCTCGTCTTTCTTTCCTCAAAGAGGATGATACTATCGCCCATATTGAAGAAATGCTGGAGAAAATTGATGAAAAATAAAACTACTCTTTTCACAATATTTAGTATCAGCCTATTCGCTTTTGGTATCTGGATAGTAATATTATTCAATGTCGACCCAACAAGTGCAGATAAACTAAGCTATATATGCTTTGTCTCTAGCTTATTCCTGTGGTTAAGCGGTACTCTAGTGTTTATTGAATATTTTGCGAAAAAAAAATTATCAAATGGACAACTCGTCCATCTACCAATAATAGTGCGTCACAGCATAATGATCACCCTTGCCCTCACCCTCTTACTTTCATTAAAACTTTTGCGCATATTAAATTCAATCGATGCCATATTAATTATTGCCACCGTCTCTATATCAGAGTTGTATTTTAAAGCGAGGCCCAATGGAAAACCAAAACCAACCCAAAACTAAAGGCCATCTACACCCAATGACTCAATTTATTCGTAATCTTGTCTCAATTTTTGAAAAAAACGGCTTTGAAGTCGCCACAGGACCTGAAGTTGAAACAGAATGGAACAATTTTGATTTTCTCAACGTACCTGCCGATCACCCATCGCGTGACACACAAGATACTTTCTGGCTGACCAACGGTACACTGCTTCGTACCCATACCACCACACTTCAAGCAAGAATAATGCAGAATCGCAAGCCGCCAGTGCGCTTTATAATGCCCGGAAAAATTTACCGCAACGAAGCAACTGACCAAACACATGAAGCAATTTTCTATCAATTGGACGGCTTTGCTATTGATAAGTATGCCAAGCTAACTGATTTACTCGGAACATTAGAAGATCTTTTCATACAATTATTGGGTGAAAAAACTGAAGTACGGTTCCGTCCTCATCTATTTCCATTTGTTGAGCCGGGTGTAGAAATGGATCTCAAATGGAAAGGCAAATGGATGGAAATGGCAGGAGCAGGCATGATTCATCCCAAAGTTTTAACAAACATGGGACTTAATCCCGACGATTGGCAAGGCTTTGCATTTGGGATCGGTCTAGATAGATTCCTAATGAGTTATTACGGAATAGATGATATTCGACTTTTACATAAGAACGATCTTCGCTTTCTGGATCAATTTTAAAAAACCCATTAATACTAAATCCGGAGGATTAATGTTAATCCCAATTGATTGGTTAAATGAATATATATCGATAGATAAAAACGACTATCAAATTGCCCAGATACTAACTCTGGCCGGACTTACAATTGAGAATACTAAAAATCAAATTATGAATGCAGAAGTAACCTCCAATCGCCCAGATTGGCTTTCGATCTATGGAATTGCGCGAGAATTCTCAGCCCTAACTAACACAAAATTAAATCCACTGCCAATCAAAAATATTACACCAAAACAAGAAACAGTACTTAAAATAACTGCCGACCCCTCGCTGATTTTTAGATTTACCGGTTACGTAGTAAAGAATATTAAAATCGGAGCATCACCAGATTGGCTAAAAAAAAGATTGAATTCGGTCGGCATTCGCTCAATCAATAATGTAGTTGACATCACAAATTATATAATGATCGAAACCGGACAACCACTTCACTCATTTGATCTTGATAAACTCGGCCCAAAATTTTCTCTTCGTTGCGGCAAGAAAGGCGAAACTATCGCAACGCTAGATGGAATTTCACGAGCACTCAACGAAAATATTATAATAGCCGAGTCCAACGACCAAATAGTTGATCTTGTTGGAATTATGGGTGGTTCATCGTGCGAAACAACCAAAACTACAAAGAATATTTTCCTGCAAGCAGCTGTCTTTCCGCCTAAACTAATTCGAAAATCTTCCAAAACCATCAAGCTTACAACAGAAGCATCTTACCGCTATGAACGAGGTGTAGATTATATAAAAAACAAAGACTGCCTAGATCGAGCCATTTCTATGATTTTGGATCTGTGCGGTGGAGAAGTAAGTCAGTTGATAGATATATACCCACCAAAAGACACATCAAAAACAATCCAATGGACAATCAAACAAGCAGAAACGCTCTTAGGTATCTCAATAAAAAAGGAGCAGGTACTCGATTGGCTAAACGCCTTGGGGATAGAAACCATCGAAAATGACAACATATTTACTTCTACCGCGCCTTCCTGGCGCTTTGATATAAATATTAAAGAGGACGTTTTTGAAGAAATCGCCCGCTGTAAAATAATAAACGATTTCCCCAGAACCACTCTCAATCCAACCCAACCCGAAGATCAGCACACAACATTTGATGGAATAGAACATACAAAAGATACACTCATTAATTTAGGCTTAACCGAAATTGATGGGTATTCATTCCTTTCGCTTAGAAATCTTACAAATGCCGGCTTCTCATCCTCCGATTGCCTCGAAGCTAGCAACCCCCTCTCGGAAGAATTTCAATACCTAAGACCATCGCTCTTACCCGATATGCTTCTTGCGGTAGCCCAAAATCCATCATTCAACGAAGTTGCTCTATTCGAAATCGGCAGTATTTTTCAAATTAATAAAGAACAAATACAAGTCGGAATAATATTTGCGGGAAAAGATATAACTTCTCAGAGCGATACAATAAATAAGTGGCTAAACGCTACCTTAAGTAATCCCAAAACGCCTCAAGAAATCCCTAAAAACATACTGAAAAATTATAAAGTAAGAAAAAATAAAGTATACTTTATAGAATTTGCATTCGAAGAAATCTCAAAATCACTGCAAAACAAAAAACTTTCCTATATTATTCCCAAAATGGAGCAAAAATACGTTCCAATATCCAAATACCCTGCTATAAAAAGAGATTTAGCCATTATTATTGATCAGTCAATTAATCCAGATGATATCATAAAAACAATTACCAACCAATCACTAGATAATATAGAAATTTTTTGCCAGTTATTCGATGAATTTGTCAACGACAGATTTGGAAAAAACAAAAAATCATTGGCTTTTCATATAACCTACCAATCGCAACAAAAAACACTCACTGATCAGGAAATCGAACAAATCCATTGCGCCATTACCAAAACCCTAAAAAACAATTTTCAAGCTATCCCAAGAATATAAGAGGCAAAATGCTTTACCAGAAACACCCTTACCAACCATACAAATCAAACTTCAATTCCCAAAGACATTTATATTCCAAACCATTCAACAAATACAAAAAAACAATTTGGCAAATAACCAGCATTGCCCTGGTAGTTATTCTGATAATCTTCATAAACTCCAATAAAACCCACAAAAATCAATCAACAAATGAACCCCAAGCGCTTTCCGCTTCAATAAAATCTTTCCTGCCAATTTTGCCCACCATAACCCCAAAGAGCACCCTCGTAATTGCCCAAAGAAAAGCTGATATAAATGACCCGTATATACCAGCAAAAAATATTTTTTTACTAGACTCGGAAAATAGCTATCCTCTCTATGAAAAAAATTCCCACGATAGAGTACCTATCGCCTCAATAACTAAAATCATGACCGCCATAGTCGCACTAGATAATTATGATTTAAACCAAATAGTAACAGTACCACAAAGTGCAGCCACTATAGCCGGCTCAAGAATGAAACTTTCCATAAACGAAAAAATTACAGTTCAAAATCTACTATATGGACTGCTGTTAGATTCCGGTAATGATGCCGCTTATGCCCTAGCCAGCCTGGAGACTACAGCAAAAAAGGGAGATATTAAACCTTTTGTTGAAAAAATGAATCAGAAAGCCCAACTCTTAGGTTTGAATAATACTTTTTTCTACTGCCCGGCTGGACTGGACGATAAGGGCTATTCAACCGCACACGACCTCGCATATTTAACGGCTTTCGGCTTGAGAAATAAAACTTTTTCCGAAATTATTTTAACAGCCCAAAAAACCGTTTTCTCTTCCGACGGAAAATATCGCCATGATCTCATCAATACAAACCGGCTAGTCGTCCCCACCGAAACATTATATCTTCCATCGGCAATCGGTGGCAAAACCGGATATACAGAATTAGCCGGGCACAGTTTAGTGGCAGCTGCAAAACAAGATGGACACACGCTGATTAGCGTTGTGCTTAATACATACAACCCTGCTAAACCGGAAAGTGCCCGCCTAAGTAAAGAGCTTCTCACTTGGGGTTTAGCAAGCTTTCAATGGACAGTTCAATAAAAATGTTGACAACATTATTTTGCGTAGTATGATGAGCACAAAGGTCGATAACTTATTAATCTAACAAAAGGAGCTATCAATGCTTTCAGATTGGTACAACACAACCATAGATGACGTTAGTAAGTATTGGGACAGGATAGTTGATTTTACCCCCCGCCTAATCGGCGCTGTATTAATTATTGTAGTTGGTTTAATTATCGCGCGATTACTAAAGTGGGCAGTTATCACTATTCTGGAAGCGCTCAAAGTGCAGACCTTCTTTGATAGGATCCACTTCACAGAGGTTATGAAAAAGGCAGGAATAACCTTCAAGGTAGAGTCCGTTTCGGCAGATTTCATAAAATGGCTCACCATCGTTATTTTTCTTATTCCCTCTGCCAAGATATTAGGATTGGATTCAATATCAGATCTATTGGAACGACTGCTGTTGTTCATACCAAATGTCATCATCACTGCACTTATCGTATTAATTGGCACACTATTTGCTAATGTGCTATCGCAAGTCGTCAAAGCAGGATCCGCTGGAATCGGAATGACCACCTCCAGAATGCTGGCCGGCATAACCCGCTGGGTTATTTATGTATTCATCGCTTTTGCTGCTTTCTTCCAGCTAGGTATTCCTACTTATCTGATCAGCGTAATGTTCACGGGATTAATTGCCGCCTTAGCAATTGCTATAGGCCTTGCCTTTGGATTGGGCGGACAAAATGGAGCCTCCGATCTCGTCAAGAAAATCAGAGAAGACTTCAAAAAATAGTAACGACTATACAAGAAAGAGGGCAGCAAATCCTCTTTTTTGTATAACGGTCATTAAATATATTGCCAGAACACAATCTGTGTGATATAATTAACACCAAATATCAGAGAGGATATTGTGTACGAAGAAATTAGAGAAAGTATTCAAACCCAAAAAAGAACAAGCTTAATGATTTTTTTAGGTATCGCCCTAATACTACTTTTGGTTGCAATCGGTTTGAATATCAATAAATATTTAAACAAAAAAGAAACAGCCTCAAAAACCACCAAAACTACCCTTATAAAAAATGAAAATGAAAATAAATATAAAAAAGTAAAGATGACAGTAAATGGCAAGATAATGAGCGTTTTTATACCAAATGATTTACCAATACAGTATGACAAAGATACCAGGATAAATATAATACTAAGTAATAAACAGCAGCTTGTTTTTATCCCTCAATCCTGGTCTTGCCCAGACAGTAAAGAAACTTCACCTCAAATAACACAACCAACCGCTCCGAGTCCAACTCCGGTTGCTTCAGCATCTCCCACGAACGCCAAAACAAATACAAAGCAAACAACGGTGAAAAAAATAATAACAATCTATCAATTATTGCCAACCGCCCCAGCATCATCTAGCGCGTCTGCCTGGAGCAATGCCAACGCCAATTCCACTACAAGTTCGAGCTCTTCATCCTCCTCTAGTTCATTTCAAAACGCTAACGCCACAGCCAGCGCCTCATCCCACACTAACTAATCTTAAAAAAAATATCAATATCTCTCGAGGGCTTTGGAAGCGGCAACTTGCTCAGCCGCCTGTTTCGAAGCACCCGCACCCTCTCCAATCATTCTATCATTCACAAATACACCAACAATAAAACGTTTATCATGGTCTGGACCTGACTCGCCAATAACACGATAATTCGGCGTAAACCCCTCCCTCTCTTGAACTAATTCCTGCAATCTGCTCTTTGCATCAACATGTAATCCGAGTTCTAGTATCTCGGGCAAATGACCTAATATATAACGATTAACAAAATCCTTAGCTTTTTCCATTTTTTGATCCAAATATATCGCGCCTATCAATGCTTCCAGCGCATTTGCCATAATAATCTGCCTGCCCTTACCACCACTCTTAGCTTCGCCACGACTCAGATAAAGGTAATCCGACATCGCTAAATCACCTGCAACTTTTGCCAGCATCTCACCTTTTACCAAAGCGCTCCGCCAGTTTGTCAGTTCTCCTTCCGGATTTGGAAAATTTTTATATAAATATTCTGTAGTTATTAGCTCTAAAACCGCGTCACCCAAGAATTCTAATCGTTCATTATGCTCTAATTTAAATGAAGGATTCTCGTTTAAAAATGAGCGATGCACAAACACCTGGCAAAGCAGATCGGAGTTTTTAAACTTGATACCTATTTTTTTCTCAAAATTAGAAAAATTCTTATCCACAATCACCTCATTACAAATTAAGATTTCCCACTACTTTTTGATTTATCCTTTGATTTATCCAATTGCTCATCGGTAGATTCTTCCTCTTCTTCTACATATTTATCACTTTGACGATAGAGCGTCCCCAAAACCCCATTAATAAACTTACTAGAGTTTTCACCCCCGAACGCCTTACCAAGCTCAACAGCTTCATTAATGGCAACCTTAGGCGGCACTTCTTCTTGATAAAGCAACTCAAAAATTGCCAACCGCAAGATTGTCTTATCAACCACCGATATTTGCTCTAGCGGCCATTCCGGTGCAGACTCAATAATCAACTTATCAATCTTATCAATATTACCAGCAACTCCAGAAACAATCCCCATAATGAAATCCTGATCAGCGCTATCGCCACTGTGCTCAATGTTTCGCTTGGTTATTGCAATCGAATCATCACCATGACGAAAATCCCACTCATACAAAGACTGCATTGCGATTATCCGTGAAAGATGACGATTCATAAAACTCCTTTACTTCGATTTTTCTTCAGAGTCTGCAATAGTAGGCGTCTTCTCTTTCTTATCTAAGTCAAGGACTTTGCTGCCATTATAGAATCCACAAATTTTGCAAATTTCATGCGGCTTGATAGGTGATTTACATTTTTTGCAGACAATTAATGTCATCTCCAACAAATTGATTTGTCCACGACGATTACCCGACCGGGTACTAGTCATTCTCTTCTTTGGTTGGGGCATTGGTTACTCCTTTGGTCTACCGTAGCTTTAGCGTAGGAGACCTCGACAATTCTTCTTACATAATATTTGTATTGGCAAACTTAGAATAATCTCCTCGCGCACTATTGGTTCAAAATCCACGATCCCATCGCTTGACAAAACATCATCCGCATCCAAATCCTCTTCAAATATTCTTTCAAACTGTAAGTCAATATGTCTATTAAAGCCTCTGCCGCACCTAGAACATATCAGCTCAATCTCAGTTTCAATATTCCCCTTAGCATTAATCGTTTTGTCTATATTAACGATGTCAAGTTTTACAATAACCGGAGAAATGTACTTTATCTCGTCTTCACTGCTAAGATGACCAGAAAGCTTATACTTATATAACTTTCCGACCTCACCCGATAAAATCTCCCGCATGTCAATGGAAAACTTTTTCTCATCCATATCAAGATAATACCATATTTATCTCTTAAAATCAACGGTTGGCTAGTGTTAACCTATTTAATAACTAAACTCATTACTTTTTCCGGACGGTATATCACTTTAACAATTTCCCTACCCTTAATCCAATTGGCAATTACCGAATTCTTCCTAACAATATCCAGAACCTCTTCTTGGGTTGCCTTACTTCCAACCTCAACGACTCCTCTTAACTTCCCATTTACCTGAACTGCAATTTTTACATAATCCAAAATCAAATATTTCGCATCAGCTTTGGGCCAAGTCTGATCTAATATACTCTCGGATCCACCTATCTTCTCCCACAGCTCCTCAGCCAAATGAGGCGCAGCAGGGGACAGTAACTTCAAAAAAATACCAAACGAATCCTTAGATACTGTCTCTAAACTATCAATTTCATTATTAATTTCCATAAGTTTTGCCACGTAAGTGTTTAAACGAAAATTTTCCAAATCATCTGTAACACTAACTATATATTTATTCAAATCAACTAAGAGATCCTTAGGGTCATCAATTCCTTCCTTAACCTTTCCAACATTCTTCCAAACGCGATTAAGAAAGCGAAAAACTCCCTGTAGACCGGCAACACTCCATGCAGATTCTTGATCATATGGACCAATAAACATGATATAAGCTCTCATTGTATCAGCCCCATATGTCGATACTATATCATCCGGAATAATTACATTCCCCCGCGACTTACTCATCTTCTGACCATCAGGTCCAAGAATTATTCCGTGAGCAATTCTTTTTTGATACGGCTCCGAAGTAGGAACTTCTTTCAAATCATATAAAAATTTATGCCAAAATCGTGAATAAAGTAGGTGAAGCGTTGTATGCTCCATGCCACCATTATATAAATCCACCGGTAACCAATATTCTAACTCTTTCTTGAATTCATCAAATACGTTAACCGTTCCATTTTTTTGCTTTTTTATTTTTTCTTTTTCCTTTCCGAGCATAATATATGCGAGGTAGTACCAAGAAGAACCAGCCCAATTCGGCATTGTATCTGTCTCACGCCGCGCCGGCCCAGAGCATCTTGGACATTTTATGTCTACCCATTCACTAACTGCAGCAAGCGGGGATTCACCCGTATTACTGGGTTCATATTTTTTAACATCTGGCAATTCTAGAGGCAAATCAGATTCGTTCAATGGAATTATTCCGCATTTCTCACAATAAATAATTGGTATTGGCTCTCCCCAATAATGCTGTCGGGAAAAAACCCAGTCTCTTAATTTATAATTAACCGCAAAATCACCGTTACCATCCTTCTTTATTTTTTTTGTAATTGCCTCGATTGCTTCTTTGGAATATATTCCGCTAAATTCACCTGAATTAACTAACTTTCCATACCCGATATAAGCATAATTTTTCTTTGTATACCTCTCGAATCCAATCTTATTATAAGGGTGCGTAATTTTTTGCAATGCTTCATTTGCCGTCATCCACACTGCCTCATGCAACTCAAGTTCTTCCTTACTAACCTCCCGTGGAGTTTTGTCTCGTAGCTCACACAAAACCGGCTGATCGATTCGTGCTCGCCAGACTTGTTTATTTTCGGCATAGAAGTGAGATTCTATTTGCCCACCTAGCTCCTCAACCGCTTTAACTTTATAGCCAGTCTCTTCGAAAACTTCACGCTCCACCGCTTGCATCGGCGTTTCATCCTTTTCCATTCCGCCGATAGAGGGAGCAAACCAATCAAATTTTTTCCATTTTACGATCAAATATTTGTCATCGCTTCTTCGATGCACTACCGCCGATACTGTCTTTCGGAATTCAGCTCCTTTATGTTCTTCGCCTTCAAAAGGAATAACCACTTCCTTAATCAGTAGATTATACTTCTTTGCAAACTCAAAATCTCTCTCATCGTGAGCCGGAACCGCCATGACAGCACCCGTACCATAAGTCGAAAGAACATAATCAGCCACCCACACATCTACTTCTTCGTTATTTATTGGATTGATCGCTTTTACACCCTCAAGCCTTATTCCGGTCTTTTCTTTCTGCAATTCCGTTCTCTCTAGATCCGACTTCTTCCCAGCATTTTCTATATATTTTTCTACTTCCTCAAGATTTGAGATTTGAGATTTGAGATTTGAGGTGTAATCGCTCTCAGGAGCGATTACTATATATGCGCAACCAAACAATGTATCTGCTCGTGTGGTAAACACACGGACTTTATCAACGCAAGCATCGAAAACAACCGGCTCGTGTGTCCCGCAAATATGCTCCTCATTGGCAACAAAATCCACAATTTTTGCATTTAATAAATTAGAAATTTTATCACCCTGCTCAAACGGCACCGCATAATCATTACTCGCCCGCAGATATATAGTACTACCAGTATTCTTTTTAATCTTTTCAAAATCAAACTTCCAATCAAATGTTTTTTCAAATGGTCGCTTATGATCCTTAAAAGTTGGTTCAATAAAACCGGCTGCCAAAATCAGCTTAGCTATCGGATGTTTCAATCTCTCCACTACTTTCATCGCAACAACTGCCCCCAAACTATGCCCCAGAATAACCGAATTTTCATCTATCTTTATTTTATCCACAACAAAGTCTACCTGCTCATCAATCTTAGGGTTATTAGTTTCTGGAAGCTCCGGCGCTTGTACTTTATACCCTCGCCTTTCCAGTTCAGCTCGTAGCCAAGGAAAGAAATTATCTTTCGGCGATCCGGTAAACCCATGTAAAATAATAAAATTAGCATTTTGCTTCAATTCAAAATCAATATTCGTTCCCTTGGATTTGCCAATCCAATTAATTTGTTGCGTTTTGATTTTTTCTAAATAATCAGTTTTATCCAAATCGTTAATCAACCTATCAGCATAAGCCGTAATCCGAAGCATCCATTGTTTTTGCATCTTCTTCGCTGTCGGTGATTCACATCTCTCACACCTACCAGCAATCACTTCCTCATTTGCTAAACCAATCTTACACGATGGACACCAGTTGATCGGCATCTCTGCTTGATACGCCAATCTAGGCGTCGTCCGGTCATCATCGGCTATTTCAACTAATTTTCCAGCTTGTCCCGAGCCGGTCGAAGGATCCACATAGCCATGTTTATAAAATTGCAAAAATATCCACTGTGTCCACTTATAATATTCTGGGTCGCTAGTATTTATCTCTCGATCCCAATCGAAAGAGTAGGCGAGTGTCTTCATTTGTTTTCTAAAAAAATCTGTATTTTCTTTTGTTACTAAAGCCGGTTTTTTACCTGTTTTAATAGCATAATTTTCTGTCGGCAACCCAAAAGCATCCCAACCAATCGGGAAAAGCACATTATAGCCCTGCATACGCTTCATACGGGTGTGCGCATCCGATGCTGTATAACCCATGCAATGACCAACATGCAGACCAGACCCGGAAGGGTAGGGGAATTCAATCAAACTGTAGAATTTTGGTTTTTTGGCAAAATCTTCAGCGCTAGAAAGATTATTTTTCTCCCAAACTACTTGCCATTTTTTTTCTATATTCTTTGGGTCATATTTATTCATATCAAAATCCCACTTAGATACTAATATTGTACCTTTAAAATAACAGTTCTTCAAGATATTATTTCTTAGTTCAAATCTTCTTTTCCAAGATAAGGGCTGTCTTCAAAATTGCTGCCGTAGTCAATGCACAGACTATCTCTCCCGTTTTTATCATTTCTAACGCCTGCTCGATCGTGACTTTCTTAGCATTATCAATTGCTTCTTCTGCCATTTTATTATCTTCTGTCAATTGAAGTTCACGCGCCAGTATCACATGCATCACACAATCAGTTGTTCCATTCATTTCTTCATATGTACCAATCTCCTGCCATTGCCTAGCTTTTAATCCTGCCTCTTCCCAAAGCTCCCGCTTAGCTGCCTCAATAATATCCTCACCATCCGTATTACCCCCGGGCAGTTCCCAGGAATACGAACCGGTAGGATAACGGTGTTGTCCTATTAGACAGAAACGCTCTTGGTCATCCATGGCCACAATATAAACATCATGACCCATTTCAATGACTGAATATTTACCCTCTTTCCCATCTGGTCTAATAACCCTATCTTCCCTCACACTTATCCAGGGTGTCGTATATACCATTCTAGAATCCAATTTCTTCCAAGGATTTTTTTTCATTTGACTCCTAGCGAAATTCGGTATGGTGGACCAGAACCTGAAAACATGGAACTCCCTATTCGACATAATCCTTGACTGGGCCCAGGATTTAAAGGGTATATACGATAGTATTGATAGTGAAGCCAAGTTAGAACCTTGACAATTTTTGTTTTGTAAGAAAAAGCGGGGGTAGTATAGGTTTTTGCCCGTGCTACTCCCGCCAGTGATGTCTGCGCTTCTAGATCGTCTATACCAGCCTGATTCGCTACTCAGAGTCAGGGAATACCTTTTCTCCCAAAGAGCCGTCTGGCCTCACCTTATGAACATCAGCCAGTTTGCCCGGCCCCTTGGATATCCCAACCACGGTGTCAAGTTCCTCGCTGTGGCCCTTGACAGTGGGTCCCTGAAATCCATGCTCCCCAAGCACCGAGCCGATAAGACCCGTAGCCGCATTGAGAGCATTCTGATCCATAGGGTCGCCTTTTGGACACTTCCCTTTCCGAGATAAGAAATTCAGCTTAACCATCAATCCACCTCCTCTCAGTGCAGTAATTAAATCTGAAATTCCGGATTTTCAACAACACAATGTTTTTTTATGACTGTGGATCTCAATCTCAACGAATATTTTACCATATAACTGGCTAAATCGCAATACTGTGTAATGAGGTCGTTTACAATGAAAAGTTACAAAAGACAAATAGGTATATACGAAAAAAGCAGGCCTAAACCTGTTATTTTCATGGTGGACCCAGACGATTTTTTTTTTGGAACCCCTTCTATGATGTGATCCTAGAGTGGGCACCTATATTAAAGCAAATATACGAAACTCAAGATAATGATACTAATTCCAGACATTCACCAAAAGAGGTCTAGGATTTTATGTACCTTAAAATATAAAAAAACTCCCTGCGATAAGTCTTGCTCGCAAGGAGGGTGTAAATGAGCTATCGCTCAGCTCTGTCCATGTCAAGGCGTTATGAGTACTAGGTACTCGTCGGCCTTGGGCAACCAGTGCTTATACCATTCCTCAGATTGCCCTATGGGCTTATGTGCCTCAATTACCGTGCGGGCTCCGAACCTGTCCTTTCCTGGCTCAGGCAGGACACCCGGCCCAACCACGATGCCTCCTTGTTTCCACCTGCCAATGCAGTACGCCTCGCTACCGGCAAACGACTTTTTGCCAAATAGTTTTGCGCTTAGCACCAGCTCCTTGTCCGCGACGTATAGACCAAATTCTCCACCCCGGCTTATGCACTCGACCAGCTTTGACGGGTCGCTTTTGCAGAAAACATAGATAGCAACCGCGTGGCTAGTCGGAGTGGAAGTCGCGTAAGCAAAGTTGGACTTCTCCTCTGGGTGGGCGATCCAGAGGAACTGATTGGCTCGATTCTCCAGAGCTTCCGCTCTCGCATGGAGTTTTTCATATGCGAGGTAGGCGATTGCTTGCCTGCGGGTTTCACAGTGGCAACTCTCCATGGCATACTTGATTCCGATTTCCAACCAATGCTTTGTGATAGCCGACAGGATAGCTCTAAAGTCCTCTGGAAGCTCCCTTTCCGACTCGGGGAGATCTCGCCACAAAGGTGGCTTTGGCCCACGGATAGGTTTCCTACCTACCCAAGGCGCTATTTGGTCATCTTCTCGACGAGTAACAGGACCGGATGCGTCAAAAGCCCTTTGGAGAGTGTCGAGGTCAATTTTGTCCAATCTCGACAATACTCTCACCTCCCTTCATAACAGATTTTCTCAGCCAAACTACCGGGTATATTATACATAAAATATTAAGTTTTAGCAATACTATCAAACACCAAAGGAGAGTATGTTCCAAAAGAGTTCCAAATCCGCTCGGGTATATACAAAAATAGACAGGCCTAAACCTGTTATTTTTGTGGTGGACCGCAACCCTGAATCATGGAACTCTTTTTTCGATGTTATCCTAGACTGGGCCCCTAAGTTAAAACAAATATATAAACAAGATAACAAACTAGACAATAGTTAGGAGATGTCTAGTGATTTTATATTTAATGCCTTTAAAACACGCTGCAGTTTCTCATACGAAATGCTCTTCTCGCCCCGCTCGACTATCGCATAATAGTTAGCATTGATGCCCGCTTTCTCGGCCAACTCTGATTGGGTAAGACTAGCATTCTCCCTTGCGTCCTTCAGCCGTTTGCCAAGTCTTATAGAAACATTTTCATCTTTGCTATTCATATAAGCATAATATAACAAATTTAGTCACAAATTTCCAGATACCTTACCTATATTAAATAACAACAAGGAGGAATATGCCAACACAAACGCCATCGTTCAAAAACTATCTAAAGCGCCGACAAGCAATAATTGACACCGAAACCAAGCAACAAGAAGAACCGAAAGCTCTGGCACTATTCAACGAGAAGACTTTTTACCGCTCTTTCTTGAAAGATATGATTGAAGCTGAAAAAGAAGTTATTATTTACAGCCCGTTTATAAGTAAATTCAGATCGGACTTCTTCAGAGATACATTCAAAAAACTCAGGCGGAGAAACATAGATGTCTTTATCTTTACCCGCCCGCTTGATGAACATGAATACTTTATGAGATCGGAAATTAAGAGCGCTTTAAGTGATTATGAGGAGATGGGAGCATGTATCTTCTATCTCCCCGGGTCGATTCATGAAAAAGTGGCAATAATAGATAGGGAAATACTCTGGGAAGGGAGCTTAAATATCCTTTCGCAGAGAACCAGTCGTGAACTGATGAGAAGGACATCAGACGAAGAATCGGCAAAACAAGTTATGGCCCACTTGGGGCTAAACAAGAATCTGGTTGAAGGATATAAAGACAAATATGAGAGAATGTATAGGAGTCTGGTCGCCAACGCAAAAGACGATCGCATGAAAAAAGCCCGGCTATTTGTTACCGGCGTGCTCCTCCCAATTCTCACTTGGTGGCTATTTTTCAACTTTAAGGTTATGATAGTAGCGCTGAAAGGTGTTAAATTAATAATAAGCTTTATAAGATCATATCATTAGGAGTAATTATGAATAAAGATAAATTTATACCCCAAATTCCTGAACCGACAGAGGAGGAAATCAAGCAAGCCATTTCGAAACTTAAGAAAAAGTATGACATTGCAATTCCCCAATCTGACGCCAAAGAGTATGTTAAGCTAACCAACGAGTTAGGATGGTGGTTAACTACGGAAAAAGCATATCTCTCAGATGAATGCATAACTGAAGATATAGCTAAAGAAGTTCAAGTGTTTGTTAAAAAGACACAAGGGAAAGATATCTCGTTAAAAGAAGCTCATATAGAAGCTGAGAAATCGTTAATATATGCGGTACCCCATGAGAAAGATCGTATTGCCAACGAAATTAGAGCTTTGATTGCTAAATATAAATAGCTCAACTTAAAGCAGATTTTATTTTGTCTACAAATTCTTGAATATTACGCCCTTTTTGTTTTTCGATATCTTTTTGCCAAAATCTCAAAACCTTCCATCCTTCTTCGCGTAATATGTTGTTTACTTTTTGATCTCTTTTGATATTTTGCATAATTTTTTCACACCAAAACATAGAATATTTTTCTTTTTCACTTTCGAAATTTCTGCCGTGCCACCAATCGCCGTCTACGAAAACGGCAATCTTTTTCTTAAAAAATATGATGTCTGGCTTCCCGTGCACCCGCTTGTCATGAATTCTGTATCTTAGTCCCTTTGCAAAAGAAGCCCGTCTTAAAATAAGCTCGGCCCTGGTATTTTTTGAGCGAATCTTGGACATAATCTCGCTTCGCTTTTGTTTTGAAAATATATCTGTCATTCTCGATTTCCTATTACGCACAAATTGTAGTATATTATCCTTATAAATTAAAGCAAACAATTTATGAAAAAAAGCAAAGAAAACAAGTACAAGTTTATCGATCTCTTCGCTGGAATAGGCGGATTTCATTTGGCTTTTCACAATCTTGGGGCCGAATGCGTTTTTGTTTCGGAATGGGATAGCCCTGCCAGAAAAACATATCAAACAAATTTTGAAAAGATCTCCCCGAAGGTATTTAAAAACGGAAATTTCGCAGGAGACATTATGGCTATCGATCCAAAAGATATGCCGGATTTTGATATCCTCACAGGAGGATTTCCCTGCCAACCTTTCAGTCAGGCGGGAAAAAAGAAAGGTTTCGAAGAAGCGAGAGGGACCATGTTCTTCAAGATTGCCGAGATCATCAAGGCAAAACAGCCGAAAGCTTTTTTTATCGAAAACGTCAGACATTTTATGAAACATAATAACGGGGAAACTTTTAAGACGGTTAAAAGAATTATTGAGAAAGATCTAGGATATTCCTTTTTCCCTCAAATTATTAAGGCATCGGATTACGGACTGCCTACTCACCGACCCAGACTTTACATGGTAGGTTTCAAAGATAAAAGTATAAAATTCGATTTTCCCGAGACTAAACCGCTTTCTTTAACGATGTCGGATATTTTCGGCGGTGAATGCAATAAAAAGATCGGTTATACTCTAAGGGTGGGAGGGAGACATTCCGGGCTTGCCGACAGAAGAAATTGGGATACTTATCTGGTAGACGGGAAAGTCAGAAGAATTTCGATTGAAGAAGGAAGAAAGATTATGGGGTTCCCTCAAAATTTTCTTTTCCCTGTATCTGAAACCCAGGCGATGAAACAGCTCGGTAACAGCGTTGCCGTAACTGCAATTCAAGCAACTGCGGAGAAAATTCTTGATGCATTAAAAGAAAGTGAGAAAAAATGAGTCAACCGAAGATACATAAAGTAAACAAGGGGGAATGGAGCGAGTTTTATACTCTGCTTAAACTTTTAGCCGAACAGAGACTCTATGCGGCCGATGAAAACCTGGAAAAGATGCAGGAGATATTCTATCCCGTCCTGAAGGTTATTGAGGCCAAAGGAACAGATAAGGAAACTCATTATGAACTAAACGAAAAAGATGACGATATAAAAGTATTTTTGGCGAGCAAAGATTCATTTTTTACAGTTTCCAAAGAATCGCTAAAAAGTAAAATTAAAGAGGTATTCCTTGCTATCAAGAATTCAAATGCGACCTTTGCGATTCCCGTAGCCAGCAAAATACTCGACGAACTAAAAAGAGATCATGTAAAGACCATTTCAAGCCGAAAATCGGATATAGTTTTGGTTATACATGACATGAAAACTGGAACCGATCCCGAAGTAGGTTTCAGCATAAAGTCCAGACTGGGAGGCGCTTCGACAATACTTAATTCTTCGGGTGCAACCAACTTTACTTATAAAGTGGAAGGATTCACGGGAAACATAGATGAGATTAATTCGATAGTCAGTAGCTCAAAAGTCAGAGAGAGAATCAAACTCATCGAAGAAAAAGGCGGAGAACTTAAATACCATAGAATGGACAGTCCTATTTTTGAGTCTAATGTAAGAAAGATAGATAGCAATCTGCCAGAGATACTCGCCGAAGTACTTAAAATTTACTTTGCGGGCGAAGCTTCAACTATGCCAGAGATATGTGAACTAATAAAAGCCCCAGGATTAAGTTTTACAGCCGACAACAGCTTCTTTGAATATAAAAGTAAGGAGTTTCTATTAAATATTGCTCTAGGCATGATGCCCAACACCCTTTGGGACGGCCATCTCGAAGCTCACGGAGGATATATAATAGTACGAGAGGACGGAGAGATTGTCTGCTACCATATTTATAACCTTGATCGATTCAGGGGATATCTTTTCGACAATACTAAACTCGACACCCCCAGCACTACAAAGCATGGTTTCGGCAAACTCTACAAAGATAACGGCGAATTATTCTTCAAGTTAAATCTTCAAATAAGATTTATTAAATAGATCGGGCATAAAAGTGAGTGATTTAGAAACATTTTTTCAACAATTTGAGAACTGGGTTCTTAAAGACATGCGTCTAATTCTTAAAATTGAAGATGAAAATGGTAATTTAATAGAACCAGACAGAACAGCTTTTACATCTCGCAGACCATTAGTTGCAGCAGTAATTCTAATGTGCTGTGCGATAGATTGCCTCGCAAGATTTCGATACGGAGAGATTGATCGTAATGTAGGCAGTTCGTTTAAAAACTTTGTTTTTGGTTATTTCAGTGAAAACGTTTCTTTTTCGGGAAAATCATATGATAAGCAAAAAATCTACAAAGGATTAAGGAATGCTTTAGTTCATGGCTATAGCTTAGGGAGAGATCTGGGATTGGTTCACCAGAGCTCCGAGAACCATCTTGACCAAGTTAACAATCGAGTTATTATAGATGTGTTTAGTTTATATTATGATCTAGAGACCGCCTACAATAAATATAAACAAGAACTTATTGATGGTTCGTACCAAGAACAATTCAAAAGAAGATGGAGAGAATATCCCCTTATACAATTTATAACTGAAGAAAATGTAAAAGGAAGGTAAATGCTGATTAAATCTGGAGTTCGAAATGATAGACAAAAATACAAACATGGACAAAGGCGCACACTTCTACAAATGCGATTTTCAAGTACATACACCACGGGACACCAATTGGAATGGTGATGCCGCTGTTTCTGATATAGAGAGAAAGGCATATGCCGAGGAGCTGATACAGGCTTGTCGAACAAAAGGACTAGATGCGATTGCGATTACCGATCATCATGATTTTGCGTTCTTTCCATTTATTAAAAAGTCTGCTCAAGATGAGTTGGACGATTCGGGTAATCTCGTTACTAAAGACAGGCAGATCGTTGTGTTTCCAGGTATTGAGCTTACATTGACTGCCCCAGCTTGTCAGGTAATACTACTTTTGGATGCGAATTTTCCAGAGAACTTGCTACAAAGTGTTCTTACGGCACTCTCTATCTCTCCAGCTTCGCCTACTGATGAAAAGCACGCAAAAATTGAAAGAGTTCCACAGAACGTTATTAGCGACCTCTCCGATCTCTACCAGAAACTTAGTAGTCACGATCATTTAAAAGGCAGGTTTATAGTAATACCGAATGTCAGTGAAACTGGTCATGGGACAATGTTGCGAACGGGCTTTGGCAATTTTTATAAGACAATGCCTTGTGTGGGCGGATACACCGACGGCCCAGTTTCTAAATTCGGCACTGGCAACCTTTCGATTATACAGGGGAAAAATCGAGATTATGGTTTCAAGGCAATCGGTGTTTTCCAAACATCTGATAATCGAAAACGTAATCACGATGACCTCGGTAAATATACCACATGGATAAAATGGTCTGAACCGACCGCGGAGGCGTTGAGGCAGGCCTGCCTAGCCAAAGAGTCGAGATTATCCCAGGACGAGCCTCTTCTACCGAATATTTGGATCATGTCCATTAGCGTTTCCGCATCGAAGTTTCTGGGTAGAATCGAACTCGATCTCAGCCAACAATACAACGCAATAATTGGCGGCCGCGGGACTGGTAAATCTACTATACTTGAGTACTTACGATGGGGACTTTGCGACCAACCATCGGAAGATATCGATTTTGATAATGTTCAAAAAAAACGCAAAACTTTAATTGATAATACACTACAAAAATTTGATGGAGAAGTACACGTTACCTTTCTGCTCAATGGTGTGAAGCATATTGTTAAACGGAACTCAAAAAAGCAGGAAATTCTCCTGAAAATCGGGGATTCGGATTTCGCGCAAACCACAGAACAGGAGATCAGGAATTTACTCCCGATCCAAGCTTATAGTCAAAAACAACTTAGCAGTGTAGGTGTACGAATTGAGGAATTAAGACGCTTTGTTGAGCTTCCTATAAAACAAGACCTTGACCAAACGCGATCAGAGATTAGGGATACTGAATCAAAATTGAGGATTGCTTACGGGAATCTCGTTCGCAAAAGAGAAATTGAAACCGAAGTAAGTAAATACAATATAGAAGCCTCTTCTCTAGTAGAGCAGCTTAAAGGTCTGCGCGATGGTCTCAAGGGTCTTTCGAAAGACGAACAGGCAATTATCAACCGAAAAATTAAATATGACAATGAAGAGTCTATTATCGGTAATTTCCAGAATACGTTTTCCAATGCCAAAACACTTATAGAAACCTTGAAGTCTGTAATTGATGTAGACCCCCCTAAACATGATAATGATAGCGTCGAACTGGAAAACAAAACACTTATTGATACAATTCGCGATCAATTTTCCACACGCTTTGTTGATATCAATGTAAAAGTAACCGCACTCGATAATATCTTTGACGAGGCTTCGCTTGATAGTCTTACGACTGAAATTGAAAAATGGACGAAGTTAAAAACGGAATTTGACAAAAAATACGAAGCAGTCAAGGCAACGGCAAAAGCCAATCAACAACAACTTGCTCAAATTCAGCAATTGGAAAAAAGAATAGCCGAATTAAAGAAGCTGCAAATTGATAAACGCAACTCACTTGAAACCCTAGCTGAATCAGAAAAAATCCACAAGGAATTAAGGCAAAAATGGGATATAGCGCATACCGATAAAATTACCGCTCTCGGAAAGCAATGCATGCAGTTTACCTCCTTGTCAAATGGGCTTATAAAAGCAGAGATTACAAATAGTCTAGATATAGGGTCCCTCATGCAAAGATTTAAAATTGCTTTTAACGGTCTAAATATCAAGGAAGAAAAAATTGAGAAAATTTGCCAATGCCTTGTCACGGCAACTGATCCCCTGGCGAAATGGAATGACATCTTAACTGAGCTCGAGAAGCTTGCCTGGCATTCTGCAGATGGAACAACGACCATGCCAGACACTCCGACACTTGGACAGTGTGGATTTATTGACTCTGAGCGAGCACGGATTGTGGCTGGCTTTGATTCGGAGAAGTGGATTAATTTAGCTGTGACAGAATTGGAGTTCAACCCAAAATTCTCTTACTGTACAAACCAAGACAAGAATGAGTATATAGAATTTTCTGATGCTTCAGCTGGACAACAAGCTACTGCTCTTCTGACAGTGCTTCTTAACCAAAATGGAGCACCACTCATAATTGATCAGCCAGAAGATGATGTAGACAGCAAGATGATCACGGATATTGTTAAGCAAATTTGGCTTGCGAAAAGTAACCGTCAGCTTATATTTGCAAGTCATAATGCTAACTTCGTTGTTAACGGGGATGCGGAGCTTGTTGTTTGTTGCGACTATGTAAAAGCTGCTGATCAAACAAACGGACATATTAAGGCAGAAGGGGCTATCGACAATAAAGCCATTAAAGAGGAAATAACATTAGTCACCGAGGGCGGTCCGCAGGCGTTTAAACTCAGAAAAGATAAGTACGGGTTCTAACCAATTTTTATATTTCTAAATGAAAAATCTACCACAACTAAACCGTGAACAACTGAATGAATGGCGAGAAGAAATATTGGGACACCGAAGCAAAAAGTTTCCAGAAAGTTTTCTATTTGATCAACTTTTTGATGAGAGATCTCCATTGGCTAAAGACAAATTACTATCTAAAAGAATTGAAATCCTGGTTAAAAAATACCCAAAGGCAGATACAAGAAAAAGCTTGAAAGAATTTGTCCCCACAGCATTGGAGTTTTTAAAAGAGAATGGTTTTATTGATGACGAAACTTACTCCAAAGAAAGCTTGAATTGCCAAATTTTTATTGAAAATTCTTAGTTCCTATTGGAAAACCATTTTATTATTTTTGACCAATACCCCCCTTTGTTGTTGCCATAGTACCTATTTTTGTTTATTCGTTCTCTTTCTCGGCCTTCTCTAATTTCTTCATCTGTCCATTTTTCAGCCCAAATTACTTGGTTTCTCTTTATCCAGTAGTGGGATTGGCATTTATAGCTCCAGTTGCCAATCGAGGGTGAGAGCGATATTGTTTTCCCATCATAAATTAACTTCCAATCCGTTGGAGTAAGCGGTGTTACTACTTCTTGTTGACAACCGCAGAAACATTTATGTATAGCCGTACCGTATTTTATTGAAATATAGATAACATTATCATCTAGGTCTCTTGGAATCTGCTCCACAAATTTATGCAATATAGTCATCATTGAATAATTTCCCGTCATTAATGGAATAAATTGTATTAAATTCTTTAGAAAGGTCTTGATAAAAACCAAAGAGCTTTTTCCATTTTATCACTGCTAACGTTGCGCTTAAAGCATTGAGGTCAGCTACCTGAATATTGGTTACATAGGCATCAGCGGCAGTTTTCTCTGCTACTGAGATTCTCTTTTCGATGTGATCTTTTTTCTCTTTTGTTATTGTGGTAACCCTTACATGGCCAAGAAGAGAATCGTCAGCTGTCAGCAACCCAATTCCGGCATCAATAAAGGGAATCTCTTTGGCAATTAAATGATCAATGATTTGCTTTTTAGCGACACCTTTGTCTATTGCTATAAACACGATATCCATTCCGGATAATTCTTCGAGTTTTTCGGCTGTCACATTATAAGGATGAGAATGAATATTTTTGTGCATATTGGAGTAGATGCTCTGAAAATAATTCGTCTTCTTATTTGCTTCAGTCAATTTCTCTAATACTGGAGCACCGGGAGACCTATAGGCGTTATGATTTAGGAGAACATCCTGGTCAAATAAATGAATTTCTTGCACGACAGTTTTGGCAATTAAATCTAGTATGTATGAGCCAGTTCCGCCCAACCCTACTATTGCAATTTTCTGACCCTCCAATTTTTGCGTTATCGTGCTTATCTGTCCGCGGCTAATATTTGTATCCGGATAGTTAAAAACCGATTCGATACTCGGAGTGTTAATATCCTTGAATGGCTTTTCGGTAACTGTTCTGTCTAGCGCTTTAGCTTGTGCAGATATTATAGTTGCATAGTTAGACATCTTATGAAAGTAATCCTTGTATCCTTCCGTAGGCTTGTTTGAAAACGAGTGATTTACAATTATCCCACCCATTTGTATATCTTGGCTCCCGCTATGAATACCACTAATAAGGCTTCCGTCTTTATTACAAGGCAACTCTCCTTCCCAATAAGCAACATGTTGGGTTATCGGACTATTGGTAATATTACCGGCGATTGATGTTAAATCAGAGACCAAAGTACCATATCGAATCTGTTTGTCTGATGTAACATAAGGTATCTCATAAAGCAGAAGGCAATCATTGACGATTGCCACTGCATAACCTTCATCTTTTAACCGCTTTAAATCCGGATTATGATTTATCAGTTCTTGTGGCATTGAAAATCATATCCTTTTTAACCTTAACCTCATCACCTTTTACCATTGTTCCCTCATCCGGATCGTTACCTTTGCTGTAAGAAACAGTGTAAACTATGTTCTCGTTTTCTTCATAGTTACCGAAAGCTATCTCGATTACCCGCTGAAATGTTATCATCTTGCCGGTAACTTGTTCCTCACGACCATTTACATAAATTGTGGTTGTTTTGTCGTGTCCTTGTCCTTCGTGTTTTTCTTCTTGGTTAGCCATAATAGCTCCTTTCTAATTATACTGATTACAGAATTGGCGGAAGCACTTCGACCACTACTCCCTGAATTCTAAAATCTCTTGTTAAGACGATCGGTTTGTGTTCCTTGTTTGTTGATCGGGGCAAAAGAATATAAGCGTTCGGTGTTATAAATAACTCTTTTATAGTTGCTTCATCATCAATTAATGCTACAACCCTTTCGCCACTACGGGCCGTTTCCTGTTGTCGGATTAGAACAAAATCTCCGTCATTTATTCCACTCGCGTTCATCGAGTCGCCTTGTGCTTTCAGCATAAAGTATTTGTAGGGCGGATGGGCAATCTTGCTAGAAACAGGTATTAAAGCTTCAATATTCTCGACTGCCAAAACTGGGGCACCGCAAGCCACGCTTCCGACCAAAGGAACATTAACTGTTACTGTCCGATCTTTCTCTTCGAAACTATCAGTTACTTGAAGCGATCCATTGGCTTTCTTCTTTAAAAATCCTTTTTTAATCAGTCCCTCAATAATTAGTGCAGCGGATCTGGGGGAACCATATCCCAATGATTTCATTAGTTGACGCACCGAAGGAGAAGTGCCGTTTTGCAAGATAGCATTTCTAATTTCTTTTAGAGCTAAAATTTCTTTTGGGTTTAATATGTTCATACATACACTTTAATACAGCAAACATACAGTTGTCAAGAGCAAGGTAAAAATACTTTTTTCCTCCCGCCCAGTCTTCCCATCTTGTAGAATAAATAGTCTGTCTGCCTCAAGGTCGTTCATCTCGTAGGGTGCTCCACCTTGACCCAGCCAGCCAATTTATTCTTTGCCTCTCATCAGATGGGCGGGAAGGTCGATATCGCTCATTGTAAGTTAATTAGAGAGGAGGTATATATGGTAACTAAACAGATGGATGATACACGTACTCAACAAGCTATTCTAAACGATCAGTTTAGGAAGAGCGGATTCGGAGTAACGCTCACAGGCGGTGTCCAAAGTGTTGAGGATTTGCCCGGATTGCTTTTGGCAATTCAGGAGTTCGACAATTTCAATGAGGATAATGATCCCTGGCACGAGCACGACTTCGGTCGCTTGGACTGGCACGGTGATAAGGTCTTCTGGAAGATTGATTATTACGATCAGGAATTGCAGGAGTGGGAAGATCCGCTGACTGGGAGTTGCAGAAGAATAATAACGGTAATGCTGGCACAGGAGTATTAAAGCTTAAAAGGCCTGGGAGTCGATGAGATTCTCAGGCTTTTTTTGTGGTTGTTCAGCTCTGAGCCATGGACAAAATCAACCGGTTGTGTTATTATTTATCCAATTCGGAGAAGAAAATGACTGTAAGTTTTATTGTTATCTTCTTCTCCAAATCATCCAGGAGAAGCATGCCCGCGGCATGAAGGCTCGCCTTACCGACTCATTGGTAAAAAACATTGTACGAACAATGGGCGATGAATTTATCCCCGACAAAAACGCACGAGCGTTGGGGCGCCAGCACTTTGCCATCAGGCCAAGGCAAAGAACTTTCACGAGAAAGGTGGCGATTCTGCTTAGGCCAAATCTCCACAGTGAGAAAGGATGACGTACCTTGGGAACAAAAACGAAATGCGCGCAAAAGTGGGAGAGCATGTTTGCTTTCCTTCGCCAAGACGACATGGAGAAAACATACTTGATGTTGCTAGGTCTGTCCAACAGCGTTAGTGACATTCAGACCCTTCATGCAAAGCTTCCGCCGAACGCTCAACTCTTGAGAGAAGATCGTAAGGAGCTAGAGAATCTGTGGAAAGAGCACCTTGCTCCGACTGGGACGTCGAAACCTGCCGGAATAAGCGGTAGGGAGGGGGGCGACTGGCTGTTGCTCTCGCTCTTACCGAAAGGAAAGAAGATCAACGGGTTGCTAGACTACTATGAGAGGAAGCTTCGTGAGAGCAGGAACTGCTTAAACGCAAGCGACACCTATCTTCCCAGCATCGAGCAAGTATGCGACATTGCTATCGGGTGTGGTGAGCACCTCGCCAGCCACGGAAGGAATTTCCTTGCCCAGATGTTCGATGAGGAGTTTTCCTTCGGTGCTGCTTACTCTGGCTCTTTCGAAGGCAAACGAGACAAAGTGAGAATATGGTTCTATACCGAGTCTTCTCGCCTTACAGAGATCCTTGTTCACAAGCTAAGAAATCTGCCTGCTTACAAGCTGTATCAGTATGCCGGCGGGTTAGCATTCGCTTACGAGATTCCCGCCCATGAAGAGAGTGGCTTGAGCTGGAGAAACATGGAGTGGGGAAACGGCGTTCATGTCTATAAGGCTCATGAAGATTTCACAGGTAGCGTCTGTGGGTATCTTCAGCAAATCGGAGTACCGATTGAGTCACTAACCGTGGCCTAAACGGGCCTGATAACTGCTATCTAGGGGTGTGTCCTAACGGGCCACCCCTTTTATTTTTTACAAGTGCTTTTTAATTTTTATTCCTCCTCTAAAACTTTCTGCAATGTCTCGCCATTCAGTCCCTTGCTGTCAACGAGTTCTTTGGTTGTAAGATAAAAAGACATTTCAGGCTCTCCCGAAAGTTTCTTGCGAATGTAATAGAACAAATGTCCTTTTGTCCTTGTGTTCGGGCAGATGAATATAATTTCAGGGAATGGCTTGTCTGTGTTATCTTGCCAATCCCCGGAAGCATAATATTTAAAATATTGCGCTACCCGCCTGCGGTGCGCCGCCGGCGGAATATCGTCTAAGATTTCTAGAAAGTAACGGATAATCTGTCCTTTCTTCTCCTCAATGGCGAAATGAGCATCGGGAGCAGGTGAAATAAAATGTTCCGTCCCGTGCAAATCGGTCTTGGTATAGAAATGGAGTGTTGATTTATTCTTTTCCGTTATGGCAAGTAAGGAAATATAGATATCGGCTAAAGATAAGCAATGTTCTCTAAACTTGGAAGAGTATTTCGCCTCTCTCCAGACCCGATCTAATAATGCCTGTTTAATATTGCCCTCCTTTAAACTCTTCAAATATTTTCTCCCCTTAGAATCAAGCGAATAGACAGACGGAGACGATGCGATTGTTTTGTCGTAGTATTGTTTAGTGTAGTTTTGATTGGTTAGTTCGTTAAGCCAGGATAAGATGCGGGAGCGGTATTTGTGGTTGAGTAAGTTTTGTATGTGTAGGCGGTTTAGAAAGCGGAAGCGATAGAGAAGAATAAGAATGTCGGTTTGTCGTTTAGAAAGATTTTGTTGTGGTGATAATATTTTCATAAGTTTAAAGCAATTAGTGCGTGTAGTATATATATAAAATATGTGGGTAGTGATTTTTTGTATTTTTAACCTTAAATTCGGTCAAATTCCGTGTCCATAGGCGTACACAGAATTTACCTGTAGGAATTCAAGCCGGCAGGGGCGGATTCGTTCGCTTTCTTTGGGCCGGTTTTGGCGGAGGGTTCGGATTGTACACCCGGCATTTCTTTTTTGACCGGCTTTACATATTCGACGGCGTAATTTTTTCTCGATGACTCAATTAAACTTTTCACTTTTGCCGGATTCTTTGGCGTTGTAATCGGTATTGTTTCTCCGGACAGGGGTTCCTGCGGTTCGACTGCTGCCATTTTCATATAGAATCGGTAGCGGGGCAGATTGCCGATGTCGCCCTGTACCACCGCGGGGGCGAATTGGGACAGCATCAGATCTTCGTCAACCGGACTGGCCGTTCTAAAGCAAATGACCGTACCGGTATTGGCCAAAACAACATTGGTAACATTTTTGTTATCCTGCTGGGCTGTCGATTGTTCGGCAACGGTAATTCGGAGGCCGAACTTTCGTCCGCCGGATAAAAACTTGGTGAACGATTTATTGGCAAAGTTTTGGAATTCATCGACGAATAGATAAAACGGCTGGCGCTTGGCGGTTTCCATTCTTGCTCTTCTGACGGCGGCTTGTTGGATTTTAGCCAGAACGGTCGCCCCCAGAAGCTGGGAAGTGTCTTCGCCCAGTTTGCCTTCCGCCAGATTGCAGATAAGGATTTTTCGGCTGTCCAATATATCGTCAAAACTGATAGTGGATTTAGATTGCTCCAGTATCCGTCTGGCGGTAGCGGAGAAAAGAAATCGTCCTACCTTAGCGGTAATTCCGCCGATCATTTTAACGTGCTGGTAATCGCCGGCTTTGCCGAACTCGTTTTTCCAGAAATTAATCAAATCCTCGTTTTTCAGATCCCTTATTGCCTGCCTTCGAACATTTTGGTCGTTTAATAGATGATAGACGGTAAAGATCGTTCGATCGGGAACAACAAAAGCGGTGTGTATCGTGTTTCTAAGTATATACTCTATTCTATGAGCGTTCGCGTCTTCGTCCTTGAAAAAGACTCTTCTAAATATTGAGATGACGCTTTCACAGACCAGCTCTTTTTCCAACTCAAGATCGTCTTCTTCCAAGCTTTCGTCCAGTTCCAAAAGATTTATTCCGACAGGGAATTTAATATCGCGGGGGTTAAAATATATGAGATCATTTGTCCGCTCTTTCGGTACCGTATCAAGCAATCCTTCCGCCAAGTCCCCATGCGGATCAATGACTGCCAGACCCCGCCCCTTTTTAATATCGTCGGATGCCATATGATAAATGATGGTTGATTTACCAGAACCGGTTTGTCCGATTAGGTACAAATGGCGGGATCTGTCTTCATCAGTTAAGCCGATATCGGTTACAACATTTCCGTAAGTGCTTTTACCGAACACCACATCAAGGTCTTGGTTATTCTTTAATACCAGCGGCGCAGGCAAATCTCGGCTCTTTACTCTTACAAGGTCTTCCGTATGGGTGTTGGCGGTATATGGGAAGTGATACAAAGCGCTGACTTCCGAAGTCGCCAGCACCAAAGGCGATCCGCTTAAACGCAGACGGAACATCAGCCACTTGAGCCGTTCAACTATTTTTACAGGATTTCTCCATTTGGGAATAAGCGATTGCCCCGAAGAGTGCAGAAAGCTGGCAAATGATGAGCGCAAACCTCTTTCCCGCTCCAATATTTGATCCTCTGCCATTACAAGGAGTGCCCGAACCGTTCCAGCAAATAGCGGTTGGTGTAGTTTGGATTTCATAAGATCGCCCATCTCTATATCCAATGTCGTAGCAGTTCTTTCAATACTTCCGCTATGAGGCAGAACATCGGCTTTCTGCCCGCTTGCAAATTCGGCCAGAAATAGAAGAGGCATCATAACAATTCGTACGGCCGATTCTATCAGTCCGGCAATCAAGCGAAGCGTACTTTGCAGTTTAGTGTCGTTAATTCCTAAGGAGAATTTGTTTTGAGCGATAAGAGATTTAATTCTTGAGATTTCCTGCCTTTTGCCCATTTGGCGAAAGCCGTTTAGCGGCCTTAAAATTACCTGCAAAGCCATAAGCTCGCCTTTTTTTAACTGCGTCATGTTTCCGGTTAAGTAAGCCAGCGGGTCGTGCTTTTCCAGATGGGATTGCTCGTTTAGAGGCAGAGCAAAATGTTTGGCATGCTTGAATTCCAATATCCTCAAAACATTCGGCTTTGCGGGCAGGTAGTCGGCGATCTCTTTGACTTTAATACTCGGTATATATGAACGGAGATTCTTTTCGGCTACTTTGGCGATGTTTTCAGGGATACGCAGTATATACCTAATCCCTGTTTCTTTAGCGGAAACTATTTCCAGAGAGCAAAACGGCTGTCTGAACAGCAACCTATCTAGCCAAGTGCGCTGGCTAATAAGATTAGCGATTAAAGAGAACAATTGTGTTGTCGAAGCCGATGAGATTTCGGTCGTATGGGGAGGAGTGATTTCCAAAAAGACGAATTTGTCCTTTATGTCCCGATAGGTTCGAACGATAGATAAAATAAGCGAAACAAAAAGCCAGAGGATTAAAAGAAAAAAGATATATACTGCTACGAGCTTAAGGTTGGAGTATGAAAAAGTGTGAACAAAAAAATTAGTAAGCGTATCTAAATCGATGGAGGATAATTTATTAGTTGCAGATTGCATATTATTCTCATAAATTCATTACCCTCCTTATATGTTTGGTTTAACATAAGGTTGAGATTATGTAAAGAGAAAGGGCGATCGTGGCATATTGCCGTTGATCACCCTTCAGGATGAATCCATAGAACTGGAATGTTTTCCGACCCGCCATTAGCAGGCCGGATGAGTTGATGCTCTGGCTCTGTCGCCTGTTCTGAGCGTGATTCCCAAGCCAAACATGCTCAGAGTAGCCAAACCGCTGACAACATAACCCAAAGTACCCGTCTGTGGCGCCTCTGGACCAGACAAGCTGGGACAGGTAGCTCCCACAATGATTATCACTGCCATAATGGTTCCGACCCAGACGCACATCGTATCCAGATCAAACGGCGTCCAAAAACTTAGAATGTACCGTATCACAGATACCACTCCTTTCTGGGCTGTCGCCCTATCTGGTTTCGCCAGGAAAAGTGCAGAGATAGCTGCTTTCAGTTGGGGATTCCATGATTACCTGGGTGCCCGGCTGAATTATGCATACCTCACCTGTGCTGTACACAGTCCCATTGATCGTGATCCAGCCGTAGGTTACCTGGATATGTTCGAGACGCGAGATAATCCCAAAGTCATGTCTCGCCCCCAATTCCATGATGCCGGCCGACAGGGTTGCCATTGTCTTGCCCTTTGGAATATACCGGACGGCCTGTACTCCATCGCCGAATACCTTGTGTTCGATCAAACTCTTCAACACCTCCTTCATTGTCTTTGAATTCGAAAAACAGGCATCTAACCAGTAATTATATAATAAACGAGTGCAAAAGTCAACAGTTTGAAAACGTAATTAACTGGTTAAAGGCGACCATCGAGTTACTTCCAAACCAAGTACCCTATTGACAAGCGATTTATGGCTGTGTTACGAATGGATTAACAGAATAATAAATAACCGAACACAAGAGATGTAAACTTTCTCTTTGTAAGGAGGGAGAAAGGCATGTATGAATCGTCTTCGTTCCCTCCTTTGGTCTCTAATAATAGTCTTCTCATTGGTAAGTCCGGCCTTAGCCGCCGAATCGGCTGATGTAACCAGAGTCGAAAACTTTATAAAGAACATTATTCAGGTTCTCGTCACTCTGGCCGGCCTGATAGCAGCCGGCTTTTTCGTAATGGGCGGTATCGGCTACATCACCAGCTCCGGCAATCCGGAACATTTGGACAGATCGAAAAAGACGATTGTCTTCTCGGCGTTTGGGTTGGCAATCGCCATCGCCGCTTTAGTTCTATCAAATATAATTGCGGATATCGCGACTAAAGCATTCGGAAGTTAAATAAAATGAAAAAACTCATTTCTGCAATTTTCACTGCGGGAATAGTTTTCTTTGTGCCCATTCCCGCTTTCGCCGCAAGTAACAGCGAGGTTACCCATTTTGCCGATGAAACGCTGACCGGCTTTATTATTATCGCCTCAATCGCCACCGTATTCTTTCTTATTAGAGCCGGATACATATATATCACTTCGACTGGCAGTCCGGCGGCATTAGAGGAAGCCAAACATACGATCAAAAAAGCTTTGATCGGTCTTGTAATTGTTATAGCCGCAAGTGTCATTTCCTCAATTCTTTCCAATTCATTTTCTCAACCGGCTCCGGGAACGGATGCCACCGCTATAAACTTAAGCCCGATACAACCGGCAGAAACGGACGGCTCACTGGCTCAACTGCTCTTAAATGCTATTTCCGGTTTCTTAAAGAATATCATCCAATCGGCAACCAAACCGATTATAGATGGCATAATGAGTTTTCTGACCACTACGCCCACTTTAGCCACTAATTCGGTTGTCTTTAACTTCTGGCTGGTGATTCTGGGAATTGCCGATTCATTATTTGTCTTGGTGGTGGCTTTACTGGGTTTCCATGTTATGAGCGCTTCGTCGTTTGGTTTTGAGGAGCTATCCTTAAAAGAGCTTTTGCCACGCATCGGTTTGGCTTTTGTGGTTGCCAACTCTTCAATATTCATAATCGACTGGATGATAAAGCTTTGCCAAGTTCTGATTCATGCCGTTTTGGGAGCGACGGGAGGATTGGCGCAGGCCTGGATTATGAACGCCTTTGATCCGGCAGTACTTTTATCCGGCACGACAGCTCTTATCACCTTAATATTTATGGTTGTCTTTATCGTCTTGGCGGTCGTTTTACTTCTTTTCTATATCAGCCGATTGGTAATTCTAGCTTTTGGCGCCGTTATGGCTCCGATTCTATGTCTTTTATGGCTCATTCCCAAAATGACCGGATTCGCCGAGTCCGCCGCTAAGGCCTACCTTGTCATGATATTTTCCCTATTCGTTCATGTCGTTATCATTCAACTTGCTTCCGCTTTTCTGACCGTACCTGGACAAGTCGGCTCCAATCCGTTTATCTCAATACTGATCGGAATCGCTTTGTTTTCGATACTTCTAAAGAGCAGCTCGACCATGATTAATTTGGTCTTGTCATCGCAAACGAGCGGCGTATTTAGAAAATACGGAATGCAGATAATGAATGTGCTAAGTCCCGCTCCTGCCAGTAGCGGAGGAAAAGCGGCAGTAGCCAGAACTGCGAGGGCAAAATGAAAACAACAGTCGTACCGGCGCAAATTACAACCGTTGAAGACCGCATTGCCGGAAGCTTCACTTTCATTCAAATAGTTCTACTCATCATTCCCCTCATTTTAAGTACGGCTGTCTATGTGGCCGTACCGCCGCATTCGGGTTTGAGCTCGGTTAAAGTAATTGTAACCGTACTGCTCTTTTCCGCTTTCGGTGCTTTGGCAATCCGTATCAGGGGCAAGCTGGTGCTGGATTGGCTCGTAATTCTGCTAAGATTTTCATTCCGTCCGCATATTTATGTTTTTACCAAAAGCGATATTACCGGAAGAGAAGTTGAGAAAATCGAATCAATCAAAGCAACAAGAAAATCTCACTTGAAAATAAAAGTGGAACGCTCCGCTATAACGCCGCTATCGCTTGGCGAACAATCCAAAATAAACATTTTATTTGACAACCCGTCTTTAAGCTACCGATTTGAAATGGCAAAGAAAGGAGGCATTGATGTTTCGCTTACCTCGAAAAAAAACTAAGGGTTCGGCCAGAAGCCAGATCGGCATTAAAGAAGTTAGAGATGATGTTTTAGTTCTATCCGACAATAGCTATCGTACGATTTTAACCACCTCTTCTTTGAATTTCGAACTGCAAAGCGAAGAAGAGCAGGACGCTTTAATAGATATTTTTCAATCGTTTCTTAACTCGCTCACTATTCCGATTCAAATTTTGATTCGCGTTCGAGAGCTGGACATCGAGCGCTACTTGGAAAATATCCAAACTTCGCGAGAAGACGAAGACCAGGAAGTATATAAAAAACAACTTGAGCATTACTGCACCTTTATCAGAAAGCTCATCTCGGGCAACAAGATATTATCCCGCCGCTTCTATTTGGTTATCCCTTATGACAGCAAAAGCTCGAAAAGCGATTTCTCGCTGGCCAAAGAACAGCTGATGCTCGAGCAGGAAATAATCATCAAGGGATTGGAAAAGATGGGCATGACGGCAAGACAATTAACCGGATTGGAGATACTCGACTTATTTTACAACTTCTATAATCTTGAACAGGCCAAAATTCAACCGCTTGTTCAAGCTATCGTGAGGCAAACGCATGAACAAAGTTTTATCTAAAATTAAGCGAAATATCATCCGGCAAAAAGCAAAGCGCAAGGAGAAGCGGCAAGTTTTAAGTTTCCATGTCGGGCAGCAAGACCAGCTGGATTTTGTAACTTATTCGGGGCTGGAAGAAACCCCGAATTATCTTGTGATTGACGGACGTTACATTAGAACGCTTTTCATTTCCGGCTATCCCTACACCGCCTCCAGCGGCTGGCTTAACCACCTCATAAATTTTAATCACAATGTCGATATTTCATATCATATAGAGCCGGTTGAGGCGACTTATGCTTTGCCTAAATTGAATAGAAAAATCACCGAGCTTATGTCCACAAAAAGAGCGATGGAGCGGGACGGAAAGATTATCGGAGCGGAACTCTTAGATCCTCTGGAATCGGCGACCGAACTGCGGGATAAAATCCAGCGAGGACAGGAGAACCTATTCCAAGTTTCACTATATATTACCCTATCGGCAAAAAGCTTGGCCGAGCTCGATAGAGTAACCAAACTTTTGGAAACGGTATTGGCAACGAGGTTATTTTACACCAAATCGGCAATGTATCAGCAGTTGGAGGGTTTGCAGTCGGTACTACCCAGAGGAGATAACCAATTAGGGCAAAAGAGAAACCTTGACAGCTCATCGGCCGCTATGACTTTCCCTTTTATCTCCTCCGAATTCGTGCAGGAATCAGGCGTACTATACGGCATAAACCGCTCCAACAATTCCCTTGTTATTGTCGATAGGTTTTCACTGCCTAACGCCAATAGTATCTTATTCGCTCAATCGGGAGCCGGAAAAAGCTATACAGCTAAAGTAGAAATTTTACGCCATTTAATGCAGGGGACGAAAGTCATCGTTATCGACCCCGAACGGGAATACAGACGATTAGCCGATTCGGTCAAGGGGACATATATTAAACTATCGGTTCATTCCAAAGAGAAAATTAATCCCTTTGATTTATCCGTTAACGCTTTCAGTGAAACGGACGGGTTTGCCGACCATGTGCAATCGCTTACCGAAATCATCTCCCTTATGGCAGAAGGTTTATCGCCGGAAGAAAAATCGGTAGTCGACCAGGCAATTCTTAAAACCTACAAAAAATTCGGTTTATCGGTAAAAAAGCCGAGAAAAAGAGAACGCGATACTTATCCTTTGCTTTACGACTTTTACATAACGCTCAAAACTTTGAAGCAGACCAAGCTTTGCCAGCGCCTTGAGAAATATACCACCGGCTCTCTGGCCGAAGTATTTAATTCCCAAACAAACCTCTACTTGGAAAATCGGCTGGTTGTTTTCGATACCAAAGACCTGCCTGAATCCTTGCGTCAGATTATGCATTTGGTTATCGCTCAATTCGTGCAAAACCAAGTCAAAAGCCATACCCAGAAACGATTGCTTGTAATAGACGAAGCATGGCTCTTGTTGGAGCATGAGGAAAGCGCAAGATTTGTGGCCGGATTAGTCAGACGTGCCAGAAAGTATTATCTTGGAGTAAGCATCATCTCTCAGCAGGCAAATGACTTTCTGCAAAACGCTTACGGTCGGGCTATCGCCTCTCAAAGCGCCTTAAGAATCCTTATGAGACAGGACACGACTACTATTAGGGGCGTAGCTCAAGAATTTAGGTTAAGCGAATATGAGCAGAAGTTTTTGCTAACTTGCGAACGAGGGGAAGCTCTGATTATCGCCGACCAGCACCATGTGGCCGTTAAAATAACCGCTTCCGAGAATGAACATCCTCTCATAACTACCGATCCGGCGGAAATCTTAAGAGGGAAATAATGAATCCTGCTACTATCAGATATATTGCGCTTGCTTTCTCGATGAAGCAGGAGCTTAAGATTATATTCGGTACTCTAATCGTAATTATTCTTCTGCCTATTTTTATGGTGGTTATGCTGACCCAAGCCGGAATAAATATCGTCTCCGGAGCACTCGTAAGCCGAGCAGAGCAAACGACCCAAGTGGATATTCACGATCCGTCTAACGGAGCAGTGATAGACCATGTAGAATCGACCGCTATTTGGCCGATAGGAGGAATCGTAACACTTGAATACGCTCAAACCTCTCCTTACCAGCTATTCCATACCGGAATTGATATAGCGGGGCCCGTAGGCGATCCTGTCGGTGCTTTTATGGCGGGCAAGGTTATTTATGCCGGAGAAACATCTTGGGGCTTCGGCAAGCATGTTGAGATAGATCATGGCCATCATTTTACTTCAATCTATGCTCATCTTGATTCAATAGCAGTCGAAAAAGGCCAAGAGGTAGAAGTCGGTTCTATTGTTGGCACCAGAGGCGATACCGGCTGGTCTACCGGCCCTCATTTACACTTTCAAATTAACGTCTTTGGCATACCGGTCGAACCTCGAATCTTTTTAACCGGCAACCCTTAAATCTGAACCTTATATTTCTGTGGATAAACACCCTCTTGACACTATCACTAGAGAGATATACACTATTACTATAGTGATAATAAGGAGGGCACATGGAACTAATTCCCCAACCGAATAATCTGAACAAAGAGCAGGGTGGCAACGAGGTGATCTCTATTAATGAATGCAAACAATACCTAAGCGTATTTGATCTAAGCGATCAAAAGATTTTTGAAATTAGAAACACTTTGATAGGAATCGCTGGTAAATCAATCGACTCCTATCTGGATAATTTTATTTAAGTAGAAATTATGGAAAGAGAATATACAAAAGCAGTAATCTATTGCCGAGTATCTTCCGAAAAACAAGTTAAGGAAGGGAACGGCTTAGACAGCCAAGAGCACAGATGCAGGAAGTATGCCGCTTCACTTAATTTAGAGGTGGAGAATGTTTTTAGAGACGAGGGCATATCCGGCGGGCTCTTTGATAGACCGGCGATGAAGTCCTTGATTGAGTACCTCGATAGCCATTGGCAAACGAAATACTTTGTAATCTTCGATGACCTCAAAAGGTTTGCTAGAGATGTGGAAGTTCACATTAAACTTAAATCCGAATTAAAATGCAGGGAAGCTAAACTTAGTTGCTTAAACTATAATTTTGATGATAGCGCCGAAGGAGAATTTGTCGAAACAATCTTTGCCGCCCAAAATGAGCTTGAGCGCAAACAAAACAGACGGCAGGTCTGCCAAAAGATGAAAGCAAGGATAGAACGTGGCTACTGGTGCTTTTTTCCGCCTACCGGCTATGAATATGTCAAAGATAAAGAACACGGAAAAATACTTACCCCCGTCCAGCCAATTGCTAAAGTTCTGGCTGAAGGTCTAACAGCTTTTGGAGATAACCGGCTATTAGAGCAAGTCGACTTTCTTAATTATTTGAAAACAAAGAATTTCCATATCCTGATAGGTAAAGATATAAAACGTCTAACATTTGAATATGTTAAGGGTCTTTTGACCCAACCACTTTATGCGGGGATAATTGAATACGATGAATGGAGCATTCCCAAAAGAAAGGGACACCATAAGGCAATTATTTCCGAAGATGTCTACTACAAAATACAAAATAAATTAAAACGGCCCGATAGGTTGCCAAGACCAACCGATAATCTTGAGTTTCCTTTGCGAAGAGTTATCACTTGTTCTGTCTGCGGTATTAATATGACTGGCAGCGTAAACAAAGGAAAGTATAAATACTACGGTCATTATACTTGTAACAATAAAGATTGCACCGCCGAACCAAAAAATGTCAGGATCGAAAAATTAGAAGGCGATTATATTCAGCTTTTGGAAAACATTGCGGTTGAAGAGCAGTTTTTGGCAATGAGCAAGGTTATAGTCAAGAGAATTTGGGAACAGAAAGTTGAAGACGCTTCCACCACCAGTGCGCTAAAAGAAACTGAGAAAAAAGAACTGGAGAAATTAGTTGATGATTATGTCGATCTTATCCCAAAAACAAGATCTGAGAGCATTAGGGCACGCTATGAAGAGAAAATAGAAACACTCGACAAACGTATAAAAGAGCTTGAAAGCGAAACCAAAAACAAAAAAGCACCCGATCTAGATGAGGCTCTTAATCTAACGTTAAAATTGCTCGGAACACCGGCGGAAACATGGAAAAACTCTGATAAGGACACGAAAATCCTACTACATAAGATGATTTTTACAGAAAACCCAACTTACTCTGCAAAAACAGGATTTGGAACACCGAAATTATCGCTCCCATTCCATATAAAACAGTATATTTGTGACTTTAACTCCGGTGTGGTGGACCTAAGGAGACTCGAACTCCTGACCTCCTCCATGCCATGGAGGCGCTCTACCAACTAAGCTATAGGCCCAACTTTTAGTAGAATAATTATACTACAAAACCAACCTCGAAGCAATTATCACTACTTACTATTCAAAAAGTTCTCTACCATAACCCTCATTTGCGTCTCTTCATCCGGTTCGACAACCAGTACCTCAAAATCCTTTATAAAAGATAGATTATTTAAAATTAAATTTCTTATTTCAGCAGACTTAGACCCGATCGCCCCAGTGAAGATTAACGTATCAATACCGCCTAAGATTGCCGCATATGCGCCAATGTACTTAACAACTCGGTCTGTAAATAATTCAATAGACAAACGTGCATTATCAATATAATTCTCCTTTTTCGGCATATTGCTTGCCGGTATATACTTTTCATCATCAACCTTAAATCCTCCAATATATAAAACATCACGCATATCTTCACTTAAATTGCTCACACCCTTCACTCCCGATTCATTCTGAAGGATTTTCTCAACTTCTGAAATATCCGCTCCATTTTTTAACATATAAAAAATCAAACCTCCGTCAATATCTCCGGTATCAGTCATACCCATTAAACCCACCATCGGAGAAAAACCTCCGGAGTGATCAACGCAGCGCCCTTCCAATACCGCCGCAATCGAACAAGTTGTACCCAAGTGAACACTTATAGTCCTCTGGGTTCTAATTAATCCAAGATCTAACTGGGCCTTTTCTATTGAATGCTCATGGCTAATTCCATGCCGACCAAGTTTTTTAAAATCATATTTACTAACGACCTCTTCAGATAATGGGTAAATTTTGGCAACTCTGTTCAAATCTCCAAAAAAACAATCATCAAACACTGCAAAATGTGTCGCACGAGGGAAAATAGGTATAACCGTTTCCATCACATCAAAACTAGCAAAATCAAAAAATGGAATTTTCTTTCCATAATCTTTCAATTCATCAATGATCTTTTTGTCCAGTTTGGTAACTTTCGAAAATTTACCGACACTAAAAGGTAACTTGTAAGCAATAGAATGTACTTCCGATGCATCAACCGACAAACCTTGGTATAACTTTTCCCAAGCATGAATATGATTCAAAACACTACCATAGCCAATCCGATCTACTGCTCCTCCCTTGACCATCTTTTCGCCATTAAATAGTTTACATTTTACTGATGTTTTACCAACATTAATCGTTAGAATCATATTTGTCCTTCAACATTTTGATTAATTAATAAACTCTTACCAGTCATCTCTGGCGGAATAGGAATTGACAAGTAATCAAGGATAGTTGGGGCTATATCGGATAATATACCGGAACTCCTTAAGGTAATTGGCTTATAGGTATTTACAAAGAAGAAAGGGACAGGATTAGTAGTATGCTCAGTATCCGGTCCTCCGGTAGCATTATTAATCATCTGCTCGGCATTTCCGTGATCAGCGGTAACTATCAAACTGCCATGAATTCTAATAATTTCTTTCTTAATCCGTCCCAAACATCCATCAACTACTTCTACGGCTTGAGTAGTCGCTCGGATATTTCCTGAATGACCCACCATATCCAAATTAGCAAAATTTACCACAATAAAATCGTATTTTTTCAATTTTTTTATTATCTCATCGGTTAATTTTGGAGCGGACATCTCTGGTTTTTGCTCATAAGTTGCTACCTTGGGCGATTCGATCATTATCCTATCCTCGCGCCCGAACGGAGCTTCAACGCCACCATTAAAGAAATAAGTGACATGCGGATATTTAGCCGTTTCGGCAATATGTAGCTGTCTCCATCCTAAATCAGAAAACACCTTTGCTAAGGGCTGGGAAACCAATCTCGGAGAAAAAGCCACCTCAACCGGCAACCCTTCTTGATAGGACGTAAACGCTACAAAATATAAATCATTCCTCACTGTTCCGCGCCTAAAATTTCTAAAATCTGGCCTTACTAAAGCCTGCGTCAACTCTCTCGCTCTATCAGCCCGATAATTAAAAAATATAATAGCATCGTTATCTTTAATAAAATGCTTTACCTGATCCTTATCGCGAATCGCTGTCGCCACAATAAATTCATCGCTTTGCCCCTTTCGGTAGGCATCGGAGATAGCCGCCGCAGGCGATAATGACTCTTGACCCGTACCTTCAGTTAGCACCCTATAAACCGGCTCAACCCTCTCCCAGCGATTCTCACGATCCATTGCATAATATCTTCCCGAAACAGAAGCTATTACTCCTACACCAACTTCTTGAATCTTGCGCTCCAGTAGCCCCAAGTACCGGAGAGCTTCAGCTGGTGCAGTATCTCGCCCGTCAGTAAAGATATGAATAAAAACATCGCTTACCCCTTCCCGTTTAGCCATCTCAAGTAAAGCAAAAAGGTGAGAAATGTGACTGTGAACTCCACCATCGCTAAGTAGTCCCATTAAATGAATTTGGGATTTATTTTTTTTGACATAATCGAAAGCACTTTTGAGACGTTCATTATCGTAAAAGGACCCATCCTTTATTGTAGCCGAAATAGAAGGAAGATCTTGGTGAACAATCTGACCGCAACCAATATTCAAATGCCCAACTTCCGAATTACCTCTCTCGCCAACTGGCAACCCTACAGATCCCTCTGCCGCACCCAAGATAGATTTTGGTGCCGTCCGCCAGAGCTCATTTATTATCGGTGACTTTGCTACCGAAGTTGCATTCCCACCCCATGGCGCCGCGATTCCCCAGCCGTCAACTATAATCAAAACCATCGGTCTACCAGGTCTCATACCCCTCCTCACAACCTATACCTTTTCTGCCTTCAATTCCTGCTCGATTTCCGCTAACCGCTCATATTTAACCATTCTCTCTCTATGCTCAGGGTTAGGCGCACCCGCCTTAATATACCCGGCGCCAGTTCCAACTGCCAAATCTGCAATAAATGAATCTTCAGTTTCACCAGCTCGGTGGGAAATTATATGTACATAGTTATTTTCCTTGGCAACTCTGATAACATCCAATATCTCCGAAATAGTTCCTGCTTGATTAGGCTTTATCAGGATGGCGTTTCCAACATTTTCCTTAACACCTTGCCTTAAACGATCTGCATTAGTGGAAAATATATCATCTCCAACCAGAAATACCGTTTTACCTTCTCTATCAATCTCATGCATCTGTATATCCAGTTGCGTCCACCAATGCCAATCATCAGCCGGCAGCGGATCCTCAAGATAAATGATCGGGTAAGTTTTCAATAGATCAACATAATGCTTATCGGTTAATTGAAAAGTAGGCGGTAGAAAAGAAGCCGCCACATCAATCGCCAAAAAAACATCCTTACCGGGAATATATCCTGCTTCTTTAATTGCCTCCAGCAACAGACCCAAAGCCATTTCATTGGTGTCAAGATCCGGAGCATAACCACCCTCGTCTCCAACACCGGTTTTTAGACCCTTGGCCTCAAGTACAGCTTTCAGCTTGTTAAAAATATTCATCCCCGCATCTAGTTTCTCTTTGAATGACGGAGGACCAACCGGAACTGTCATAAACTCCTGATAGTCAATATTGTTATCCGCATGCTGACCACCATTGATCGCATTAAAGACTGGGGTTGGCATTTTGATACTTTTTCCCTCATCAAACGATCTTCCAATATGCTCAAATAAAGAAACACTATTAGATTTAGCCAGCGCCCTCGCCATCGCTATACTGACGGCTAAGGTTGTATTCGCTCCTAACCTGGATTTATCCGGTGTACCATCTAGATCGGTAATTATTTTATCAATAGCCGCTTGATCGGTCAGCTCAAGACCTATTAGTTTGGGCTTAATATCCCCTTCGACATTGCGCACAGCCACCGAAACATCAACCACATGCACAACATTTGCTTGCCCGCCACCGCTAGGAACAGAGGCCTTCGCTTTATACCCATTATCCAGCTCAACCTCCACCTCTAAGGTTTTGTCCCCCCGCGAATCATTAATAGGATACGCTTTGATACCTACTAACTTGCTCATACAATCTCCTTTTTTATTTATCCTAACTGCTTCTTCAAAAAGTCAACTTCTTCAATACTTGTCGGATTGACCTCATCCAATATGGCCATATAATAAGACACATAATCTCCCAAGTAAAGCATCAATAACATTTCTGCGAGAATAGAGCTGCTGGGCTGTACAGTAATGGTGTCGAATTTAATTCCCTTTTTCTGAAGCAACTGTCCGATTATATTCTGTCTTTGTTTATTTCGTGGATGATCGTGTTTTGACTGCAAAAAAAGCACATACATTTGCTTTAATATATCTGCCGGAAGCCGAAGCCCTGTTAACCAGTTATGACAAAGCTCGGGGAGCATCAAATCAAACCCCAGATGCTTTGAATTTTCATTAATCTGCGTCCTCCAACGATAAGCTACGGGCGCCATCACCCCCGCACCAATAGTAACCGGAAAAACATTTTGGAGCGTCATTGCTATTTTCTTGGCTTCATTTTGATAAGTCGGAACCGTTGGCGCTAGTTTTGTTCGAATTCCTCTCATGAGTAAAATTGTTTCTTCTACATCATCTTTACCTAAATCAATTAATCCTAGCTTGCATAAAATCCCTAGAGTACTCACAAATGAATAACCAAGCGCTGCCCTAGGCTGTGATTTGTAACTGATCTTGTAGACAGGCGCTTTGAAATTAGACGCCACAGATGCCAGCTCTCCTCCAGTTGTAATAGCAACTAATTTTGCCTTCCTCTTGCCGGCTTCCCGGAAAGCAGCCAATGTTTCTTCTGTCCCACCCGAATAGCTCACGGCGATTACCAAACTATCCGTACCGACATATTTTGGTAATTCATAAAAATTGGCCACCTCAACTGGTACTTTGGAGTCCAGCATTGCCAACGCTTTCGCCAGCATTCCTCCGATTCCGCTTCCTCCCATACCCAATATAACAACATTATTAATCCTAATATAATTTGCGGGTAGCACGAAGTTTTTTATTTCACCCCAGCAATGTTCTATTTGATCAGGCAACTCCTCGATCGACTTTAGCATGTCCTGTTGATCAATTGCCTTAATATGATTTGGTTGATCTAAGTTAGCCATATATACTCCCTATCGCCAGCATAGCACGATACCCCTGACTATTCAAGTAAATATATAATAATATAAACCCTAAAAACATACCACAAATCCAGTTATCCACAACACTCGCTTGCAAATAAAAACCACTATTGCTAGTATCAAAACGATCGTTAATAACCAAATTTAGTAGTGTAAGGATAAACCGGTGAAAAACCGGTGCGGTCCCGCCACTGTAAATTCTGAGTAAGGCGAAGAATTTATCCCGAGCTTAGTCGAGGGATAAGCCCTTCGACTCGCTTCGCTCGCTCAGGACAAGCCAGAAAACCTGCTGCTAAATCGTTAAGTCCTCCGGGCCTGAGGCAAATCTTTTTTTTAATACCTTAGCCCGATGCAAGGTATTTTTGTTATAAAGTTATTAGTTAATAAGTTACTTGAAAGGAGTAATATGTTCAAACGCATCATCGTCCCGCTGGTAATCGTGCTAGCTCTACTGGTAGGAGGCTACTATACCTATAAAAACCCTGCGAGCAATTCTAAGCCAAAACCAACTTCCCAAACAACCAAAGATCAAGGTCAAATTTCAATTACATTAAAAACAACAAATGGCAGTACGCAGACATCCAATAACATAAAAGTCAAAAAAGACTCAACTGTCCTGGAAGCCATGCAAACAGCAAAGGAGCAAAAAAAGCTTGAGTTCACTTCTTCGTCATCTAGCATGGGTGTATTGATTGAATCAATCAATGGAGTCAAAAGCGACGCTACTACCAACCAATACTGGTCTTATTATCTAAACGGCACTATGGCTTCACAGGGCGTAGGCGCACAAAAAGTTTCCGCCAAAGATACTATCGAATGGAAATACGAAAAATTCTAAGTATATACTTTCCTAAAGTCTGGATTACATGTAAGCTAGATACATAAATACCTCAAGGAGGAATTGTGTCTAAAGAAAAGTTTAGAATCCGTTGTGCCGTCTATTTAGTTTTAATCAAAAACAGCAAGGTTCTGCTTATGAGAAGACAGGGGACTACCTTTTACAAAGATTTCTATATGATGCCTGCCGGCCATATTGAAGGTCGCGAGACTCTCACTCAAGCGCTAATTCGTGAAACCAAAGAGGAAATTGGTATAGATCTTGAAGAAAAATCCTTGAAAATGGTGCATCTCATGCACCGCGACAGCGCCGATTCAGAATATATTGATATATACTTTTCCGCCTCCAAATGGAAAGGCACCCCAAAAATTATGGAACCCCATAAATGCGATGATGTAGATTGGTTTGACATTGAAAATCTACCCAAAAATACCGTTCCATATATCCACGACGCTCTCAATAGTATAAAAAACAAATCAGTCTACAGCGAATCCGGCTGGAAATAACTAAAATAAAACAATATACGATACAGCGATGGTGGTCTATTCTTAAGTTGGCTCGAAGTTTTTATGGCCAAAAAGCCCGACCTGTCCCGAGCGACCTGTGGTGAGCGAAGTCGAACCGAGTCGAGGGAGAAGAAACCCGTCCGTCCGAATTCTTGAACCTTAACAATTTTTTAATTCGAGTTTATCGAGAATCCAGTTTTTCTTTTGTGGCATACTCCGAGAGTCCGCTCCCCCTCGATGGTCGTGATCAGTCCACTGATGTCATAGTCGCATTGCTCTTATTCTCGAGTAGGTAGGTCAGCTCAATAAAAATCTTAAACACCACAATTCCCACCAATCTAACTATCGGGGGAACACTTGATGATTCTCCCCCCGAGATATATGCTCCGGTAAATATTGTCATAATCCCAACTATGATGTAGAGAATGCCATTTTCCGCTTCTTTTTGAGGCATGGAGGTTTTATATTTACCCGAAACTATAAAATCTACATAAAAAACGATGCCATATGTGAAAAGCATTGAAAGCAAAGGATAGAGCGATCCGCTAGATGAAAAGGAACCAAGAAGAAGTTGTTCTACAGGCATGCTTTCATCAACAAGGTATAGTAAGGAGCCAAGGCCAAAAAGAATAATTGGATAGTATACAACTGAAAAAAATACCGTCCTTGCTTTAGACCATTTACCAAATACTAGATTTTCGTCAAGAGACCCAACGATCGGCATACTTTGTGCGGCAATCGTCTTGCATAGTGAAACTATAGACAGTATAACTATCTCCAGCCACATAAGAAAAACGACATAATAAATATGCCATCCAAGGAAATAGACACCTAAAATTGGAATAAGATTGTTTATGCCTATGGCCACTATTTTACTAAGAGTTAGCGTTTTGTGGCCAAAGTTTATTAGATCTTTCATTTGTTTGTTATTTAGCTGCCCATGGAAGTTAGAGAATGCTAGATAGGGTTATTTAAGGATAGCCCGGCGCCATCCCTGATGTTATCAGTCATATTCTTGCGTGCTAAAAGATGTAGTTTAATAGCGGAGACTATCCAAATAAAAAGGAGCAAGGACCATAATACCCAAATCCAGTTTATATATGGACTTTGTGGAGTTCGTATAATTGCTGTGTATGAAGTTGGTTCTGAGTTCCATGGAAGAAAAGCATATGGTTCGCCAACATAATATTCTCCGTAGTTAAGACGAAAAATTACAGCATATGGAATTGCTATTATTAGCCATATTATTGGCCAATATCTGACCAAACCAATATGTAGATTCTTAATAACCAAGGTAGATATGATAGCAACGGTAATTAATATAACAGTCGCTAATCCAGATATAATAAAAATCCATTTGAAATTATCATACGAAGGTCCATACATTATTCTGTAGAAAATAGCATATATCGCAAATGTAAACAGAGCCCAATATAATAATTTGTAAGCATAGACAATATTTTTCATTTCCCCTCCTTTCCAATAGAACGATTTATTAAAAATTTTCTTTTACCATTCGACTGCACTCACGGCAGGCAAAATGTGGTTTCGAGCCGTCCGTCGGCTAGCGGATTCCATGTTCTTTGGCAGTTTATCAATTATCTATACTAAAACTACTCTCCAGACGAGAACATGTCAACTTTCGCTAAACTGCAATTAATCCTTTGCGAACTCAAGCCAAACAACTTGGAACACCTGGTCACGAACCAATCTTTATCAAAACAACGCCAAGAATCATAACCATACTTCCAATAATTGTTTCGAGTTTTGGCTTGTCTTTGAAAAAGAAAAAGCTGAACAATAAAACGAAAAGCAATTGAGATCTGAAAATTGTCGTAACTAAAGCAACATTCCCTCCACCGATAGCCGAAAAAGCAAGTATCGTTGAAATAGCGCTCAATACACCGAGTATAATAAATAACTTTTTATTACTATATATTTCAGTCTTAAAATTTTTATTTCTAAGTTTTAAAACAGGTAAAAAGATTAAAACTGTTAAAACATTTTGAATTAAAAGAACAAAGTTCGTATTCTGAGGTATTGTATTATTGATTGCTAGCTTATCAAAAATTACTACAACACTATCGGCTAATGCGGAAACGATCATTAAAGCCGATGCTTTATTTTCAAACAAAAGTTTAATGGGTCTTAACAAACCCTCTTTGGCATTACTGACATTTAATATGTATGTCCCAAACAAGGTTACGAAAACTCCAACAATTGCTATAAATCCAGATCTTTCGCTTAGAGGAGGTAAATAAGCGATTATTAGAGTAAAAATCGGACTAAGGGCGATAAGCGGATAAATTGCTGACAAATCGGCAATTTTCATTGCTCTAAATTGCGCGACCTTATGTATAACATAAAAGAAAACAGAACCAAGTATTCCGATAGCAAACCAGCTGTTTAAATTTGGCATACCTTCTTTTATGGCAAAGATTGCGATAATTGGAGTAGCTAAAACAAGCGTGCACCAAGTTAGAACCAGGGGACTCACACTCCGTAAAATTCGCTTATTTAAAATGATTGAAATAGCACCTATAACCGATGAACCCAGTGCAACATAAAACCACATACTTAACTTTCATGACTTAGCTAACACCTGAATTATCTCATAAAGTGCCTAGCTAAACCACCGGTGAACCAGAGCCAAAAAACTTGGAACACTATTCCAAAAAAAGAAGGTCTGCCATATAGACAGACCCCAATAGAGACGAAAAAGCGCAGGGCTTAGGTGCGAGAAAACACTTCCTTCCAGATTTGCAACCTTTCGCCGCTTGCCTTCTCCGTAATCATACCCCAATTCATGCCCTTTACCTGTGGTCCGGTGGTTCGAGTTAGGATATTACCATGCTTGTCTTGCCAGACCTGGACACTCACGACATAGCAAGGCGTATACACAATATCCCGGTTCTTCCCTATGGTTGCGATGACCGATGGGGTGGGGGGGATATTGTCATAGATAGGCTCTTTCCCGTATTCCGTTGATCCGAAGGGGAAATTCCTGACTCGGTTTGAAGGAGTCAGGATTTCATTCCCGAACCTATCTCTCCTGAGTCGCACAAGTGACCAACTTGTCGGATAGCTTACTTTCTTCGCGTCGCTGTCAACTGACACAATTCGCCCAGCTACCGGTCGTTGATACATCGCAGAGGACGAGTTAGCAGTAATAGCAGCCCATACTATCAACATGGGGTACACTAGGCATAGCAGGTACAAAGACCAATGTCCCTGTTTCATCTGAATTCCTCCCAAAACAAGTAGTCGGTATTTCAAGCTCAACCTGTATGCTAGCGCATTACAGGTTAAAAGTCAAGTGCTTGAGTGAGTACGGAACTCGAAAATGACCCAATATTCTTTGAACAATTAAGCCTAAAAACTTGGAACACCTCATTACAAAAACAGGCCTCAATGAGTACTAGCGGCGTTTTAAGAAATCAATATATTCAGGATCTAAAAGATAGCGTCTAATTATACATCTGATAAATTCCCTTATTCTATCGTTTAGATCAGATCCATTTAACCCTTCAGTATGAAATTTATCCATGATTTTCTCAATGTTGCTATATTCACCATGCGCGATACTAGATCTAAGATTATAAATTTGCCTAAGCAACTTTTCTGTCTCTCTCAAATCTGCCTTTTTATTTTCTTGATAATAAACATCAGCGGTTTTAAGAATAAACTGTTTGCTGATCGAATCTTCTGCATTATATCGTTGGTCGGGATTATGGGTCAGCATCAGCTCAATAATACTGACTAGCATTATTAATTGAAGATTCCAATCCAAAGTGGAATGAAAAAACAAAATTTCACCGATATACTTGAACCTTTTTTCTTGATCAGGAAGTAGCTTTTCTAGCTGTCCCGCATAATATTTCAGCTTAGGTAGTTTTAGTATAAGCTTGTCGCCATCGGTTTCTTCTTTAAACAACTTACTCAATTCTTGCACATTGATCGAAGGATAAACATCTGGTGGCATACCAGCATCATATGCCTCTCCTTCTATAGGCGTGCCACTGAAAAAAATAGGTAAAGCAAAAAAATCATTTAAGACTAAATTTAAAAATTCTAAGTAAAAGAGAACATGAGTTTTCTTGACCGACGCTACAGTATCTTCGTCATAGTCAACATCTGGACCAAAAGCATCATAACCCAATGGATGCTTCGAAAAAACCTCCTCATATAATTCCTTAGAGACATCGAATCGCAATATGACCCATTTCTTAGCTAGGGCTTCCTGAAATGATTTGAGGCTTTTCAAAGAATTCTTAGGCAAATTTTTCCTAGCAAACTCTTGGATTGATTGGTCGTTAAAATCTTCGTCAGTAATTTTATCTAGACAACGAACAATACAATCAATTTCATACCCCTTCGGATTATCTAATTCAATCCTGTGGTATTTGGATAAACTGATTTTTGCAATATTCCCAAAGCCACTCAATAACAGAGATCGAGACATTTTATTAATCTCCATATCCTTGAAGGCAAAAACTAAAGCAATAACTGATACTTTCAACCACAGCATAGTTCTTTTTTTCTTGGCTGACAACGGGTGAATAAGTTTTAATAATGAGTAAAAGTCTTCTGTGGACTCAGGGAGATTCGAACTCCCGACCTCAATCCCTCACCCTTTAATTGGTGGACCGTGCCGAATTCGAATCGGCGACCTCCACAATGCGAATGTGGCGCTCTAGCCAACTGAGCTAACGGCCCATGAAAGGGTGAAGGGACAAATGTAGCGCTCTACCAACTGAGCTATGAGCCTGGCTTTTCATTTCTTACCTTATATGATAACATAAAAAAAACTAAGCCACAACCAGTTAACCTGCATATTATGATTGAATATAAAATAGACAAAGACAACCCAAATCCAGTAATTATTCAAAAAGCCGCCGAAGCCATTATTAATGGTAAGGTGGTAATATTTCCTACCGATACCAGCTATGGCTTAGCCGCCAACCCCATCAGCGAGCAAGCCATCGAGCGCCTATACCTCATTAAAAATGATCTAAAGAAAAAACCAATTTCGGTAATAGTACGCGACAAGCAAATGGCAAAAAAATATGCCGTCATCGAAAATGAGTCAGAGAAATTCTTTGATAAATACCTCCCTGGATCCGTAACCCTTATCTACCCCGCCAAACGCGAGGATTTCTTACCCAATCAAAATCCCAGCTTTAGAATTCCCGGCACCCCATTAACCAACATGCTTTCTGACCTTCTGGATTTTCCCTACACAGCCACAAGCGCCAACCTAACCCGCTACGAGCCGGCTTATACCCCAGAAAAAATCTATGAATATTTCAAATCCAATAAACCCCAGCCAGATATTTTCTTAAACGCAGGGGAGCTAGAAATCAACCCACCCTCCACAGTTGTAGATTTAATAACCACTCCACCCAAAATCATCCGACAAGGACCCACTAAAATCGACCTCTAATCTTGTTAAAACCGGCAATTTGCTGTATAATTTAATATATTAAGTGAAACCATTCTTTCTGAAAGACATCTCGGAGCCAAGCGAGCATGGTCCCAGCTCTTTCCCAGAAAGGGCTGGGGAGCGAGGCGAGAGTAAGCGCCCCGATTTCGCTGGAAGAGGGGACGCGGTCTTGAAGAAAGTAATAGTTGAGCAAGCCGATGTGGCGGAATTGGTATACGCGCACGACTCAAAATCGTGTCCCGTAAGGGTTGTGGGTTCGAGTCCCACCTTCGGCACAAATGTAATTAGCTATCATGATAGCTAATTACATTTGAACGATTATACTGGGACTCGAAGGGAAGTTGAGCGCATCCAGTGGATGAAAAGGCGAACAGCTCTTGTGAGCCGTCAGCGAAACTCCCAGGCTTCGGAGGAGCTCTGAAAGAGCGGGGGAGAAGGAGTCCCACCTTCAACGACGGGAGAAGGAGTCCCACCTTTCCCGACAACTACTACAAAAAATATCTTTAGACTATCACAAAATATCTCAACCTTATTTATGGTATTATATATATATATATATATGAACGACGATAAACCATTAATTACACGCAACCAAGCTATTTTCTTAGCCCACCAGTCAAAGAAAAGGAAACAAGAGACAAAAGCCAAGAAAAATTTTCTAATCAGAGAAATTATTATTGTCGTCCTCACTTTTACGATATTCTATATTATTGCTAACTATCCGGCATTTTCTGCCATAACCAATTACTGGTTCAATAAACCTCAACCCGTAGTTAAAACGGTGACTCCCGAGCCAACTCCTATTCCAACTCCAACTCCCGAACCAACACCGGAACCGGTAGTAACCCCCTCTACTATAACTATTCCCAAGATCGGCATCGAGGCCCCGATAATCTGGGATATTAATTTTGACGCAATTCGGGAAAATTTGAACGAGGGTGTTGTGCAATATGTAGAATCAGCCTATCCCGGACAAATCGGTAATATGTTCATTGTCGGTCACTCATCCGATTATGTATGGTCTAAGGGAAAATATAAGAGCATTTTTGCCCTTCTACCAAAATTAACTAACGGAGATCAAATAATTATTTCTTACAAGGGTAAAGAATATATTTATGAAACATTTAATTACAAAATAGTCGCTCCCACCGATATTAGCGTAATAGAACCAACAGACAACGCAATCGTCACCCTTATGACTTGCTGGCCGATTGGAACCAGCCAAAAAAGATACATAGTACAGGCAAAATTAATCTCACCAAAACCGAGCGGGGAACAAACGACATATCCTTCTATTCTAGGTCTGCCAAAAACTCGATAAACTATATAATATATCTACCTAATTTCTACCTGCTTCACCCGATTACCGTCTGTATATAACAAAGACTTACCATTATTAATAACCTTAAAAACCGACGGCTCTGCACCAGTCAAACTAACTAACTCAATATCGTTTTGTCCCGACAAATCAATCACTCGTATTTTATTCTCAATTTGAAATAAAATATGTTTACCATCCCACCATTGATATGAAACAGGATCGGTAAAAAACCTGGTCACCAAACTGTCATTAGCAGTCATCTCTCCATTAACAGCATTAATATTCATAGGCAGTACCACATCCTCTAGTGATTTTTTTAGACTCATATCCTTCACTACTTGCGGCGAAGTATCTTTTTTAAAAAAAACAATATCCCGAAACTCATATGCCTCGCTTGCCTCTGCATAAAAAGACTTCTTCCAGTCGTGATATCCGTTCTTCTTAATCTTCAATTCCTTCCATCCAACTTCTACAAAACCAATCCGATAAGGTAAGTCATCGCCCACCTTCTTATTATCTATATAAATCTCAACATTCTTCTCGTCGCCTCTAAGCAAGATGAGTGCAGTCGGACGGACTGAAAAGTTAAGCCAATTTACCTTATAACCGCAGGCAGAAATTAAAATAAAACCGGATAAGAAAACAAAAACAGCCACCATCACGATCCAGAACACGATACCCTTTAACATTGTATATCCTTAATACTTAATTACTTAGTACCAATTATACTACTACTTGATTAAACTTTGAAGATCAGGTAATATATACTCAGCCACAGAGCCTGTTCGACAGCTGTTCTTGAGACGGCTCTAAGAGGAAGGGAGAATATGTCTAAATACATTATAGAAGGTGGAAAACCACTCCGTGGAACAATTTCAATAGGGGGTTGTAAAAATGCTGCCTTGCCGATAATGGCAGCCGCTTTGATTTCTGACGAAAATTCAACTATAAAAAATATCCCCGATACATCAGATGTCAAAATAATGGCGCAAATAATTGCCTCTACTGGCGCTCACATACAGCAAATAGATACAAATACTTGGGAAATAGGTGGGAAAAACATAGACACCTGTACGATTAAACCTGAACTAGCCCGCCAAATGCGCTCTTCCATTCTACTGGTTCCTCCGATTCTCACACACTGCAAAAAGATTGAATTCCCTCATCCTGGTGGATGCGTAATTGGCACACGACCCCTCGATACTCATTTTGAAGCTCTCCGAGCACTCGGAGTATCCATCACAGCTAATAATAAAAACTATATAGCCGAGATCACAATACTAAAAGGTACCAAGATGTTTCTCGACGAAGTATCGGTTACAGCCACAGAAAATGCCCTAATGCTCGCCTCAATTTCGCCCGGAGAAACAATCATCGAACCAGCCGCTTGCGAACCACATGTAGTCGATCTGGCAAATTTTCTAATAAAAGCCGGCGCCAAAATCGAGGGAGCTGGCACTCATATTATTAAAGTCACCGGAGTGGAAAAATTACACGCCGTGCAAGACTATTCAATCATCCCCGACAATATCGAAGCCGGAACATACGCCATTGCCGCTGTTGCTACCGGCGGAGAAATTACCATCAAAAATATTATTCCCGAAGACTTAGACCCGATTATTCACAAACTAAAACAGATGGGCGGCAATGTTGAACTATCTGAAAATACTATCACTATTCGTAAAGGCGAGAAAATCACCAATGCCAGAATTCAAATAGACACATGGCCTCGGCTCCCAACCGATATCCAAGCTCCGTTCGGCGTTCTAGCCACTCAAGCCGAAGGAACAAGTTTAGTTCACGACTGGATGTATGAAAAGCGCCTCGCCTACATTGATGATTTATTGAGAATGGGCGCAAATATTACAGTCTGCGATCCGCACCGCGCCTTAATTACCGGGCCAACGCACCTGTACGGAACAAAAATATTAAGTCCGGACATCCGCGCCGGCATCGCATTGGTAATCGCCGCATTAATCGCCGAAGGAAAATCGGAAATAGATCATATAGAACTAATAGATCGTGGGTATGAATACCTCGAAAAACGATTACAAGATCTCGGCGCGCAAATTAAACGAGTTGACTAAAGGAAAACCATGATAATCCGCCGTATTGGCATAGACTTAGGTACAACCAATATTCTTGTTCATATTCCTGGCAAAGGCATTGTTATTGACGAACCGTGTGTTGTGGCGCTGGAAGCCGCCACCAATAAAGTTGTTGCCATCGGCGATGAAGCTAAAAAAATGCTCGGCCGCACTCCTGATAGCATAATAGCCGCCCGCCCGCTTCGCGATGGCGCCATCGCAAATTTTCGAATTGCCGAAGCAATGCTTAGCCACTATATCAATCGAGTGAGTGGAAGAATCCGTCTCCTAAGGCCGGATATTATGTTATCTATTCCAGCCGGCATTACCTCGACAGAGAGACGAGCAATTGTTGACGCTACAATCCAAGCCGGCGCCAAAAATGCCTACACTATAAAAGAACCGATTGCGGCCGCATTAGGTGCTAAAATTCCCATTGCCTCATCGAGCGGAAATATGATCATTGATATCGGTGGCGGAACTTCTGAAGTTGCTGTAATTGCCCTGGGCGATATTGTTGCTTCCACATCGGTTCGAGTTGGCGGCAACAAATTTGATCAAGCTATCGCTAACTATATCCGCAAAAAACACAACCTGATTATAGGCGAACAAACAGCCGAAGACATAAAAATAAAAGTCGGCAGCGTAATGCCACTTCGAAAAGAGCTGCAAATGGAAGTCTCTGGATCCAATACCATCACCGGCCTGCCCGAAAGCATAATTGTCACAACCGAAGATGTTATGTTTGCCATAAAGGATGAATTAAATGAAGTCATTGGCGCTGTCAAATCCGTCCTGCAAAAAACCCCTCCCGAGCTGGCATCCGATGTCATGGATAAAGGAATAGTGATGACCGGCGGCGGATCTCTCCTTCGCAATATTGATAATTTATTGACTAAAGTGACCGGCGTTCCTTGCCAGGTAGCCGAAGACGCCCGATTATGTGTCGTCAGAGGCACCGGCACCGCCGTCGAAAATCTCGACGATTACAAACGCTCAATCCTCTGGGCTAAATGAGAAGTTTTTATGTCATTAAAACCCCTACAAAAAGAAGTTGACGACTGGGTAAGACAATTTACAAAACCATATTTTCAACCCCTGTCTCAATTTGCTCGTCTAGCTGAAGAACTCGGAGAGGTTGCCCGAGTATTAAACTATTTGCATGGCGACAAGAAACCCAAAGCAACCGAAGATTATTCTGATTTGGAAGAAGAACTGGGCGATGTGTTATTCACCCTTATTTGCCTGGCTAACTCCCAAAACATCGACCTCGACCAATCCTGGCAAAAAGTCATGGATAAGTGTCACAATCGAGATAATAATCGCTACGAGAAAAAATAATTTTAATTACAAATTGTCATTTTGATTTTTGAGATCTGAGGTTTGAATTATGTTAATAGGCATTGACGCATCAAGGGCACTACGCCCCATAAAAACCGGCACCGAATGGTATTCCATAGAGATTATCCGCCATTTAGTTAAACTTGACCAAAAAAATAACTATATATTGTATTCCAATAAACCACCCGAAGCTCCACTCCTAGATCTACCAAATAACGTCTCTTGGCGAGTGATGCCATTTACAAAGGGCTGGACTCTTGTCCGCTTGTCTTGGGAAATGCTCACTAAATCGCCGGACATTCTCTTTATTCCAGCCCATACCCTCCCGCTATTTACCCCCAAAAAATCCGTTGTCATGGTGCACGACTTAGGTTTCATCCATAATCCCAAGCTTTATCCGGCCAGACAAAAAATTTACCACAAATTTGTTATTAACTATGTAAAAAATCATGCTACCCACATCATTACTCCCACCAAATTTACAAAACAAGATTTAATCCAGACTTTTAATATCCCATCTACCAAAATTACTCCTATCTGGCATGGATATGATAAGAATCTTTATCGCCCAAGACCCAACACGGGTCACGCCTCGGCGCAATATTCTCCCTATATTTTCTACATCGGCCGCTTGGAAACTAAGAAAAATATTGTTAACTTAATCAAAGCATTCATATTGTTTCGCGCCCAAAACCCAACACAAACAACAAAACTTGTTCTCGCCGGCAAACCCAGCCACGGCTATGATAAGATAAAAGAGGAAATCAAAACAGCTGGTTCATTGCAACAAGATATAATCGAATTAGGCTACTTGTCAGAAGATCAGGTACCGATCTACATGTCCAACGCCGAATTATTTGCCTTTCCCACATCATTTGAAGGATTTGGAATGCCAATAATTCAAGCTATGGCGTGTGGTTGTCCAGTACTTGCATCAAATAACACCTGTATACCAGAGATTACCGGCAATGCTGCAATCCTCATCAACCCAGACAACCCCCAGGGCATCGCTGATGGCATGACCGAAATATTAACCGAAAAGAAAACACAAAATGATCTGATCGAAAAAGGACTCAAGCAGGCAGAAAAATTCTCTTGGGAAAACTCCGCCCAAAAAACCTTAGAAGTCATCGAAAAAACCATATAAATTTAGCTTCCTCTTTTCAAGAAAGGAAAGATTAGCTGTCGCTCCAAGGAAAAACGAATGTTTGAGCCAAGCTCATGCTTGGCGAGTTTCGGATTTTATGGAAGATAGCTAATTAATGACGCTTCTTGAAAAGCAGTGTAGGGGATGGGGGTCAAAGGGGGTAAGGGGGTGACATCTGAATGAACCCTCTTATCCCCTTTAAGGCTCTGGCGCTGACAGCGCCAAAAACATCTGGCATGTCGATGCCAAAAAACTCCCCCTCTTCCTAAATAATAATAATTTACTATAATAAAGACATGAACAAAGTCTCAATCCTTGGGGTCAATTTCGATAATGTCACACAAAACCAAGCTCTCGATAAAATTGAGCAATTTATAACTGAAAAGAGATTCCATTACATAGTTACCCCAAATCCTGAATTTCTTTTAAAAGCACGCCAGGACAAAGAATTCAAAAAAATCTTAAATGAAGCCGACCTATCAATTGCCGACGGAGAAGGAATTATCAAAGCCGCCTACTACCTGAAAACCCCGCTAAAAGAACGGATACCAGGCACCGATTTAATTATCAACCTAATGCCTTATGCTGAAAAGAAAAATTATAAGATTTTTCTACTCGGCGCCAAACCCGAAGTAAATGAGCTTACCAAACAAATCCTATGCTATCGTCATCCCCAATTGCAAATTGTCGGTACCGATCCCAGTCCCAAATTTTCACTGGAAGATTTAGAAAAATCTCCACATCTATTCGATCAACTAATCGGCAAAATCAACCGCTCTAAAGCCGATATTCTACTAATTGCCTTCGGCGCACCAAAACAAGAAAAATTCATATGGAAATTTAAAGATGAACTTCAGGTAAAAATCGCCATTGGCATCGGAGGCGCTTTTGATTATATATCTGGAAATACTCCAAGAGCCCCGCTTATAATGAGGCGGCTTGGACTGGAATGGCTATTCAGATTAATCCTCCGGCCTTCACGGATAGTCCGCATATTTAATGCTATAATAATCTTCCCTCTAATCGTGATTTTCACAAAAAAACAATAGCAATATAGAATAAAAAAACTTCATCCCCCTAAGAAACTCCAGCCCACCAAATATGACCTTGACACATCCATCGGCATTTGGTACTATATACAAGAAGTAAGTTTATCTAAAACTTACTTTTTTTATTACTAAATAAGGTGTATAATAATCCTACAAGGAAGGAGAATAATATGGCAATCAGTCCGTTTGTCGCCGCAATCAACCAAATCTGTGACGAAAAAGGCTTATCAAAAGAAGTAGTTATTGAAACTGTAGAAGCAGCTATTGCTGCCGCTTATCGAAAAGATTACGGTCACCCAAACCAGATCATTCGCACCAAAATGGATCCGGAAACTGGCCAATTCAAAGTAAGTCAGATCTTTGAAGTAGTTGACGAAATAGAAGAAGAGAATGCCCAAATGACACTCGATAATGCGCGCAAATTCAAAAAAGCTGCCGAAGTCGGCGATGAAATCGAAATTCCTCTTGCCCCGCACTCAGAATTCGGCAGAATTGCCGCTCAAACTGCTAAACAAGTTATCATTCAGCGAATCCGTGAGGCGGAACGTAATATGCTCTACGACGAATTCAAGCAAAAAGAGCACCAGCTGCTTAACGGAAATGTTCAGCAAATCGAAGGCGAAACTGTCACCATTAATCTTGGCAAAATTAATGGTATACTCTTGCCAAGCGGACAAATTCCCAACGAAAGATACTATATTGGCCAAAGGGTGAAAGTCTTTGTCACCGGAGTCGAAGAATCAACCAAAGGACCGCGCGTACTGGTATCCCGAAGCGACCCACAGTTCATTTCCGCTCTATTCTCCATGGAAATTCCGGAAATTAATAGCGGAAGCGTAGAGATTATGAGTATTGCCCGTGAAGCCGGCTCGCGAACAAAAATCGCCGTCTACTCCGATCAACCCGGCCTTGATCCGGTCGGATCATGCGTCGGTCAGCGCGGTACTCGCGTCCAATCGGTCCTTGCAGAATTAAGCGAAGAAAAAATAGACATTATCCTCTGGAATGAAGATCGTAAAATATTTATCATAAATGCCTTATCTCCAGCCAAAGTCGAGAGTGTCGAATTAAGCGAAGAAGATAAAAAAGCCACCGTCAAAGTACCTGACGATCAGCTATCTCTGGCAATCGGAAAAATGGGACAAAATGTCCGCTTAGCCAGTAAATTAACCGGATGGAGTATAGATATTGTCTCTCCTGAAACCGAAGCGCGAAAAGCCGAACTGCAAGCCGAGAAGAAAGCTGCAGAAACACCGAAAGAAACTGAAAAGAAAACCAAAAAAACAACCAAATCAACCAAGACCACAAAGGCATCACCTGCTAAAAAACCTGCAGCAAAAGTAACATCAGAAAAACCCGCAACCAAAAAGACCTCTTCCAAAAAACCCGCCGCAAAAACCGCTGCCAAAAAAGCTGCAATCGGAAAAACTGCTGCCAAAAAAGCTGCTCCCAAAACAAAAGCAACAAAAGCAACAAAAGCTAAAAAAGAAACAATCCGCCAGCCGGCGGACAAAAAGGCTAAATAAACCCTCAACTCTAATTAAAAAACATATTTAGCCAAAGGAGAACCTATGGCAAGTCAACATGATATCCCGGAAATATTCGATAAATTCAACGAAACCGCCCGGCGTGTCCTAATGACCAGCCAGAAAATCGCCCAGAGCACAAATAGCGCTGCGGACACCCAACATCTATTGCTGGCTCTAAGCATAACCGGCGGCACCATCGCTTACAATATCCTACAAGAACACCTGATTACCGTTGACCAGATTAGATTAATTATGAGCTTACACGAGATAAAAACTCATACAAAAGTTGGCATATCTTCAGACCTTAGGCGCATATTATTGAAATCGGTCAAAAAAGCTTCAGAATACAAACACATCACCATAGACAGTGAACACCTCCTTCTCTCAATTACCAGAGACGATAAATGCTTCGGCTATAAACTTATTGAAAGACTTGGCGTTGAACCATCGGCAATTAAGGAGCAATTAGAACATTATTTTGAAGAATTAAATAACATTGATGAATTCATTGTGAGCCAAGCATCATCCAACCACTTCGCCGGAGATAATATAGAAATGCCAACTCCCCAAAACGATCCATCTCGCACAAAAGATAACAAATCTACCTCCACACCTGCTCTCGACTATTTCACTACCGACCTCACCAAAGATGCTCGCGACGGTAAACTCGATCCCATAATCGGCCGAGAAAAAGAAATAACTCGCGTCATCCAGATTCTTTGCCGCCGCAACAAAAACAATGCCGTCCTAATCGGCGAGCCGGGAGTAGGAAAGACTGCAATAGTCGAAGGATTGGCACAAAGAATCGCGACCAACAAAGTCCCGCTCATGCTTCAAGGAAAAAGAATTGCCCAGCTCGATCTCGCATTGGTTGTCGCCGGAACTACTTACCGCGGGCAATTCGAAGACCGAGTAAAAAAGATAGTTGACGAAATAACTAAAAATAAAAACATTATTCTATTTATAGATGAACTTCATACCGTCGTCGGCGCCGGCAGCGCCGAAGGATCGCTAGATCTAGCCAATATCATTAAACCTGCGTTAGCAAAAGGACTTATTCATCTAGTCGGTGCTACAACAATCGAAGAATATCGAAAACATATCGAAAAAGACGCCGCACTAGAGCGCCGTCTCCAACCGATAATTGTCGAAGAACCAAGCGAAGAAGAGGCAATCGCCATACTTCGCGGTATCAAAAAACAATACGAAAATCACCATGATGTCATAATTCACGACGAAGCGATTCTGGCTTCAGTTAAAATGTCCAAGCGCTATATAAGCGACCGTCAACTGCCCGATAAGGCAATTGACCTAATAGATGAAGCATCCGCCGCTACCCAACTAGATACAGCAAAAAAGGATAGAATTGAAACAAAAATCCAATCTCTGGAAAAAGAAATTTCGGAGATAAAAAAGCAAAAAGAACAAGAAGTTGATAATGAAAATTATGAAAAAGCCATGACCTTAAAGACAACCGAACTTCGCCTTCAAAAAGAATTAGATGAACTGAAAAGCAAAACAAAAGGACATCCACAAAAAAGAACCATCCAAAATGAAGATATTGCCCATATCGTCTCGCAGTGGACTGGGATTCCGGTAACCAACCTCATTAAAGATGAGAAAGTCCGCCTTCTAAACCTTGAATCAACTCTTAGAAATTCCATTGTAGGTCAGGATGAAGCAATCATTACAATCTCCAAAGCCATCCGCCGTTCCAAAGCCGGCATCTCCGATAACAAACGACCGCTTGGCTCATTTATGTTCCTCGGGCCAACAGGGGTGGGGAAGACCGAACTGGCCAAAGTGTTAGCCGAGCAAGTCTACAACCGCGAAGACGCTCTTATCAAAGTTGATATGTCCGAATTCATGGAACGCCATAATATCTCCCGCCTTGTCGGTGCGCCTCCCGGCTATGTCGGCTACGAAGAAGCCGGCCGTCTCACCGAAACTGTCAGAAAAAAACCCTATTCAGTCATTCTGTTCGACGAAATCGAAAAAGCCCATCCCGAGGTATTCAATATTTTACTTCAAATCCTCGAAGATGGTTACTTGACCGATGCGAAAGGCAAAAAAGTCAATTTCCGAAATACAATAATTATCATGACTTCCAATATCGGCATGTCCGAATTCAACAAAAATGCCGCCATCGGTTTTCAAGCCGACAAAGATGAAAAAGCCACCATTGATGCCCAATACGAAGAAATGAAAAAACAAATTACTTCTCGGCTTAAAGACACTTTCCGTCCAGAATTCCTCAACCGTTTAGACAAAATCGTCGTCTTCAAGCCGCTGGGCAAAGACGATATAAGAAAAATAGTTGATATTCAAATCGAAAAACTAACCGAACGACTAAAGGCCGATGGTATTAATATCGCTGTCAAAAATAGCGCTCGTGACTATATCGCTGAGATTGGTTTTGATGCCGAGTTTGGCGCTCGCCCCATCCGCCGAGCCATCATTGAAAATATCGAAGATCCGCTCTCCGAAGCACTTCTCTCCGGCCAATTCAAAGAAGGTCAAACCATCAACATCCTCAAAAAAACCAACAAAATAATTTTTCAAAAATAAAAACCTCTAAATAAAAAACGAGCTCCCGCGGGCACATGTCCCTTGGGAGCAATACTTGCTGCGGCTTAGCTCACGAATACTACCGAACTATCCACCGTCTGGTAATCGGGAGAGATAGTCAAATTCACCTCCCAATCATCCTCGCGACAGCCACCAAGGTGAATGGTATCAAGCTGTCTGACGCAAACCACGCCGCAATATCTTTGGGCTGATTCATCAGCCTCTACGATCCGCACGCTCGTCACATGACAGCGGATCAGGTCTTCCCCCCGAAGGCGGAAGGTTTTGATCAGATCCATGTAGACAAGCGCAATCATCCTTCTCTCGACTTCCCCGAGCTCCATAAGCTCACCTCCCTGTAATCAAAGCTTTGGTAAATCTTTTCATCTCGGGAAGCTAATTACTTATTTGAAAGTAACCAGTTTTCCAAAATGACAACTTAAAATTATAGCACAAAATCTCCCAAAAGTCAAGGGCATGTACCGGTTGAGGACATCGGTAACAGTCGTCCTGTTTGGATGCAATAATTAATTGGCGACTGGTAGTTTAGACTGGCATGTCTTCTTTTGGAATTGTAGTAGGCAAGCCAGTGAGTTAAGTTCTTGTTAA
>JAUSIS010000007.1 GCA_030647355.1 bacterium
TAGGTATTTTTGCACAAATACTAATAATGTATTTTTGGGGAAAGTAAAATTAATGAAACTATTTTATTTTCTCGATTTTTTACATGTTAAAAGACACGGCACGCCTATCACCTATGATGATTATATAAATTTGGAAAACGGTCCCATACCATCAAAAATTTTAAATTTAGTTAACAGCGTCGTGGATAATGATGAAAATGCAATTCTATCTGATACTTTAACTATAGAAAGACCAAGGGGGACTATCATGCAGAGGATAAAATGTATAAAACCATTTACCGAAGATGACAAAAGATTTTTTTCAAAAAGAGAAATTGCCATATTAGAAGAAGTATGTTTAAAATACGGTAATGATACAACTGACGTAATTATTAAAGCATCTCATAAAGAAGCACCATGGTTGTTGACGGAAGAAACAGAACAAATACCATATTCATTGGCGGCAGATGATAATGATTGCTTGGTGAAAAAGGAAGATATAGAATTATTAACATCAGTTTATTAATTTTATGGATGGTTTAAATCTTTTTGGTACTATAATTGAATGGAAAGGTAGCAAATATGTTTATTTAATAGAGGTCGGACAAATAACATACTTAGCTAAAATTATAGAAGACAAGGAAATGGCAAAGAAATTAATAATGCGACGAGAATTTGTTGAAAGGACCAGTCTGCAAGGAGATCTCAACTCTCAAAGTCGTTTAAATAGTCCATTATATTGTTTTGTTATTTTAAGCACCGTTGATTTTGAAGGTGCTTTGGCACTATTACATAAACTTGGCTATGATTCTACCTCCGCTGCAGATTATTCAAATTTAAATAAATTGAATGAAGAAGATTTGGAAGGATTAAAAGAAGAAATTAAAGAGAATGAGAACAGCTTGCCCCCAGAAGTGGTAGATTATGTAAAGTCTTTAAATTAATAAATTTTTATTAAAATATTTATAGCGGGCTTTATGCCCGCATTGTTTTATAAAATTAGTATTTCTTTAATTCTAAGCTATATTTGATAGAAATAATTTTTTTTTAAAGAATACTATAAGATCGATAATGGTAAAATAACGCCGCCAAGAGGGAAAGATATAAACAATACTCTTTAAAAGCCAAATATGGTGATATCTGATAAACTTATCCGAGAGCTAAAACAAATAATAAAAGAAGAATACGGCGAAGAATTAGATGACGATGGTGCAAAGACGATTGGCGAGCAGCTTTTAAGGTCATATGAGGCCTTGATAAAATTAGAGCAAAGCAATAAATCAGATTAAGTAATTATTTTCAGACTTTTACCACCTCCCCCCTATATTGTCATCGCCAAATTGTGGCAATTTGTGTCAGAGAGATGATAAAAGTTATATAAAGAGAACTAAAATTGATAACGATTGAGAAGCGGTATTTTTTCTAACCTTCGCAGGTTTATACTAATATTATTACTTTTTCAGATATTGCCCAGAGCCCTTCGATTCCCGTTACCCGCTCCAATAACAGAAGCAGTCCGTCAGGGCTGTTTTTGTTTTTTTGTGTTCTTGCATATATTACTGAATTGTGGTAGAGTCAACGCTAGAAAGAAAAAACAATATGAACAGAAAGGTTAGTTCTAATGAATAAGAAAACCGAAATTACCCTCGGAACTCGCATAGCCATTGCGGGAGAGGGGCTGGGACTTTTCAAAGGAAAAACAGTTGTCGCTGCCATTACGAACCTTTTAACCACCGTGGCCATTGAGAATCTTGGAACAGGTATCTGTATACGCTATGGTCCACCATTTGAGAGTACGGCTCCTTCATTGGATTCCGTGGGAGCGATCGTACGCACCTTCCAAAAGCGACATCATGCTGTAAATAATATTCGAGTCTCCGTATCATCAAATGTGCCTATTGGACAAGGACTCGCATCATCCGGGGTATTACTTTCCTCGTTGGCGAAGTGCTTCAATACACATTTCGATCTTGGTTATGAATTAGACGAGCTGGTGAATATCGCATGGGAGGCCGAAAAAATCGATCAAGGCATCGTGTGTGGCAAGTTTGATTATTACGCCATCCTCTATAAAGGAGTGTTGCTGCAGGATTTCGGACAAGAGCCGATTCGCATACAACGTTTTTCTTTGCCTACTGATACGATTATTGTCATAGGTACTACGGGGATTTCAACACCGTACGGCGCAGTTGGAGCGTCAATCAAAGAACGATTTGCTGCGCAAGATCCCGCAGTTTATGCCTACCGAGATTCAATGTGTACAGCTACAGAGGAGCTCGTGTCCGCTTCTGAGTTAGGCGATAAGAAACGTATTGGAGAATTAATATCATTCTTTCACAATGCAATTCGCAACCAGCTTAAGATCAAAAATTTACAGATTGATATGCTGGTAGAAACAGCACTTCTGCACGGAGCTTACGCGGCAAAGACATGCGGTATTCGCTTTGACGGCGGGAGTATGTTCGCATTTTGCACGAATGACACCGCACAAAGAGTTGCACACGCGCTCGTACAAAAAGGGGCTGGGGCACACATCGTATCGGTGATGTATCCTTAATAATCTATATCGCACTCTCGAATAATACGGGATTTGGAACATAACCAGATCCCTTTTTTTATCTTGCGCAAGCCGCTTGATAATAGCGGCATTAATACGTATAATCAGTTGTATATGGATAATTATATTGATTGGTTAAGACATAAGATTGGACATGAACCCGCAGTTTTTGTCGGTGTGAGTGCTGTTATTCATAATGAGAAAGGCGAGATTCTCCTTATTAAACGCGGTGATAATGGCGCATGGGCTTGCCCGGGAGGAATAATGGAGCCAGGTGAGAACGTGCATGAAACACTCATGCGGGAGATCGAAGAAGAACTTGGAGTAGATGCGACCATAATGGAATTACTGGGAATATATTCCAATCGAGGACCTCTCAAGTACCCGAATGGAGACGTTGCCTACATTGTGGGTATCTTTTTTGTATGTACCGTTCAGGGAGTATTGAAGATTGACGGCAACGAAGCGCTTGATGCGAAATTTTTCGAACTGGCATCGTTGCCGAATAAACTGCACTACATGCAAGAACAGCCACTGATAGATTTTTTTGAGGGTTTACGAGGAATCGTCAGATAAAAAAGGCCCTAGAAAAAAATTCTAGGGTCAGTGGCGGATTCTATTGTGTTTCCGCCATTCTGCGCGGTCCGTCTATCTCGGTGAAGACAGTGTAGGCACCAACAGGTATAAATTCTTCCCATTGATGTCCTCCCCGTAGCACGAGGGAACGAATATCGGTATTGTGTAATTTGAATGGAGGCGACACATAAAAAATCGGCCTACCGATTAGGTGCGAGAACGCATACTCGCGATCTTTATCAATTTCCGTGTCATCTTCTGTTAGGGTTACTTCAATGAAGTCAACTTTCTTTGGATCGAATTCCTCGTTAAATCTCGGCTGATACGCTATTTGCGGCATAGATTTTATGTTTACCTTACTTTCAAGATATTGTTCACGTAAACACGCGGTCCACATTCGTGCCACTTCTTCTGTAGTAAAAGGGTTCTTTCCGACCACAAGCGTAGATTTAGCCGTGCGTCGCAGAAATATTTCCCATTTTGGGTCGACATAATCCGGTCTGGGACTTCTGTGTACGATACCTATTATCAGTTTATTCCACTCTTTTAGTATGGTTTTTACTGTTATTAAATGAGCAATGGTTGGTGGTTGGAAGCGTCCTAGCCATAAAGCATATTTTCTTTTCATCACTGCCTTTCTTCTCCGAAATCGGGGATATTTTGAAACAGACACTTAATGCCTTTCCATCTGCTGCCAGGCAGACAAGGCATGCAGTCTGCTTCTTTTTAATTCTTCTGGCGTTGACTCTACCACAATTCAGTAATCTATGCAAGAGTCAGTCAAAGCTAATTTAATGAAAATATTTTCACTAAATCTATGAATTATTTGAGTACGAATTATATTATTATTGATTCGGGGGTTAGTTTTGGTATATAAATAAAAGATGCAGGAGTAGCGGTCATAAAATAAGTTCTAACTTCTTTCACAGTGGAGCTCCAAATTTATTCACTCAAAGTCGGTACTTCGGTATCGGCTTTTTGTGTATCTATGGGCAATAAATTTATTTACCTATAATGTGTCGCGTGGATATTTCAAGTTGCTCGTCGCAAAGCGCGAATCTTCAATGGTTTTCACTTAATCTATCGTTTCAGCATTGTCCAACTTGTGTTTACAAAAAAATAATGCTAATATAAGCATTATTTTTGTAATTATGGTTGACATCTTATTAAATCTATGCTATGATAATAAATCAATTTGTTCTTTTTATACTTGTTTACTAAATGCCAGTTTTATGCAAATAATCAATTATTTCTATTAATTTGGCATTTTAGTAACTAAAAAGCAAAAAAACAACAACCAAAACAAATGAAAGCGAAACTTACTATTACGGTTGACGGTCGTGAGATGTATCAAGCAGAGATTAACCTACCAGCAAACGATGCTGTTGAATTGGCATCGCTTCCCGGCTGGGCAAAAGCTGAAATGGTGTGTGATGCTCTTGCGCCGGCATCTGAGGTGGAGAAAACCACCTTGGCAACAAGGTAAAGAAGTGGTTACCTACAAACACCGCTCAATGGGTAATATTTCGGTATTGCCCACTCAACCGGGTTTACGACTTGTGTCGCGAATCCTGAGAGTTTAGCTCTTTGATACAGGTATAAGGTGACTTCGAGAAAATAATTCATTGTTTTTTCGCAGTCACTTTAAACCACAACAATTAACCAAGAAGGAGATTTATGATCATCCTGAAAATTCTTACGGATTATGTGCAAGAAGAAGGTTGTGAGCCCGAGGTCTACCAGTGGGTCGCGATTGACGGAGACCGATGCGTAGTTATGCGTCGTCTCCGCCACAACATCGACAGGTGTGACCACGAACGCAAGGAGATCGTGTACAAGGATTTGTACGGTATCACTGTACAAGACAATCCTCACGATTTGGCCTTGACCAAGGAGGTTCTCGACGCCCTTACACAGGCAGTGCAGGGTAAGCATGATACTGCCCAAGCTGTGGAAGTGGAGCTTCGGAGGCGACCTTGGAGCGCGGAAGAAAAGACGAGGTTTGAGTTTCAGGAAAAAGTTGCCAAGGCGAAGGCTGCGGAAATTTCCGACCCAGACGTCTAATATCTTCCCGTGTGGGCGAGACCAGAGTCAAAGTTGGAGTAAACCAATTTCAAAAATCGGGAATGTTAAACCATTCCCTTCCGATCCGAGAATGTTATTCTCGCTGACGAGTCCCTAGCACTTGTGTGCTGGAACAAGGACGAAATCGGAATAGTTATTTAAAAATTCAAAGAAACGGAGGTTAGAATGAACATTATGCTTGGTTTTACTCTGGTTGCTTGTATTGGAATAGTCGCGTTGGCATGTTGCTATAGAATAAATCGAAATGACCCTGATTTTTTTAGGTCACTCGGCAGCATCTTTAAAAGACAGAAGATTGAGTATGTTCGGCCCTTCTCTGTGGCAGTGAGAGACTATGAGCGAAGAAGGTTCACGCCTTCCTTTTCCCTGACGGTCGGCGGCAGAAGCCCACATGATTTAGCCAGAGCTGTCTGGCCGGTGGCGCATGATTATGCCAGGGTCTGCATGGTCTGTGGGTTTAAAACATCACCGGAAGTTCAAAGGATTGACTTTGTTCAGATCGCGACCTCTGATCTTGGACTTTCCGTAGGGAATTCGAGCTGGAGCACTCTAAACGACGAATTTTGTTTGAGGTGGAGCAAGGAGAATCTAAGCGGTCAGGAAATTGGATTGTGTGAGTCGGAGGACGCTCTGCAGCTACGACTTCAATATCGCGATCAACCCGTAGAACAATGCATAGGCTTTGCGATGAAGCCGATCATTACAGGCGGCAATTACCCGATGGCGTTTTGGATTGGACGCGGTTTGAGCGGTAGGAGGTTTCTTACCGCCAGAACCCTTGTGCCTTATATGATTCATAGTCATAGCCTCATCTTCCGTCTTCGTGAAGTTTCCACGATGTCAGTTCAATAGGAATATGGTCACGGTTTGCAGATTTACCCATAAAATCTGTTCTGTCTCGAGATGCTATCTCGGCTGATGAGTCCCCAGCACTTGTGTGTTGGAGCAAGGACGAAACAGATAGTTCCTTGAAAGTTTCAAGGCTCAACGTGAGCATGCAGTGCATGCCATAAAGAGAAAGTTCAGTTATGTACGCAACGATAAAAATCGTCGGGGTTACACCCGATGCCATTGGTCGGCTCCATAAACTGGTGGCGGACGCAGTCTGTCAGACCAGTGAGGAAATTACAGTCAATACTGTCGCCGGGACTTCTACCGGAAAGCAGAAGTATGTTCGGATTGAAGAATCGAAATTCGATAGCGCTCATGAGACATACACTGTTACGCTGAAGTTTTTCCTGAGTTTCATGGATCGTAATGAAAAATATCAGACGTATCAACCGATGATGGTCATGCGCTCCGTCCTGCAATCCATTGACCCCAAGCTTGTCCCGGTTGAAGAGACCAGGGAAGACGTTAAAGAGGAATAACACGTCAATTTTCAACGGTCATAAAATTTTCAAAGAGCCTGACCAGCTCTTTTTTCTTTTGTAATAAAGCCCTGTTTTTTCGTTGGCTAAGCCAATTAATTTCGATTCTTACATTTTACAATTTTATCCTATTTGACACCACATTTCATATATGATACACTAATGTCATATTTATGAAAAGCAAGAAAAATCTCTTAGAACAGCTAAAATCATTGCCCCATTTTACTAAAAGCATGGTATATCAGCTTGGCAAGCAGTTGGGGCTTAAGGATTCTACGGTTGATACCTACATCAGCCGATTTTTGAAATACAAAGAGATTATACAGCTTAAAAATGGGGTATATATATCCGCTGATTTTTTTGAAAAAAATAAAGCGGATATTTCATACTCGTTTTATCTCGCGAACATTATTCGCACCCCGTCATACGTGAGTTCTTGGGCCGCTTTGCAGTATTATAATCTCGCTACCGAAGCGATCCATTCCATTACCTCGGTTACTCCAAAGGTTACCAGAAACTATCAGACAAAAGCCGGCAACTTCGCCTATCAGTCAATTAATAATGATCTATTTTCAGACTTTTCTTTGGCTAAGGGAAAATTTGATTTTTATATTGCTTCCCCAGCTAAAGCTTTGTTTGATTTACTGTATTTCAGAACTCGCCAGTTTAGAGGCGTCAAACTGGAAACAATTAAGGCGTTGATAGAAGAGTCGCGAATAGATGTTGACGAAATGGACAAAACGGAACAGGAAAAATTTTATTCAATGATTAAAAAAATTATATGAGCGAACAGATATCCACAATTTTAAAGAGAAAACTTGATGACCTTTCCGCTTACGGCGGAATTGATGCCGAGACCCGCCGCAATGCCCTGAAAGAAGAGCTGCAGTACTACGTTCTCAATTTTATCTATCATCATCCGGAATATAATAAATGGATTATGTACGGCGGTTCCGCGCTCCGCATAATTCACGGCCTTGATCGCATGTCGGTTGATTTGGATTTTGAAGTTGCTCACGCCATCACAGAAAAGTTCTTAGAAGAATTAAAAAAAGAAGTTGATAATTATTTCGTTAATACCTATAACGCCGGTACCGATTTTCTCACAATAAAGATAACTACCGGCAGAGGGCTGCTTTTAAAATTTCATGTCGGCAAAGAATTAAGTCTTGGCCAGCCTTCAAATCAGGTTCATGTAAAAATTGATCTGAATCATTTTGTTGCCCCCAAAACCGTAACCGAGCGCCGGCCGATAAATCGCGACCAGCTTTCTTTTGTTATTTTGACCTACAACATGGGCGCACTGATGGCCAGCAAGCTGGCCGCTATTTTTTTGCGCGGCACTCGCGGCGTCGGAGATGCGGTTTACGAAGAAAAGGGACGGGATATTTATGATTTGCTTTGGTATATGGGAAAAAAAGTCGTGCCTGATTTTGATTATCTAATTGCCAAGAGCGTTGACGTAAAAGATCCGCGCGCGCTTTTCGACAGATTGACTCTTCAGATGAATAAAGTAAATAATAAATTCACCCTGCGCTCCCTGGCGCAGGGAACCTCTTAAGAGGGTGCAGGGGGATATCCCCCTGCGCGCGTAAGCGCAGATTTGGAATGTGGTACAATCAGGTTATGACTAGAACAGACATAACGCATGACCAAT
>JAUSIS010000010.1 GCA_030647355.1 bacterium
TAATTATTTACTAATACGGGAAGGATTTGTGCCAATAAATATTAAATTTATTGATCGAAAAATGTATTACGAAGCGTTCAAAGAATTTGATGAGAAAGGCAAGACTGCTATTATGGAAGAAATGGTTGGAAAAGCGCTAACAAATAGCTACCATAAACGATTGGCGTATCTGGAGGGTAAAAAAATTATTTCTCTTGTCAATTATGCAAAAGATAATAAAATTTCCCATTCAAACCTTATTAATAAAGCTAATCGTCAAACCATTGAGGCCTTTTTAGAAAAAGGTATTTGGAAAATAGGCATTGATAATAATGAAGAATGATGTTTTGTAAATTTCTAAGTTATATAAAGAGAAAAACAAATTAAAGGTTGGACTAGAGCTAAATAAAATATTTCCCTTGACCAAGCGCCTTTTTGAGAATAGAATAAAATTAAAGCAGGGGGTAATTTTGTATAGGGATTAAAAATGAACACAGATTTGACATTCATTACAAATGAAAAAGATCAAAGTCTAAAAGATAGATTCGAGATATTAATCAAAGATACCCGATTTTTTGATTGTTTGGTTGGCTATTTTTATGCCAGTGGTTTTCATGCTCTTTACAAATCATTAGAAAATACTGAAAAAGTTAGAATTCTTATTGGAATCAGCACCAACAAGCAAACCTACAATATGATGCAAAGTGCTAAACAGCCGATTCAGCAACCGCTACAATTTTCAAGCGCCGAAGCTAAACAAGAAATCGAGGGTTTAGTTGAAAAAGAAATGGAAGATTCAGAAGATAATCAAAATACTGCCGAAGGAGTAAGCAAATTTATTGAATGGATAAGAAACCAAAAACTGGAAATTCGGGCGTATCCATCAGAAAAAATTCATGCCAAGCTCTATATTATGACATTTACCGAAGGCGATCGAGACAAGGGTAGAGTTATTACCGGTTCTAGTAATTTCACCCAAGCCGGCTTAATTGATAATTTGGAATTTAATGTTGAACTTAAAAATAGTGCCGACTACGATTTTGCCAAAAATAAATTTAATGATCTTTGGGAAGATGCTGTTGACGTTAGCGAGAAATATATTGAGACGATTCAAACAAAAACATGGTTGAATGACGATATTACGCCGTACGAACTTTATCTTAAATTTTTGTATGAATATTTCAAAGACGAATTAAGCCAAAGTGATGAAGTTTTTATTAAATATCTTCCAGCTGAATTTAAAAGATTGGAATATCAAGAACAAGCCGTGTTAAACGCTAAAAAAATTCTCGCAGAATACGGCGGCGTTTTTATTTCAGACGTTGTCGGATTAGGTAAAACTTACATCGCCGCTATGCTCACTAATCAATTAGAAGGTAGGACTTTAGTTATTGCTCCACCGGTGCTTTTAGAGAAAAATAATCCGGGTTCTTGGCCAAATGTTTTTGAAGATTTTCAAGTTCGCCAGACGCATTTTGAATCAATCGGCAAATTAGATAGTTTAGTTGAACAAGGAACCGAAAAATATACTAATGTTATTATTGATGAAGCTCATCGTTTCAGAACCGAAAGTAATGTTACCTACGAAAAACTTGCTGAAATTTGCCGAGGTAAACGCGTAATTTTAGTTACGGCCACACCATATAATAATTCACCCAAAGATATCCTTAGCCAAATTAAACTTTTTCAAAAAGCGAGGAAAAGCACTATTCCTGGTCTGCCTGACTTAGAAAGATTTTTTAATAGTTTAGATAAAAAAATTAAAGATTTAGATCGTCAAAAAGATTACGCTGACTATATTAAAACTGTCAAAGAAAATGCTCAAGAAATTAGAGAAAAGGTTCTTAAATATTTAATGGTTCGCAGGACACGGGCAGAAATCATGGCTTATTTTGGAAAAGATTTGGAAACACAAAATCTGAAATTTCCCGATATTGAAAAACCGGAACCGTGTTTTTATGAACTAGACGATGATGAAGATAAAGTTTTCACTAAAACAATTCAGTTAGTGACTAAGAATTTTAATTATGCTCGCTACACACCGCTACTTTATTACAAAGGCCCGCTAGATCAACCAGTTGAGATTGCTCAAAGAAACATGGGTAAATTCATGAAAATCCTTTTAGTCAAAAGGCTCGAGAGCAGTTTCTATGCATTTAGGCAAACCCTTAATCGCTTTACACATTCTTACGAGCAGTTTATAGCCGAGTTGGAAAAAGGTAATGTCTATGTTAGCAAAAAATATACTAGTAAACTTTTTGAATTTTTAGAAAATGATGATGATGAAGCTATTCAAAGGCTAATTGATGAAGATAAGGCCGAAAAGTATACTAGCGACAATTTCAAGCCCGAATTTAAGCAGGATTTAGAAAGTGATCTAAAAACATTAAGAGAAATTCAAGAACTTTGGAAGCAAGTACATCGTGATCCAAAATTAGAGTCATTAACCGATAGCCTGAAATCTAAACAAATTCTGAAAGAAAATAAAATTATTATCTTTACCGAATCTAAAGAGACTGCTCAGTATTTGGCGAAAAATCTTGAAATGTCATTTTCTGGATCAATTCTTCTGTTTACCGGAGAATCCGGACAAGCTATTAGAGATGAAGTTATTGAAAACTTCGACGCTAAATCACGCAACCAAAGTGATAAATACAGAATCTTAATCACAACTGAGGTTTTGTCTGAAGGTGTAAACCTGCACCGTTCTAATGTAGTTATTAATTACGATATTCCCTGGAATCCAACACGGATGATGCAAAGAGTCGGCCGTGTAAATAGAGTTGACACGAAATTTGATAAAATTCATACCTTTAACTTTTTCCCAACTAAACAAGCTAATGATGAAATCAAGCTTAAGGAAGCGGCTGAAGCAAAAATCAACGCCTTTATTACATTACTTGGTGCCGACGCTCAGCTTTTAACTGAAGGGGAACCGATCGAACAACACGAATTATTTAATAAACTTACATCTAAAGTAACGCTTACTGGTGAAGATGGCCTCGAGGAAAGCGAGTTAAAATATTTACACCTTATAAAAGGTATCCGAGACAAAGATCCTGAAACTTTTGAAAAAATTAAAAGATTGCCTAAAAAAGGCAGAACGGCAAAAGCTCATCAAGCAGAAAGAGATAGTTTATTAACCTATTTTAGACGAGGCAAACTCCAAAAATTCTTCAAAGCCGATAAAAATGAGGACTCCAAAGAGGTTGATTTTATCTCAGCGGCAAAACTTTTAGAATCTGATCCACAGACCAAAAAAGAGCAAATACCGAATACATTTTTTACATTGTTAGACAAAAATAAGCAGGCGTTTGCTTTTAGTACTACAGAAGAATTAGTGGAGACTGACTTACGCGGTGGTCGAGACAGCGCTACCCAAGTTTTAAGAATCATCAGGGCAACTCTAAAAGATCGACGACAATTTACGGATGAACAAGAATTGTACTTGAAAAAAATTATGACTCAGCTTGAAGAGGGAGGGTTACCAAAACAAACGTCAAAAGAAGCATTTAAGGCCCTTCAGGAAGAATTTAAAACAGGGATTAATCCCCTTAGAATTTTAGCGGTATTACAATCAAAGATTCCGGAAAAGTTACTTGAAAGTCATTACGCTGAAAACCAAACTTTCAATTTCGGTAAACGCGAAGTAATACTCTCAGAATATTTGGTCTAAACATGAATAGAGAAACTTGTTATAAAATTATTAAAGATACTCTTCAAAGCGGTTTCGATAAGGAGCGGTTCAATTTTTTTATTAAAAACCTTCTCAATGCAATTGATGAATCTAAAGCTTTTCATGCTCGTGGTCATGTCAGAGAACAATTTAAACAAACTGCCGGCATAATTAAAACTTACGAAAGAATTGGTACCTACAGTGATCCTGAGGAAAAGAAAATCGATATATTAATTGTCTATCTAGAAAAAGAAAACTCAATTGATCGGGCAAGAACCACATTACGAAATTTTGTTGCTGATTACTTAAAACAACGAGGTCAAAAAGATGCTGCCTTAGTCGCTTTTGTTTCGCCAAGCTTTGATGATTGGCGTTTTTCGCTTATTAAAATGGACTATAAGTTTGAGGAAAGTAAAAGCGGTAAAGTCAAAGTTAAAGAAGAATTTACGCCGGCTCGGCGATGGTCATTTTTGGTCGGAGCGAAAGAAAATTGTCATACCGCTCAAAGTCGTTTAGCACCGCTCATTGAAGATGATTCGCTTAATTTGAATCTTCACCAATTAGAAGAAGCTTTCAATATTGAAAAAGTCACCAAAGAATTTTTCGAAAAATATCGGGAATTATTCCTAATTCTTAAAGACAATCTCGACAAAATGGTTGCCAAGGATTCTAAAATCAAAAACGATTTTCAGGAAAAGGATATTGACACCATTGATTTTGCCAAAAAACTTTTGGGTCAAATCGTCTTTCTTTATTTCTTGCAAAAGAAGGGTTGGTTTGGCGTTGAACGAGATTCAAACTGGGGTACTGGACCAAAAGACTTTTTACGCCAACTTTTTAAAGGAAATCATGGCGATTACAAAAACTTTTTTAATGAAATTTTAGAGCCATTATTTTATGAAGCTTTGGCTCGTGAAAGAGATGATAATTATTACGGACGCTTTAATTGCAAGATTCCGTTTCTCAATGGTGGTCTTTTTGATCCGATCGGAAATTACGACTGGGTTCACACAGATATTTTATTAGAAAATGAACTGTTTTCGAATGAAAATAAAGACTTAAAAACCGGTGATGTTGGCGACGGTATTTTAGATATTTTTGATCGTTATAATTTTACCGTTCGTGAAGATGAGCCGTTAGAAAAAGAAGTTGCCGTTGATCCAGAAATGCTTGGAAAGGTTTTTGAAAATCTTTTGGAAGTTAAAGACCGTAAATCAAAGGGAACTTATTATACTCCCCGTGAAATTGTCCATTATATGTGCGAGCAAAGTTTGATTAACTATTTAGCAACTGAACTTCCAAATATTGGCAAAGAAGATGTTGAAGAATACATCAAAATCGGCGACCAAGTATTAGAAAACGAATACTGGGTCGCTCTAAGCGGTGAAAGCGGTACTAAAAAATTCAAAATCAGTCCTACGATTATTGCCAATGCTGAATCAATTGATAAGAAATTGGCTGATATTAAAGTCTGCGATCCAGCGATTGGTTCCGGGGCATTTCCTGTGGGTATGATGAACGAAATTGTCAACGGGAGAATCGCCTTAAATCCATATATTAATCAAAAAGAGAATCGTACGGCTTATGATTTTAAAAACGAAGCTATTACAAACTCTTTATATGGTGTTGATATTGACCCCGGAGCGGTTGAAATTGCCAAACTCCGTTTATGGCTTTCCTTGGTGGTCGACGAGGACGACATTCATCATATCAAACCTCTGCCAAACTTGGACTATAAAATAATGCAAGGCAATAGCTTACTTGAAGAATTCGAAGGTATTAAACTTTTTGATGAAAAAATTATTCCCCAAGATAAAGCGGATAAAGAAGCTCGGGTCAGATCAGCTAATGAAAAAATATCCGAATTACAAAGGGAATATATTAAACTTCATTCGTCAGGCAATTTAAGCAAAATAAATGAACAATTAATAAAACAACAAATTAAAGATCACCAGAAAATTATTGCGAATCAAGAAATTAAACCAAAGACTAGTAATAACATAGATCTTTTCAAGCAGTATGATGAAACAAAAAGGAAGTGGGACGAACTAACCGAACTGCATAAAAATATAATCAATGAATCAAATCGTGATGATAAAAATATAATGCTCAATCGTGCCTCGGAACTGGAATGGGAATTTATCGAAGTAACCTTGAAGCGTGAGGGTAAATTTAATTCGCTAAAAAAGGTTGAACAATTTAGAAAAAATAAAGCTAAGCCATTCTTCCTCTGGCGTTTACACTTCTCTGATGTTTTCAAGATTAAGAATGGTTTTGATATTGTCATTGCAAATCCGCCATATGTTAACGTTTTTGAACTGGATAAAGACAAAGAATTTGATAAGAAAATTTATCGCGATAAGTATAAATCCGCTTCAGGGGCATTTGACTTATATATCTTATTTCATGAATGGTGCATCGATCTGGCTAAACAAGATGGAGTTATAACTTTGATATCACCCAATAAATATCTGTCCGCGGAATATGCTCAAAAGTTGAGGGAATTCATCGTAAATAACGCGACATTTGTTAATCTTGTTGATTTATCTTCAATCAAAGTTTTTGATGCGAGTGTTTATCCAATAGTATCGATATATCAAAAATTCTTAACCAACTACCCCATACAAGTCTTAAAAGGATCTGGTGAAGTGGGAAACATTCAAATCCTTGGCAATAATGTGTACCAGCAAGACCAGATGAAAACCAGCCCTAAGTTAATTTGGAGTTTCCTTCTTTCTGGATCATCCGGTCTATATCAAAAAATAAACAGCCATCATAAAATTACCGATGTTTGCAACGTGACTGCGTCATTTTCCGTAGATGAGGCATATAAGATTAAAAAATTGGTTTACAATGCTGAACAGCAAAATTCACAATTACCTTGTAAAAAACTAATCATAAGCTCCAATATATATCGTTACTATGTTTTATGGGGCAAGGGGTCAGTAAGTTATCTTAAGGATAGATTTCAAAAACCTTTTGTTGCCCTAGATCCAAATATTCTTTCCCAACATAGACTCGATCAGATAAACAACGAGAAGATAATAATAGCCGGGATGACTAAAGAACTAAGAGCTTTTTTAGACAGTAATGGCGAATTTGTTGCTGGAATACCTACGGTTTTATTGACTAACTTTAAAACTGACAGCAGATACCTTCTAGGATTGATTAATTCAAAACTCTATAATTTTTATTTTCACCTCCTCTTCGGATCATTGTCATTAGCAGGTGGTTATTTGAGAATTGGTGTTCCACAGATTAACTCCCTCCCATTTATAGAATCTAGTGCTAAAGATAAAAATTTGATTATAAGTTTAACGGAAAGCATTCTTTTGATTACCTCTTCAAGCGACTATTCTGAAAGTATTGCCAAACAATCTCAGGTTAAAGAATATGAACATCAAATCGACCAAATGGTCTATAAGCTTTATGACTTAACACTGGAAGAAATTGAAGTTGTGAAGGGAACTATTAAAAATGAATGAAAAACAATACTACACTGAGCTCAATAGTCATATTACAAAAATTTTAACTTCAACTGCCTCTAAAAAATTAATTGTTGCTGGGCCTGGAACAGGTAAAACAAGTTTCTTTGAAAAAGCTGTTCATCATTATGGCGGTAATAAAGATGATTATTTAATCCTTACCTTTATAAACAATCTAGAAGATGAACTTCAAAAAGACCTTGGCGATTTAGCGAAGGTTTATACATTTCACGGATATTGCCATTATCTTTTAAGGAAAAACTCTAGTTTAAGGTATGGACTGCTAGACAATTTTGAATATTATCCAGCATTGATCGAACTTGTTAAGTCTGATTGGAGAATATTAAGCAAAAGTGAAAGCCCAAAATTTGTGAAACTTATGCGCGATACTTCTGCAGATATATCAACGGATTTTTTCTTAAAAAGAGGAAATTATTACAATGCTGCAGGTTATGACGACTCTGTTTTCCGTGTATATAAATCTTTAGACAGCGGAAAAAATATTAGCGAAAAGTACAAGCTAATTATTATTGATGAATATCAAGATTTTAATTTACTTGAAACCTCCGTATTGTCCAATATCATAGATTCTAATTCAACGCTTGTTGTTGGCGACGATGACCAAGCTCTGTATTGCCAACTTAGAAATTCAGACCCTGAATTTATCAGAAGTTTGTTTAAAGGAGAGGATTTTGAAAATTTTGAGTTGCCTTTTTGCCTAAGATGTCCAAGTGCTGTGATATCGGTCTTTACTAAAATTATCGAAAACGCAAAAAGAAAAGGCCTACTAAGTAAAAGAATAAATAAAAAATTTAATTTCTTTCCTCCCATTAAAGAAAAGGATAGTAGAAATTATCCAAAAATTAAGCTAATGATTTCGTCAGTGCAAAGAAAAGGGGCTAATTATTTTGGTAGATATGTTCTAAAAGAACTAGAAAAGATAACTGACGAAGAAATCAAGGAATCTTTTGAGAAAAACTTTCCCACTGTATTGATAATTGGGCCAACTTATTATCTAAAAAGTCTTATTCCTATTTTTGATGAAGAAAATCTTAAATACGAATTCAAAGAAGACAAAACAGGATTAAACGTTAATATTGAAGACGGATTAACGCTAATAAGTGCAGACGAAAGATCTAATTTAGGTTGGCGTATAATCATTGAGGCCTGTAAGCCTGAATTCTACACCAAGTGTGTTTCGTCATCTGTAAATAATGATGAGATTTATAGCACCCTTCCGAAAGAATTTACTGAGGATGTTCTTAAAAAAGCAAAGTCCATGGAAACAAAAGAAGAACCAAATGTCGAACTGAATATTGATAAAACAAAGCCTCTTGTTAAACTAGTTACCTTTGAAGGCGCAAAAGGCCTATCGGCCCAAATGGTTTTTATTTTGGGGCTACAAAATGGAGATTTACCCAGAAACCCGACAGCCATAATCGATATAGAGGTTTGTAAATTTCTTGTCGCTTTGACCAGGACACGAAAACAATGCCATGTCTTATCTACCACAAATTTTGCAGGCAAAAGAGTATATCCATCAGAATTTATTAAATGGATGGGTAGTGAAAATTTAGATATTGTAAGGATAGACAAAAATTATTGGCATGCGAAATAAAAATCATCGAGGAGTCAGTAAGATGAATGAATCAGCAGGCAATAAACAAAGTAGAGTTTTTATTAAAGATTTGGATGGGTGCACATGGCAGTTGTTTTCGTTATCTCAGAATAAAAAGGATGGGAGTATTTATCTTGGATCGCTCGAATTTACAGCATTTGAGTGGCTTACATTTAGAGTAGAAAAAAACAAACTAAAACCCTTTAAGATCGTGCAGAATTCTAGTGGACACCTAAGTGTACACGCCTCTGGACAAACGCGAATTACCTCGAGCGAATATGACGATAAATTAATTATTAATGGTCATCATTTATTAAAAAAGGTTGAAAAAGATATTAGCTTGCGACATTTGTTTACAATGTTTCCTAGAAAACCAGATAAGGCTCCAAATTCAGAAGCTGGCGCAAGAAAAAGTGATGTGACTGCAAACACTAGTAAAAAAATTCGCCCTTTTGTTATTTTAGCCTATGCATTACCCCGCGTCGGTTTTAAGGTAAAGTTTCAAGCGTCATTTTGCATTGATGATTTAGAAACTGAAGATATTCCTGGCATTCTAGGAGTAATAACTTTTCCGTTAATTCACCATGATATTTTTATGGTTATATATCGAACAAAATTCATGGATGAATGGCCTAAGAAACATATAGTCCAATACACAGATGGAATTATAGTGCCCATGTTTTTTGGTGAATCAGACAGAAAGATTCGTGTAGAATTTAAGATCCCTGAATTTTCATTACAAAATAATGAATTAGGAATAAAAATTCAGTGCGCAAGAGATGAAATATGAAAACCACCCGAATTTTAATTTTAGAAGATGATTTGAAAACGCTGTCCGTCATAATGGGTAGTTTATTTTCACTTGAGGAGGAATTGGTTGGAAAGTTGGATTTTGCGGTTACAGTATTTTCTGAATATACTGAAGTTGAGAATTATTTAAATAAGATAGAAAAGCCGAATTTTGATATTGTTTTACTAGATAGGGATTGTAAAATGTGCGGTTCATTCCACATATTAGATTTTGAAAAGTTTGGCAAAGATAAAATCGTCTCTATATCCTCTACTCCAGAGTGGAACGAGGAAGCAAAAGAAGCCGGGATAAGCAGAATTGTTCCGAAAGATTATTCCGATCTTGAGGATTTTGGGAAGCGATTGATTGAAGAGATTCGTAATATAATAAGCGAGGAATAGGTGTTAGGACAGAATAGAATTCCAAAGGAATATTGGTTCTTGATTAGTTCGGGAGTTTTGTCCGGATTGATTGTTTTTAGCGGGGCAATTTTCAAGCGCTGGGGATTTTCACTCATGGAAGTTTCGATACTGCCGTTTGTGCCGGCTGTAATTTTTTTGGTGCCGTTTTTAAGAGGCAAGAGAAAAGAATTTTCTTTGGGAAACCTGAAGATACTCCTGGTATGGTCTCTGGTAGCCGCCTTTACAGTTATGACACAATTTGGAGCAGTGATGGCAGGGGCATCGGTAGCGATGACGGTACTTTTACTATATACACAGCCAATTTGGACAATTATAAGCAGCCGGATATTTTTTAAGAAGCGCATCTTATGGATGGATATAATAAATTGTTTAGTTGTTGTTTCAGGGATTATTTTACTAATTGAGCCCTGGAAAATAAAAGATCCGGGAAGTACTTTAGGAATTATTATTGCTCTATTTGGAGGGTTAGCGCTGTCAGGCTGGATTACGATTGGCTGGTATGTGGCGCAAAAGAAAATTGATCCTTATGCGGCAAAATTTGCCGAAACAATCATAGAATCGGTAATAATTTTTGCGGTGTTAAATATAGTGCAATTGTTCATTAAACAAAATCATATTAACCGACTATCATTGCATTGGCCGCTTGGAATATGGTTATTTATTTTAATTTTTACACTGCTGACGCAAGTAGTAAATCATGTGCTTTACTTGAAAGGTACGCGAAAAGTGCCAGCAATAAATGCAGGGATAATGATGATGCTTGAGCCGGTGAGCGGCACAATTTTAGCGGCGCTATTTCTTGGACAAGTAATTGGAGGGAATATAGTACTCGGCGGAGGTTTAATAATTTTAGGAAACTATTTAGTAATTCGAAGGGGTGAAAGCATAGCTAGCTAACCATCTGGTTTAGAAGAAGGCGGCGCTCAACGGAAGCGATAACTTTGCGGGTGGAAACAATCATATCGGGAGTCACGGAAACCGAGGTTGCCCCGCTTTTTACCATTAACTCGGTAATTTCCGGGTAGACCGATGGGGCTTGGCCGCAGATTGAGACTGTAACATTGCGCTTGCGGCAGGTGGTGATAACATGTTTTAAGGATAGTTCGACTGCTTCATCTCTTTCGTCAAACTCCGTTGCCAGAGCCGGATTATCTCTATCGCAGCCGAGAGTTAATTGTGTGAGGTCATTGGAGCCAATTGAAACTCCATCAATTCCGAGATCGCAGAATTTGTCTATTAAGATAACCGTTGAGGGCACTTCGCACATAATCCAAAGTTTGAAATCGTGGTCTTGCTTAAGTCCTGAATCGGTTACGATTTGTCTGACGGCGATGAATTCCGCAATTGAGCGGACAAAAGGAATCATTAGCCAGAGATTAGTTAAATCACCAGCCCGGACTTTTTTGAGGGCTTCAAGTTCCAGTTTGAATAGATCCGGTTCTTTTACATAACGGAATGCTCCCCGATAGCCGATCATTGGATTGGCTTCTTGCGGTTCAAACTCGGCTCCGCCTTTCAGGTCTCGGTATTCGTTGGTTTTGAAATCGGTTGCCCGATAGACTACCGGCCTAGGATAAAACGCTTGGCAGATCGTTTGCATGCCTTCTGCGAGCTTATCTACAAACTCTTTTGAGCGTCCATCCTTCATCATGGCGCGGGGATGTTCCCCCATACCGGCAATGATAAATTCCGCTCTCAAAAGTCCTACTCCATCAACCGGCTGGGCGGCGACTTTTTCGGCTAAATGCGGTTCGCCTAAATTCACATAGACTTTAGTACCGGTAATGATGGGTGTCGGTTCGTAAGAGCCAGGGGTAGGAGAATTTGATTGGGTACCCGGAGAACTGGCTACTCCGGTCGGAATAGTAACTTTTCCTTTGTAAACAAGACCTTTGGCGCCATCCACTGTAATCATCTGACCCATTTTCAAAGTAGAAGTGGCGGTGCCGGAGCCAACAACACAGGGAATACCTAACTCGCGTGAAACTATGGCGGCGTGCGAGGTACGGCCGCCGGTATCGGTAACGATGGCGGCGACGCGGCGCATAGCTGGGACATATTCCGGATTAGTCATTTCGGTAACCAAGACGTCACCTGGCAGTACTTGGTCAATTTCAGTCGGTTTGTGGATTATTTTGACCGGACCGCTGGCAATGCCCATGGAAGCCGCTGCTCCCTTGAGGATGACCTCACCGCTGGCTTGAGGTGTTGGCGCTACTCCGGTAGGAGATTGTTCGGTAGGTACGCTCGTTGCACTATTTTGAGTGGCAGGCGACTCTTTTTTTAATGTGGTAATAGGCCGGGATTGCACCAAGAATACTTTTTCGTCTTTGTCTATCGCCCATTCCATATCATTGGGATGGCCATAATGAGCTTCGTTTTTCTTGGCTAGACCGCCTAGCACCAGGATTTGCTCATCAGTGATTTTTTGCGTTTCCTGCTCATCGTGCTTTACGGTTACATGTTTGTCGCCGCCTTTGGGGTCGCGGACAATTTTCCAGGTCTGTTTTTTTATTTCTTTACTGACTATTTGCAAGGGTTCTTTACTCAAAACATAATGATCCGGATCGATCGAACCAAGAACGATAGCCTCGCCTAATCCCAAGCCAGCATCAATGACAATTTTGCCGGTATCGCCGGAAACAGGGTCGGCGGCAAACATCACGCCTGACGCTACTGATTCAACCATAATCTGCACGGGGATGGCAATTCCAACTTTGAGATGGTCAAAATGATTGATAGTCCGGTAATAAATAGCGCGGGGCTCGAAAAGTGATGCCCAAGCTTTCTGGACCGCTTTAACAACATTTGAACCACCCTTGATATTCAAAAAAGTTTCCTGTTGACCGGCAAATGAGGCATCCGGCAGATCTTCGGCAGTGGCTGATGAGCGGACCGCAACAAAAACATCCTCTTTGCTGGAAAGTTTGTCGTAGGATGATTTAATCTGCTCTGAAAGATTTTTGGGCATTGGCGATTCGAGGATTGCCGTTTCTAGTTCCTTAGATAATGCATTTAGCGTTTTAGAATCTTCCGGGTTGATATTGCATAGCACATCTTTTATCTTTTTATCCAGCTTAGTATTATCCAGAAAGGCGTAATATGCATCTGCCGTAACTATAAAACCAGGCGGAACGGGAAGTCCGGCCCGAGTCATCTCGCCTAAATTGGCGCCTTTGCCGCCGACTAAAGGAATATCGTCTTTGCCAACTTCAGCAAACCAAACTATAGATTTCATTTGCCCCTCCAACCCGCCGAAGGCGGGGATCCGCCAATTGGCGGATTAAATTCTAATTTCAAACGACAAGTAATATGCGTGTCACGTATCTTAATTTTAGTCTTGATTGTCTAATATGGCAAGTGATTTTTTGATTATTTCATAGGAATACCCGCGGCGGGCAAGGAATGAAGCAAGGCGGCGTTTTTGTGTTTCTTTCGGCAGAGATTTTAGGGTCTGTATTTTCCTTTTGGCAAGATTGAGGGCAATTTCAGTCTCGTCGGTATCTAACTCTTGCTCGATATCTTGCCAAGCGAGAGTAATGTCGCTAGGACTAATCCCCTTTTGCTTTAGTTCGCGATTGATTAAAAATTTTGATTTTGGGTTGAAGTTTAATCTATCTTTAATCCACGATTTGGCGTAGCGGACATCGTCGAGCATTTTTTTGTTTTTTAAAAACACGATAGCTTTTTGGATATCGGCTTCTTCAAAATCTTTTTTTTCCAGCTTCAATTGCAAATCATGGGCGGAATACCAGCGCCGTTTAATCATATTTAAGGCAGAAGTGAGAGCTAGTTTGTCTTTTTCCATAGGAGTATTATAGCATGATTTTCGGCGTAAGTTCGCCAGTATTTTATGCGCTACGGCGCATAGCATTGTAGGGGATAGGATGCTCAGAGTTTCGAAGCCCGCACCCTATCCCCTACCACCCCAACCCTGGGCACGACTTTTTGGGAGCACTTCGAAAAATGTTTCTTCCTGCAAAAAAGAACTCACCGCCAATTGGCGGTTCAAACAAGCATTTTTGCAAGGCGGATTATTTCCCTTCGTTTCCTGAAAAAGAGAGATAATTGACATTAAAAGAACGAGAGAGTAAATTTTTAATTGGAAGGTAGTTAAAGTATTATTAATTGAAGGGAGAAAACATGGCAGAAGATGAAATAAAATTGTCGGAGGGAGCAGATAAGTTTGTGGCAACAAGTGCTGATGAGGAAGTAGAGCAAGACGATGACTATGATACAGAATGGGAAAAGGTTGAACCCCAAATCGAAGAACTATTAATGAATTTGCGAGAGAATACGGAAGATCACTTAGTTGACGACGAGCACTTATTTGCATTTCCTGCTGGGGAGGATTTAGAAACTATACGGAATGAAGGGTATGCCAAAGTGCGAGAAGCCGGGGTTGACATCGATGACAGGGGAGTGATTACTCTGAAGAATGGGAATAGGTACATTTTGAGCTTTGTGGCTCACAAAGAGGGTAATGTTACTGCAATGTTAGCTACTTATTAATCCTCTTGCAACAAAAGCCGTCTTGAACTTAATGGGACGGTTTTTGTGTTGACCTATTCTAGATATTACTTAGCCTTGGCGGCGGCGCGGATCTTTTTTTCGATTTCACTAGCAATTTTAGTCTCTTTTTTGAGAAATGCTTTGGCGGCTTCCCTACCTTGGCCGAGTTTTTCTTCGCCATAGGTAAACCAAGCCCCCGATTTTTCTACTATATTGTATTGAACGCCTAAATCTATTAATTCCCCTTCTCGGGAAATTCCTTCGTTGTACATAATATCAAACTCAGCGATTCGAAAAGGCGGAGAGACTTTATTTTTAACCACTTTAACTTTAACGTGATTACCAATTATACTATCGCCTTCTTTGATCTGTTCATTGCGGCGAATATCAAGACGAACCGAGGCATAAAATTTCAGAGCATTGCCGCCGCTAGTGGTCTCGGGATTGCCGAACATTACACCAATTTTCATACGGATTTGATTGATGAAGATAGTGGCTGTTTTGCTTTTGGAGATCGCGCCGGTGAGTTTACGCAGGGCTTGCGACATCAAGCGAGCTTGGACACCCACCATAGCATCGCCCATTTCTCCTTCAATTTCGGCGCGCGGGACTAGAGCGGCGACCGAGTCAATAACGACAATATCTACTGCATTGGAGCGCACCAGTGTTTCACAAATTTCAAGGGCTTGTTCACCGGTATCCGGTTGAGAAATTAAAAGCTCATCCAGATTTATTCCCAATTTTTTAGAATATTCAGGATCGAAGGCATGTTCAGCATCAATGAAAGCAGCCAGCCCGCCAGCTTTTTGAGCGCAGGCAATAGCTTCCAGAGCGAGGGTGCTTTTACCGGCTGATTCCGGACCGTATATTTCAATGATTCTGCCTTTGGGGAACCCACCGACTCCGAGGGCTATATCGAGTCCTAATGACCCACTCGAGATAGATTCAATTTGCATAACATTGGAGGCGCCCAGTCTCATGATAGCGCCTTTGCCAAATTGTTTTTCAATCTGACTAATTGCCATATCAAGAGCCTGTCTTTTGGCGGAATTTTCATGGGAGCTAGCTACTGAGGGTTTTTCTATTGGCTGTTCCGCTTGAGCGGTGGCTTTTTCCATATATTTTCCTTTCTTTTATCAGGTTCCAGGTGACAGATTACAGGTTTTAGGAGAACCATGTCTCCTATCTCCTATTGCCTGCAACCTATCACCTATTTTGGTTTTATGTCTACTACTTTTATAACATGAATACTACGCCGGTCAAGCCGATTTTTGGCTACAATCTGCAGGGTGGTCATATCTTGACTCAAACTCACGTCTTGAGAAAATTTTCCATTCGTAGCAACATTAATCGGTTCGTTATTAATGTAGATGTAGGTTCCCGGGTCAGTGCGTCCTTCAATAGTAATTTTATCGCTGGTAATTGTCTGGTTATTTAACGGTTTTGTGATAATCAGAGAGGGCGGCGAGGAGAATTTTTCTACTGCCCACCAAATGTAAATTAACAGACTCAGTACAACAATTATTCCGAATATCGTGACAATTGATTTAGGTGTTATGGAGAAGTCAAAACGCGAAAAATGACTATTGGGTGAAAAGCTTTCTTTAGTTTTATCGTTTGGGACTCGGCTATTGGCGGCATTCCATTCAATTTTATATTGGGAAATAATTGCATTCGCAGGTAAAGAAAGATATTCGGCGTAACGGCGCAGGAAACCGATAGCATATACTTCCGAAGGGAAATGTTCAAATTGTCCATCTTCAAAGGCAGCCAAATATTTGGATCGGATGTTGGTATCTCTTTCGGCATCTTCAAGAGATATATTAATGCGTTTTCTGGCTATTTTGAGTTTTTGAGCGACAGTTTTTGTACCACGCAATTCTTTTGTTTTAAATGCTTTAGTCACCAAAAAATCCTTATCTAACTTAGGGTAATTACAAATTTCATACTAACAGAAAAGTTATAATCGGAAAAGGTTGATACAAGTTCATTAATATTGAGTGTCGGAGTAATTGCCGCCAGTGGTAGAATATGAGTCAACTAAAATATCGCGAGGTTTAGAGCCGTCGGCAGGACCGATTACGCCATTTTCTTCCATGAGATCAAGGAGGCGAGCGGCACGGGCATATCCCACTCTTAATCGTCTTTGCAGTAGTGATGCAGAGGCCTTGCCGGCTTGGATTACCACTTCTTTGGCTTCATCATATAGATCATCGTCAGCTTCAGCGCCTGCTCCGCCAATACCGCCGGCGCGGCTAGCTTTATAATTGAGAACAGATTCGTCATATACGGCAGAGCCTTCTTTTTTGAAGAAATCGGTTATTTCTTTGATTTCTTTATCAAGGACATTGACACCTTGAATACGTCTTGGCTGGCCAAGTTCTGAGCTCAAATAGAGCATATCCCCTTTGCCGAGTAGCTTATCGGCGCCCGCTTGGTCGAGAATTGTCCGAGAATCTACCTGACTGGCGACAGCAAAGGCAATGCGAGTCGGCATATTAGCTTTGATTAAGCCGGTTATTACATCAACAGACGGGCGCTGGGTGGCAACGATAAGATGAATACCGATAGCGCGCGCCATTTGGGCAAGACGGACAATTGATGCTTCTACTTCATTGGCGGCTTGCGCCATTAAGTCGGCTAATTCGTCAATAATTAAAATAATGTAAGGCAATTTTTGCCCATCGGGCGGATTATCATTGTATGCTTGAATATTTCTGCGACCAATGTCGGCAAACAATTTGAATCGGCGATCCATCTCGTTGACAGCCCATTTTAGAACATTAACCGTCTTATCAACATCAATAACCACTGGGGCAAGCAGATGAGGGATGCCATTATATTCGGTAAACTCAACACGCTTTGGATCGACTAGTATGAGACGGAGATCGGCAGGTGAATTTTCATAAAGCAGGGCGGTAATAATACTATTAATACAGACGGATTTACCACTACCGGTTGATCCGGCAATAAGGAGGTGGGGCATTGATTTGAGATCGACACAGAAGGGCTGACCGGCAACATCTCGGCCTAAAGCCAAAGTTAAGTTTGATTTAGCTTTGGAGAAAGAATCGTCTTCAATAATTTCCCGCAAAGTCACAGTAGCAGGTTTTATGTTAGGGATCTCGATACCAACTGCTGATTTGCCGGGAATCGGCGCTTCCATGCGCAGAGATTTGGCGGCTAAGGATAAGGCAATGTCATTAGCGCGAGCGGTAATCTGATTTAATTTTACCCCCTCGGTTGGTTTGAGAGTATACTGGGTGACAGTCGGGCCGACATTTACTTCCGACATAGTCACATCAATACTAAATTCGCGCAAGGTTTTTTCAATGATGGCAACATTTTTGTTAATATTGCCAGATTCGGCTTTAGTTGTGGAATAGTCAAGAAGGTCAATGGGCGGGAATACCCAATTTTCGCCTGTGGCGGAAAAAATACTTGGTTGCTGGGGAGAGGGAGGGGCGCCCGGCTGGGGTTTGCGGCCAGCTACAAAAACAGGCGCTCTAGGTTCGTTGATTTTAACTTTAGGCGAGAGTTGTTCATCTGACTGCTCATCCCCTTCCCCTGCTTCGCGCCATCTTTGAAGGAGCCCGCCAATATTAGTATTAAAAGCAATCATGAGGAAAATAACACTCAAAATCAATAAGACAACCGTTCCACCGGCTGTGCCAAGGAAGGAGGTAAATAGATGGGAGACAAGTGTTCCCAGTTGTCCGCCAATTCTGGGAGCAATAGCCGGTACAGTGAGAAATGAACCGATTACGCCGATGGTGATGGAACCGCGGAGCATTTCCTCTTCGCGGAAGCGGAAAAGGTTGATTCCGAGAATAAGAAAAGCTAGTGGGAAGATATAGCCATAGAAACCCCATAGTCTAGTGAATAATTTCAAAAAGAATGCGCCAACAGGCCCAGCAAGATTAAATATTGCTAAGATAAAGACTAAGCCAAGTGAAAAGAGTATCAAAGCGAGAATCTCTTTGGAAATTTTGATGTCTAGATGCCAGTCAAATTGCTCCCAGATAGTTGGTTCCCGGTAGCGGCGGCGAGAGTTACCAGAGCGGCGGCGGCGGCGTTTTAGAGCCATAGCCCTCCTGTCTAAATCCAGTATATAGTATAGAGTATTTTGTATCAAGGAATAGCTGGTTTGGTGAAGGTTAAAAACCAGTTATAAAAAAACTAGCCCGGGCGATCCCGGGCTTTGGCCAAGAGCGATGCTCCGGCCGATTTATTCGGCTTCCAGCAGGTAATCCCCCGAAGGGGTCTTCCGCCAGTAGCCGGTCACTGCTTTGTCTTGCTCAAGTTCCTTCTGTCCGACCTGGAAGACCGAGACCACATGGTCACCGCTTCGCAAGTCGTAGTAGGAACCGATACGGGCATTGTTGCCCTCAACTGGTCCAGCCATTCGGCTGTTGAGTTTGAGGGTGCCTGCCACTTGGACATATGCATTGATCTGTGCAACTGGATTCTTACAGAGGGAACCGACTGTTAGCCGTTCAGGATTAGGGTTATAGATTACCCCAATACCCTTCAGCAGGACAAGGACTATAAGGACGATTACCACTACTGCAATATAGTCCATTGGTTCCGTAAACAGACCTTTTAGCCATCTCAGCATTGACTTCCTCCATGAAGTTAATAGGAAAATTCAGTAATTCTGAATCCATAGTATAGCACTAAAAAGCCGATTTGTCAAGAGTAGACCGATCGGTTAACAGGTTGGCTTATAACTAATTGCAAGGGTTAGTTTATGGCTGAGTAATCTTCTGTTGGGTTGGATACAAAAAAGCAGGCGAACGCCTGCTTTTTTAATGACTATTTGAATAGTTAGATTTCTATGACTACCGGAATGACCATAGGATGGCGCTGAGTAGCATTGAAGAGGAATTCACTCATTTGATCGCGAATGGTTTTTTTAATCAGTTCATAGTTAGCTGGGGTCCGTTCATAGGCACTGGCGAAGATATGTTTGACTTCCTGGCGAGATTTGTAGATGAGGTCTTCTGCTTCACGCATATAGACAAATCCGCGGGAAATGATATCGGGAGAGGTCATAATTTTGCCGGTACGGTGATCAACAGTTATGATGACAACAAAGATACCGTCTTTTGCCATAGCTTGACGATCGCGCAGGACAATATTACCAACGTCCCCTACCCCAGAGCCGTCAACAAGAATGTTACCGGATTGGACCTTTTCTTTGGTGACAGAGCCGACTTTTTGATCAAATTCTACAACTTGGCCATTTTCAAAGATGATGATTTTGTTAGGATCAATACCCATGCTTTCAGCCAGTTTGCCATGTTCTACGAGATGATGATAGTCTCCATGGATAGGGATAAAATATTCCGGTTTAGCCAAAGCAATCATAGTTTTGAGGTCTTCCTGATTGGCGTGACCGGAAACATGGACGTCGAGCTGTTTGTTCAGGATGACACTGGCGCCGAGTCGGTAGAGATTGTTAACTGTATCATCAATTGCTGCTTCATTGCCGGGAATGGGCGAGGCAGAGATAACAATAGTGTCGCCTTTTTTTATTTGTATCTGGCGGTGTTCACCGGCTGCCATGCGGACGAGAGCTGAGAATTCCTGCCCCTGGCTACCAGTGCACATAATGGCAACTTCATTATTTGGAAGGTGATTTATGTGACGAATATCTTGAAGCAGGCCTTGAGGGACTCTCAGATAGCCAAGTTGCATGGCGATATTGACATTACGTTCCATGGATCGGCCGGCAATTACCAATTTGCGGCGGTTTTTAACTGCCGCATCAATAACTTGCTGGACACGGGTTATCTGGGAGGAAAAGGAAGAGATGATAATTCTACCTTTAGTATCTTTAAAGATATTGTCAAAAGTTTGCGAGATTATTTGCTCGGAGATGGTGTAGCCGGGAATCAGAGCATTGGTCGAGTCGGTAAGTAGAGCGCGGACTCCATCACCAGCTAGTTCGGCGATTCTGACAACATCGGTTGGCTTGCCGAAGACCGGAGTATAATCAATTTTCCAGTCTACCAGGTGGAGGAATAAGCCACTGGGAGTGCCAACGGCAAAACCTAATACATCCGGAACCGAGTGAGTTAAGTGAATTGCTTCAATATTGAAGACACCGAGTTTTATTTTGTCGCCGGGGGTAATGATGTTAAATTTAGCTCCTTTGATGCCTGATTCTTCAAATTTCGCCTGAAGAAAACCGGCGGTCAGAGGGGCGGTGTAGATAGGAGCGCCAAGTTTCGGCCAAGTGTAGGGCATAGAACCGATATGGTCTTCGTGTCCGTGGGTAATAAAAATACCGCGGATCATATTCTTCTTTTCCTCAAGGTAGGTGATGTCAGGAATGGTAAAATCCACTCCCAACATTTCAGCGGAAGGAAAACCCATACCAGAATCAAAGACAAGTATATCGTCATTGTATTCATAGATATACATGTTTTTGTCGCCGATTCCGTCTTGTCCGCCGAGAGCAATCAAGCGTAATTTGTTTCTTGGAGCGGTTTTGATAAGTTTAGCTTTGACCTCTTGAGCAGGTTTGATAGGTAAGGGCATGAGGGAAGAATTAGATCTTGAAATCGGTAAATTTTTTGGAGTCACTTCGACAAAAGCAGGTGTTTTTGTAGGATACATGTTATATTTTTCCTTTCCCCCTCACTACCGCTTCCAGTAAAACGGACTACGTCCTGTTATTACATTGAACGCAGAGTGAGGGACTACGCCTCATTAAGATGAGGCTTGCTTATTATTATTTCAAGTTAAGTTATCTAACTGCCTTAATAACTTTGGTAATTTTTTAAAATCGGTTTTCAGTATCTTTTCCATATCGGGGCGGTAAAGGGCTACGGCCGGGTGGAACAGGGGAAAGTAGACTTTGCCATTTCTTTTTCTAAATGCTCGGCCATGTATTTGGGAGATACTGCCCATATTTGGTAAAAAATAGTTCATAGCATGGCGGCCGAGGGTCACGATTACCTTTGGGTCTATGATTTTAATCTGGTGTTTGAGCCAAGTAGAGGTACAGATTTCAATTTCATCCGGCATAGGATCGCGGTTCCCAGGTGGTTGGTCTTTAACAATATTGGTTATATAAACATCTTGGCGATTCCAGCCAACCATTTTCAATAAATTATCTAAAAATTCACCAGCGGCGCCAACAAATGGTCTGCCAAGTTTATTTTCCTGTGCCCCAGGTGCCTCTCCAACAAATACAATTTCAGAGTGGGGATTTCCTTCACCGGGCACAACATTAATGCGATTTAAGTGGAGGCGGCATTTTTGACAGTCTCGCATTTCATTTGCAAGCGAATTTAATTCCTGCGGCATCGAGATCCCCTTTATTAGGTCTGTTGTTGAATATCATTTTGACTACATACTACCAATTTTCGCTTCAAGAGCACATTTATCGGCAGACCTTATTGGAGTACTAAACAGTGGGGTCATTGTACTTTAAATATAACAAATTGTCAATGGTTACAGCGCTTTATGATTTTATTGGGAATTTGCTTCGGCTTTGGCGGCTTTCAATGACAAACTGATCCTGCCTCGTTCTTTGTCAATTTCCATGACTTTAACGGTTACAGTATCCCCGACTTTAACTACATCTGTGACTTTGGCTACGCGCTCTTCGGAGAGCTGAGAAATATGAATCATCCCTTCTTGGTTAGGAAGAATTTGGACTACAGCGCCAATCTCATTACCTTTGATGCGGTCTTTGATAATTTGAGTGATTGGACCAGTGAAAATCTCACCGATTTTCGGTTCACGCGCCATACCATTAATAAGAGATAAGGCGATTTCAGCTGCTTTAGCGTCGGTTGAGGAAACCAGTACCGTGCCGTCATCTTCAATATCTATACTGATAATTTCTTTGCCGCCGGCTTGGGCAATAATTCCATTGATGTTTTTTCCACCCGGACCGATAAGTTCACCAATCTTTTCGGGACTTATAGTGGTTTTATAAATTCGAGGGGCGTAAGGTGAGAGTTCGGCTCTGGGGGAAGGAATAACCGATTCTATTAAATCCAAAATTTTCATCCTTGCGATTTTGGCATGGGCAAGAGATTCTTTTATTATTTCTTCGGTTAATCCGTCGTTTTTGACATCAAGTTGTATGGCAGTAAGACCCTTGCGAGTTCCGGTAATTTTGAAATCCATATCGCAAGAGAAGTCTTCGATGCCTTGAATATCGGTCATGACACGATGAGTTTCTTTACCAGATTTATCTTTACCCGCGACAAGGCCGATGGCAATACCGGCAACAGGAGCAGAAATTGGGACGCCTGCGTCCATTAGTGCCAGGGTGGAGCCGCAAGTAGCAGCCATTGAGGATGAGCCATTGGATGATAAAACTTCAGAGACTAAACGAATAGTATATGGGAAATCGTCCCGGCTGGGTATTACAGGAATCAGAGCGCGTTCAGCCAGGGCGCCATGACCTATTTCCCTTCTGGAGGCACCTCGAAGCGGTCTAGTTTCACCGGTTGAAAAAGGCGGGAAATTGTAGTGGTGCATATAACGTTTTGTTCCCTCTTCTTCCATTGTTTCAATCGCTTGTTCATCACCGGGAGCACCTAATGTCGCGATGGTTAATACCTGTGTTTGACCGCGAGAAAACAAGCCCGAGCCATGAACTCTTGGAATAAAGGCAACTTCGGCTTCTAGAGGTCGAATTTCGTCGAAAGCACGACCGTCGGGACGAATCCCATCTATTAAAATAGCGTTTCGAACTTCTTTTCTGATTATATCGTCTAAAGCCATCTGTAGATCGTTGAGTCCATATTTATCATCTAGTCCGGTAAAAACTTCTTCTTCTATCTCGATGAAGGCTGCTTCGCGTTTTTGTTTCTCTGTTTGGTGAATCGCTTTGGTGAGTTTTGGGGCAATTATCTTTTTGATCTCGTCCTGGATCGGGGACTTTTCCTCTTTAATGGCAAGACGAGCTATCTCTTTGTTGTTTTCGGATTGCAGTTTAATAGCTGGTTGATACTTTTCAAAGCCAAATTGGATTGCTTTAGCAATAGTGTCTTCATCAACTTGCTCGACTCCGCCTTCGATCATTAGAACTTTCTTGTCACTTCCGGAAACTATTAGATCAAATTCACTCTTTTCCATCTCGGGTTCAGTAGGATTAATGACTAATTCGCCGGCAATATAACCGACTCGACTGGCGCCGATCGGTCCGGAAAAAGGAGCTTGAGTTTGCATCAGAGCCGCGGAGGCGGCGGTTATGGCAATGATGGCAGGGTCATGTTCTAGATCGTAAGATAATACAGTAATGATTATTTGGACATCAAGACGAAAATCTTTAGGAAAAAGCGGGCGTATTGAGCGATCTACCAGCCGTGCGGTGAGGATGGCTCTTTCGGTCGGGCGGCCTTCTCGTTTTATGAAGCGGGAGCCGGAGATTTTTCCAGCGGCGTAGAGACGTTCTTCATATTCAACGCTTAGCGGGAAAAAATCCACTCCTTCTCGCGGCTTTTGGGCGATTACGGCAGTTGCTAGAATAACAGTGTCGCCCCATTGAGCAGTCACAGATCCATCGGATAATCCTGCTAGTTTGCCAGATTTAATAATTAGTTCTTCTTTCCCAAAAGGGATAGAATAATTTTGAGTCATGTGGTTTCTCCTTTTAGGAGCCAAGGTGGGAAGCAAGATTATCTTACTCCTTTACTCTGACTCCTAAGAATTAATTTTAATGTGTAGTTATTTTCTTAGCCCCAGATCGTTAATTAAAACTTCATAATGCTTGATGTCTCTTTGTCTTATGTAGTTTAAAAGAGCTCGGCGATGACCAACCATTTTTAAAAGTCCCCGACGGGAATCGAAATCTTTTTTATGCGACTTTAGATGGTCGGAAAGATCATTGATTCTCTCGGTCAAAAGTATAATCTGGACAGATGTCGAACCAGTATCTTCTTTATGGGTTTGGTATTTCTTGAGTAATTGAGTTGCTTCCGGCATATTATTTATACCTCCAGGAGTATATTATCATATCGGCGGATATTTGACAAGAGAAAGACGAATAATGACAAAGGTCAAATGATAAATTACAAATGATTTAGACAAAATCCAAATCTTCATTTCGTTCCGCTCATTCACGTAAGATGAATGGTACCTATGTAAATGACGAGCAAATGACAAATGAGGGAGGAAAGATAATTAGGGAGCGACATTTGATAAGAATACGGACTGGATGTTGCTGAAACCAGGGAGAGCCCGTTTTGATGAGTTATTTGATAGATAGGAGTTGTATTTTAGCGTTGAGTTGTTGCCAATATATGGCAGGGTGATATTGTTGCGGGCGGCGAGGAATCCTTCAAAGTCTAGTGCACTCGTACGATTATCTTGGATTACTGCATTATTGCTTGAGTAGATAGCGGCTTGGATAGTGTTGGAAGAGCGGTTGATGGTGACACTGCCGCCGACGATAAAACCAAGCCCGTTTTTTTTAGGATCTGCCGAAGATACGCTGCCGTTTATTGTTAGGTTTCTAGAGACGATTATTGTACCATACCCAGAATATCTAAGATTCGCTATTACTAAATCTCGGGGGGAACCATCAGAATTAACAATATACCAGATACCCCCTTCCGGATAACGTGAACCGGATGATGTAGGAATTCCAGTGTTACTGTTGAGATTCCAGTTGGGAATAATGGTGCCGGGACCTAGAGGCAACAGACTTGTTTTTATGGGATTGGTTGGGCGATATTGATAAGCTTTTTCGGTTTTTAGGTTATTTAAATTCTGGGTAAGGGTTGTGTTGAATTTTGTCCAATCAATAGTATATCCTGACAGTATTTTGCATGTACCAGCTGTTCTACAGACATTACTAGGACTAATATTACGTCCGGCGACTATTGAGTTAGTTTCTACTTTGAAGCTGCCAAGCTTTACATCATTATGAGCGGCGACATCACCTGTTATGTATGAAGGGAAGGGTTCAACAATAATTGTTAAATCATAATATCGATTGAATTCAATCGGACAGGGTACCGGCTGATCCGGTGCAATACTGGCATAGGTAACTGTTTTGGTTTGGTAGCCGGCAGGATCAGGATTAGCCGTAACACTATAACAGTCAGGAGGATCGCCGCTGATTGGTAGATTAAAGGTGTATTCGCCTTTGAGTGGATCGGGAGATGGAGTCGGAGGGGGTGTACCGGTATGACCAAACGCGGGAGGGAAATCCGGTCTTAAGACCGTAAGTTGAGTATTAATGCGATCACCTTTAGAATTAACAACCGTGACATGAAGTTGGCCTGAATGTATGCTGATTTTCCCCCCCCCGCCGCCGCCGCCTCGATTGTCTCCACCATGTTCACCGTTAGCAAAGAGACCAAGTATGGGATAGCCGGGTCCGATGCCATCAAAACCATTAGCGGCTCCGCCAAAAACTGTTGCCAGAGGGATCATTAGGTCGCTGTAGACTATGCGACCGCCAAATTGTATAAGACCACCGCCACCGCCACCGCCATATGCCCATGCTTCAACTTTTCCACATCCGACTTGTCCACTCTTGTGATGTTCTGATTCTCCAAAAGTTCCATTGGCAGTTACATAGCTGCCGTTTGACAATATGATACTGTGTTGGGTTTCTAGAGAAATACGTCCTCCGCCGTTTCCACCAAGGGCATCGGCTACTTTGTTATTGCAAGAACCTCCCCCTCTGTCTTCTGCGTAAGCAAAACCGCCACCCGAGCCGTAGTCAATTACAGAAGAAGGGTAAGCCGGTCCTCCGTAACCCCAAGTATCTCCTTGTTCAGGAGTGCCCCCAGCTCCATATGAGCCGCCGCCGCCTGCTTTCGTATAATCATTACGATTACCCACAAAATGGACAGCCTCGCCGCCGCTGGGACCGTAACCGTTTTGTCCGTCTGCTTGACCGCCCGGATAACCTTTACCATCTACATTGATAGTTCCGTTGCTTTTTAGCGTAATACCGCCAACGGTAACAATATCAACTTTTTTCCAGCGGGCAGTGCCAGCCGTTTCATCAGAGAGGGAATGGTCACCATCGCTATCTTGCGCCATATCAGCGATGGCTAGAGCATCGTGGGTTAAGACTCCATTACTTCTAACAGTCAGACCAAGAAAATTTCTTCTGCTGTCACAGGCTGTGTCACTTCTGGCATCTACACGACCCCATCCGGGCGCTGTACCAATTTCACAGTTTTGTCCGGTCGAGTGGGCGACAGGCAGAGCATCTTCATATTTATCGTCGAGGAACCATCTATAACGACACTTATTATCGCTTCGTCTGATATTAACAAAGTTATAAAGTCCTATGCTATTTTTACATTCCAAATGAGTGCCAGCGGTTGGCCAGACTTTGACGGCCCCGGCATCAATAGTAGCGCCATCAATAACGACATCCTGGTTTTCACATTCTGCAGGGATCGAGGTAGCTCCACTCATAAAAACACAGGCTTTCTCTCCTATGGAAACCGAAGGATCGATGTAAATGTAGCCACCACCGCCACCGCCGCCGTGGCCGGCGCCGCCGGCGCCGCCGTTAGCTGTAATATTATAAAAAGTACCGGCGGGTTTAATGAAAGTTCCATTTGCCGCACCTGTACCGCCCGTGCCGGCATTGGCACCGGCAGATATCATTGTGCCATAAGGATAAAAGAATTGATTAGCGCTTAGCCAAATAGAGCCGCCAGCTCCGGCACCGCTGTAGGCACGACCAATTTGAGTGCCGTCTCTACCGCTGGCAAAGATGCCGCTTGTAGTGCTAAGTATCCGTATATCGCCGCCGACCCGAAGATCAATTCGGCCGCCGCCGCTACCGCCGTTAGCAGTACTGCTGCTTTTTTTTGCGCTCCCACCGCCAGAGCCAAGTTTGAGTGGATTAATATCGGGAATGCTAGCAGACTGGGCATAGGGGGTGCCGCCTGCTCCCGTGATGGGCAGGCTGCCGGCGCCGCCTCTTCCTATAAATGCGCCGCCGCCGGCAGAGGCATAGTAGAACCATGAATTCGTCAACGCCCCAATACCCGGTCCCGGTCCGGTACCATTTGATCCAGCAGTACCACCTCGATAGCCACGCTGGGAAACATCAATTTTACCCCCGTCGTCTAAAGTCACATCGCCCGCAATTTCCAAACTGACTTTTTTATCGCTCGAGATTGTGTCGGTTGATGAAAAATATGGGTGGGTTAAGATAGAATTACCGGTAATTTTTAAGCTGTTGAAGCGGTGATGGCCGGCAATAGTTACTGTCCCTCGTCTAATTTCGATATCGTCACCTTCGTAAGTCATATTGGTTGCACTGATGGTAGCGCTGGAATTAAAAATTCGCACTGCACCAATTAATATTGGAGCGTTAGTGTTTTGTTGAGGGCTATTCTTGTCTGATTGGGAAAAACCAATAACCAGGGCAAGAATAAATAATATTCCCAGTTTTAATATAAACTTGGTGTTTTTTCTGTTTATCAAACTTTTGAGATGGCGCAACACTTCCCCTCCCAATTAGCCAGATTTCGAAAGTTATTTATTTAATTGTAACATAGACCAAGTATCCAGTATATAGTATAGAGTATTAAGTATTTAGAGGAATTCTTTAAACTTGGGCCTCGCGGATGCGCTCGAGAATCGAGCTTTCTTCTTGGGCCAAAGTAGTATTTGGAATATCAAATCCAGCTGCAGCTTCGTGGCCGCCGCCGCCAAAAAGATTGGCAAGTCGAGCTACGTCAACGCCTTTTTCGACTGCTCGCAGGTTGCCATGAACGCCGCCTTTGCGCTCTGAGAGAAGCAGAGCAAAATCAATATTAGGAGCAGTTTTCAAGAGTTCGTCAATTACACCGCTTGTTTCTGATTCGCTAGCCCCCGATGCTTCGAGGTCCTGTTGAGTAATTGTGGACCAAATAAAGCGATGCGGGATATCTTCTTGGACATTAGCTAACGCTTTGCCCCAGAGTTTGAGAGTTGATAGAGGTCTGGTCTTATAGATCTTCTTGACTATTTCCTGCTGCTTGGCACCCGCGGCGACCAATTGGGCGGCGACGGTGAAAGATTTGGGAGTGGTTGAAGCATTCTGAAAGCTGCCAGTGTCAGTTGTAATGCCAGTTAGAAGAGCTGTAGCGATATCCGAGTCGAGCAAAGGTTTTTCCCGGCCTAATGATTCGAGAAGAGCAACGAGAATCTCGGCAGTGGATGTGGCGGTTAAATCTATCCAATTCACTTTACCAAAATGATCATTAGATATATGGTGATCAATATTTACGATGGGGGTTTCATAAAATAGCGAGGTATTATTATCATAAATTGATCCTAGCCGCGACTCAAGATCGGAACAGTCGAGGATAATGGCTAAATCAAAACGTGCCATACTTTGCTGAAATGAGACATCTTGTGGTTCAAAAAAACCTTGCGTAGGGGTGATGACTATATGGAGTTTTTTCTCATCTGCCAAGCGCTTGTAACCAAGTTTATCAACGTCGGTTTTAGCTAAGTCAACAGTAATTATAAAATCTTTTGCCCCTGTTAATTCTTGGGAAACAAGATCGGCTGAAGGAAGAAATTGCAAATATTCAGGGATAGGGTCGGCGCAAACAGCAACTACTTCTTTATCAATTTTTTTGAGAGCTAAGGTGAGAGCAATAAGACTACCAAAAGAGTCGCCATCAGGATTAATATGAGAGGCAATGAGAATCCGTTTGGCACTGCGAATTAATTCTATAGATTGCTGCTTGGGGGTTAACTCCATAGTTGCTCACCTTTCTGCCCTCCATATAGTTAATGTCATATTATAGCACTACAAGGGATAAGCGTCAAGGTTACTCAAAATTCTATGTTACTCAAAATTCTAAATGTTCTGTAATGTCCTGTAAACCAGAGTATTTACAATCGAGCTATTTTTTGGTAATATTGACGTTGAATAGGAGAAAGGACTGAATAATGCCTAATACAAAATCAGCGAGAAAATCTTTAAGGGTGAGCGTCAGACGAAATAGCGAGAATCGTCAAACAAAAACAAATTTGCGACAGGTATTAAAAGCAACCAGTGATAAAAAACTGCCTGAAGTATTCAGCGCTTTGGATAAAGCGGCGAAAAACCATATAATGCATCCTAACAAAGCCGCGCGACTGAAATCGAGGGCCGCAAGACAATTGTCTGATTTTGGCAAGGAAGCTGAAAAGACAGTAAAGCCGACAAAAGCAGTTAAACCAAAAAGTAAAGCAGTAAAAAAGAGTACTGCCAAAAAAACTGCGACTAAAAAGAAATCTGTAAAGAAGTAGTCGAGGCAACACAGGTTCGAGACTAGGCCGTCTTGAATAAAGCTCCGGCAACTAAGGTCTCCTACGCATAAAGCTACGTAAGACCAAGGAGGGTTATGCCGCGTTGGCGCTATATATTCCTATATTCAGGCGGGCTGTTTTTCGAATTAGCGAGTTTGATTGTAATTTTAGTCGTGATTGGTGTGCTTATTAACTATTTTTTATTCTCAATCACTCCTATTAAAGGGGCAAGTATGGAGCCCAATTTTTTCAGCGGAGATTGGACATTAATAAACAAATCGTCCTATATAAAAAATTCTCCTAAGCGGGGGGACGTGGTGGGGCTTCGTTTTCCGGGAGATCCTAATTCCGAAAAATATATCAAACGAGTGATTGGTTTACCAAAAGAACAATTAATAATCAGCGGGGGCAAAATTTTCATTAACTCTGTGGAGCTTAAGGAAGGTTACTTGCCTAAAGATACTTTTACCATCCCCGATCTATCCGTTCAATTGCACGAGGATCAGTATTTTTTGATAGGAGATAACCGCAACAATTCTTCGGATTCAAGGATTTGGGGACCTGCCAGTAAAAAAGAGTTCATTGGCCGAGTGATATTTGTCATATTTCCATTTAAAAATTATCAATATATATCACAGCCAAGTTATTGAGTCTATCTTAATCTCTCTTAATCTCTCTAATCAATTATTGGAGTACGGCTAACAATAAGATTATTGCTAGTATAGGCGATGAGGGGAAAGAGCAAATTAGCAAAATCCTCAATACTGACAATGGAAGGGTCGGAATCGAACCAATAAGGACGAGCAAATGGAACTTCAAAGAAATGCTTAGTCCAATCAACTTCGGCATTCAAGCAAACCGCATATGCAAGGTATTTGGTATAAGGGCTTTGGTTTGCATCTTGAAAATCAATCGGTTTGCTTTGTATTAAATAGTTTCGGAAACGAAGCCAGGCAAGGCGAGCAGATTTGCCTTTAGGGGTAAGGATAGGCATTTTGGGAGCAAAATATAAAATAAGTGTAGCTGAAGCCATCATTCCAATCCAGAAGAATATTAAGAAAGGAAATGTTCTATTGAAAATGATATTCAAAATAAAGCCCAGGGAACCGGCGAAAAAGAGAATAATTCCGTTTAATTTATATTTTTGATGGGTTAAACCCGGATTTTGCTGGAAATAGCCCTGATCAGTAACCAAGTTATATATTTCTAGAAAAACTTGAGCCATTTTTTCACTGAAAAGTGAACGATCGAGGGCTTTATTTATGTCCCGCAGATTATTCGTAGCTGATTTTGTCTCAAATATTTTAGAAAGTAATAATTTTTCATATTTATTTAAGTTATAAATCTCTTCTGATTCAAGCGCCCGCCCACGACCGAAGCTGAAGTTATTATGGCCTTCATAGATATGAATATAACCACGCTGGGCAAGATCAATCATTGTAGCGGATATTTCCCGAGCACCGATACGCCCATGAACTAAAACTCCAATGACCGCGGGGGGAATGTTCTCGGGTAAAGTAGCGACCATCTGTTTTGTATCGACTCGATTGTAAATCCAGCGCTTTATGAGCATAGAGGATAAGAAAATCAATGTAATGAGAGGTAGGAGAAGTCCAATAATAATCCAGGTACTTATTGATAAACTGGTAATATCAAAGGCGCTGGATCGCCACCAGGGAGGGGTGATGATTCCTTTGGGCAGTCGAGTGTAAACGGCAAAAAAGGAATCGGGGCCTAAAAATTGCCCAGAGAAAATAATGGTGTGATCGTCCAGCATTGTAGCGTAAGTATTTTTTGTATAGCCGGCATCGGTGTGTTTTGATTGAACTTCATAATAAATCTGCGGTTTATTGATATTCGATTGAAACCGTACCTCAACCGTTAAATTATCTATATAAACGCCGGGTTTATCGAGAATTTTGTAGCGGACTATATCGTAATCCCTGTCAAGCTGTACTGTACTTACGACATGACCATCTTTGAATATCCGGCCGTCGTTGGTGACATTAAGGTTGACGGATTGCGAGTTGCCAGTGGAGGGTTGGCTGGGTGCTTGCATAGGGTCGGCAGACATATAAGAATGATAGCTTTTAATACCAAATAGGCCAATGATTACTAGGGATATGGCTACAAAAAAAACGAACTGCTTTTTATAGAAGCCAGCGCCTTTAAATAATTCTTTAATGAGCTGCCAGTTGCTCATTTCTCCCCTCCAGAGCACTATTAACTATTCAACAGCCCTGAATGATCCTAGACATAATTCTAATAGAAAAAGATCGAGGGCTATCTCTGGATTAATTATACCCGTTTTAATAGTGTAATCAAGGTCTCCCAGTTTTTCATAGATTGCTCTTAAGGCAGTCGGGGTGAAATTTTTGGCTTGGATAGATGCTTTTTTGAAAACCAGCGGATGGATGCCTGGAATATTGTTTAGTTTTGGATTTTGTTTAAGAGAATCCTGAACTATCAGTAAAGTTCTAAAACCATATACAAACATGGAAAATAGATAGATCGGTGAATCACCGGCAGCCAGACGCCCCCGAAGATGGGCGGCAGCCGTTTTCAGATCGCGCGAGCTAAGGGCATCTATCAGCCGGAAGATATCACCGGCTGGTTCAAAATGGATAATAGCAGCTAGTTTGTCGGTGGTGATACCCTCCGGGCAGTAGCTGATTAATTTGTCAATTTCATTTTTCAGTCGCCAAAGATCAGGGCCTATTTTAATGAGGGATTCGAGAGCATGCTTTTCTATCGGTACACCAGAAGCGGAAAATTGTTTGGCTGTCCATTGACGCAGTTTGATTGGATCAAGATATGCATATTCTTCAGCCAATTTGGGTCTGTTTAATGCCTTGAAAAGAGAATTTCGTTTATCTATTTTTTCGCTTTCATAGAAAATGGCCAGGGTGGAACGGGGTATTTTCGGTAGGAAATCCTCGATTGATTGCTGAGCATCTTTAGCGCCTTGTGAGATGAGATTGTGGATGATTACCAGCCGTTTGGGGGCAAGAAAGGGAGACGCCCAAAGTTGGCGGATAATTTCCTCCGCCTTAGTTTTGGCGCCGTCAATGTGGGCAAGATTAGTATCGCCAAGATTTGTGTCGGTATATTTTTGACTGATAACACGGAGTTTGGCTCGCGATCGGTAGGTGTCTTCTCCGTAAATTAAGTAGCTCATTAGAACTCTCCATTATCCAAGGATGAGCATATTATAACTGATTGCCCAAGTATTGACAAAACGGGTAAAATATGGTATAGTACTGGATACAGCTTTGAATGTTTTTCTGATTTGGAGGGTTCAGATGAATCGGTTGCAAGGTTGGGTAAATTCTAAGTGGCTCAATGCGCTGGTGGTAGTAGTGGTACTGATCGCAATAAACTGGATCGTATCACGAATATCGCCTAGGGGTAACTGGATCTTGGCGAGAGTGTCAATAGTCACCGCGCTTTGGTTCCTGCGAAGCTGGATTGAACCACTCTGGAACGGAATGTTCCAAGTGTTCGATCGACTGATCGCACTCGATAAGAGCTTCGTAGCGAGGCTGCGGAGTTGGCTGGTGTCCCGGTGTTGGTGGAAGACACTGGCAGCGCTGATTTTCCTAGTAGCTGTTGGCTTCCTTATGATACAGGTGGCACCGTGGGGTGGGTGGCTACTGGCTTGGGTACTAACCCACGTCATAGTCTGGCTGCTAAAGTTAGCAGCTGTGCTAGCCTGCATCGCTCTCGGAGCGATCATCAAGGCGGTGGTAAGCAATAACGCCTGCACGCCCCCTACCACACCATGACTTTAGCCCTTATAGGGCACAGGGAGACTTCGGTCTCCCTTTCGCTTTTTATTGAAACTATTGGACTAATTTGAGATCGGCCCAGTTTAGACCTTCTTCTATTTTGACTACCAGCGGCACTTCTAGGATATATGCGGATTCCATAATTTTTTTAAGATCTTTGGCGACCGGACTTATTTTATCCTCGGGCACTTCGAGAACCAATTCATCATGTACTTGCAGAAGAAGACGCACAGAATCAGACAATTCTATATATTTTTCTACATCAATCATGGCTAATTTAACAATGTCAGCACCGGTTCCTTGGATAGGCATATTAATTGCCGCTCGCTCGGCTGAATTGCGCACCACAGCACTTGCAGAATATATTTCCGGAATGTAGCGTTTGCGGCCAAAAAGGGTCTCGACGAAGCCATCCTGTTTAGCTTTAGCAACAGTGTCAATCATATATTTTTTGACACCTGGATAGGTAGTAAAATAGTGGTCAATCAGAGCTTTGGCTTCGTGTTGGTCTATTTCCAGCGCTTGGGCGAGACCATAAGGGCTAGTTCCATAAATAATTGAAAAATTAACCACTTTAGCCATGCGCCGATCAATACCGAGACGATTAGAAGTCTCCTCGTGAATATCACGTCCGGCTCTAAATGCCTCGATCATTGCCTCATCTTTAGATAAATGAGCCATAACACGCAGTTCTATCTGGGAATAGTCGGCAGAAAGTAATTTAAAGCCCTTTTCGGCAATGAAAGCTCGGCGGATTTCTTGACCGAGTTCGGTGCGAATAGGAATGTTTTGTAGATTGGGCTCGGAAGAGGAGAGACGGCCGGTTGTTGTAATTGTCTGGTTGAAGCTAGTATGGAGACGGCCATCGCTTCCAACAATTTTTGGCAGAGCTTCTATATAGGTATTGAGTAATTTGGTCAGTTCTCGAAATTCGAGAATACTATCAATAACCGGATGAGTGCCAAGCAGTTTCTCCAGTTCGCCGGCGGCGGTGGAGATACCGGTTTTACCTTTTTTTATTTCAGCGCTGGAGAGTTTTAAGACATTAAAAAGAACATCGGCTAGCTGGCGGGGAGAAGCGATATTGAAAGTGGTGCCGGTCTGGCTATAAATTAATTTTTCTAACTGAACGAGTCGTTTTCTGAGTTCTTTTTGCAGTTTACTTAGGTAATTGATATCAATTTTGACGCCGGCGATTTCCATATCCGCTAGGATTTTTACGAGTGGCATATCGAGTTCATAGAATAATTTTTTTAGCTGGCGATCGGCTAGTTGGGGGGATAGTTTTTGCCAGAGACGGAAAGTGCAGTGAGCGTCTTCGGCCGAATAGCGAGCTACTTGATCGAGAGGTGCTTCGGCTAAATTGCCCTGTTTTCTTTCGCCGATTAAATCAGTAAGTGGAATCTTCTCGAATCCCAGTTCAACAAAGCTGACAGTATCCAAGCTATGGCTGCGAGAGGCGGGATTTAAAATATAGGAAGCAATCATGGTGTCAAAGTAAATCGGATTTAAACAAATATCATATTTTTGAAGATTGGTGTAATCGTACTTAATATTATGACCGATTTTTTGAATCTCTGGATTTTCTAACAGGGGTTTTAGGTGCTTCAAAATATAGTCCTGGGTTAGACAGCGTAATTTGCCGCAGTTAATATGGTTCATCGGAATGTAATAGGCATCGTCATTGTCTGAAGCTAGCGATATGCCAATGAGATTGTTATTGAGGTAGTCTTGCTCGGTATCAACCACGAGATGGGAAGATTTTTCTAATTTATCAATTAAGGCGATAAGCTTGCTTTCGTCGGTAATAATGTGCTCTTGGAATTCGGAGCTTTTTACTCTTTGGGGTTCGGAAGTATTTTTGGCAAAAAGTTCTCCTTGCGTTGTTTTTTGAGACGGGGTTCTAGATTCGGGCAATCGAGGGAGAAGCGATTTAAATTCTAACTCTTGGAAAAGTTCGACGGCTTTTGCGCGATCGTAGTCATCAATCATACATTGTTTAAGTTGAAGCTGGATAGGAATATCGCAAACAATTGAAACCAGTTTTTTATTTAATTTAAGGCGGTCTCGGTTATCTTCGAATGCTTGCTTTATTCTATCGGGCAATTCGTTTAGATGAGATAAGATACCTTCCATCGTACCGTATTGCTGCAAAAGCGAAGTGGCGCCCTTTTCTCCTATTCCAGGGATACCGGGAATATTATCCGAGCTGTCACCTCTTAAAGCTTTGAAGTCAATAAATTGTTCCGGGGTCAGTCCGTAACGATCCTGCACAGCTTGCGCATCGTAAATTACGGTATCGGTAAAACCTTTCCGCATGGTATAGACTTTTGAGATGTGATTTACGAGCTGAAGGGTATCTAAATCGCCGGTTACTATAATTGTTTCAATATTTTTTTCGGTGGCTTGAGTGGCGAGAGTGCCGATTATGTCATCAGCTTCAAAACCTTCTTTTTGGAAAATAGGGATGTTTAGAGTTTCCACTATTTGTTTGATGCGAGGTATTTGATCATACAATCCCTGATCCGCTTTAACGCGGGTTGCTTTGTATTCTTTATATATTTCATGGCGAAAAGTAGGCGTGGCAAGATCAAAAGCCACAGCACAGTAGGTCGGATCAATATCCTTGATTGCTTTGAGGAGAATCATAGTAAAGCCATAGACAGCATTAATCAGCTCACCGGATTTGGTGGTCAAGGGCGGCAGAGCGTGGAAGGCGCGATGAATGATGGCATTGCCATCTATTAACATTAGGCGCTGTTTTTTCATTTCAGGGTGATTATAACAGAAAAGAGGTTCCAAATAAAGCTCAAGGGTGCCAATAGGCTTGATAGGAAGGGCGAAATGACATATAATGCAGCTAATAACTTGACTGCTTAACTCAGGAGGTGGGTTCGTTGCTTAAAAGGTTGAAGAAAGAGTTGAAGGCGTGGATGACGTTGCCGGAGTTTACCTCTGAGATGTACGATCCATCGGCTTATCACCCACTAGCGTACGATGTGTCACGGCTGTTTGTCGCTTGCTTCTTAGGGCTCCAGCCCTGGATAAGCATCGACACCTTAAACCGCCAAGCACTCCGCAGGATGAGGAAGTCCTTCCTTCTCATCTGCAATCACATCAGCTACATTGATGTGCTGCTGATGGGAGTTGCGCTCGGGAGACGGAGAATCAGGTTTATGGCGAAGGAGGAACTTTTCCGCATCCGATTTCTGCGCGGGTGGATGCTAGCAGTGGGAGCTTTTCCAGTCATCCGAGAGGGCGCCGATGCAAAGGCTCTCGGGTCTGCAAGAAAGTTTCTTGAGGATGGCCAGATTGTCTGCTTGTTCCCGCAAGGGACCACGCTGCATGACCCGGAAACGGTCGAGAAGATTAGTCCCGGTGTCGGGATGCTATCGTTACGATGTAAGCCGCGGCCAGAAGTTCTGCCGGCAGGACTAGCGATTGAATGGCGTCGTAAGGAGCTGTTGATGCCGAAGAAAGTGGTAAGCAACTTCGGCTGGGTGCTTGATCCGGACGAGTTTGGTCGAGACATCGAACGGTTCAATGATCAGGCACTTATAGCCCTGCAAGACGCCCTGGCTCCAGCCGTCCGGCGCCTTCATAGCTTAATGGCATAGCAACGGGTAAAACCGTTGCTCTTTTTGTTATTTATATATTGTTCAATTTGAAGACAAAGCATATAATAGCCAAAGGATTGTTCTTCGATATTTACATCAACTACTTGGAGGCACAGGAATTGAAAAATCGGTTTTGGCTGCTATTGGTTGTATTGCTGGTTATTGATGCAACAGGAGCAAGGGCGACAAGTATCCCGAACATTAAGAGCAAAGTGAAGAATGTGCTGGTGGAGATCGCCCAACTGATCATTGGAGAAAAAGGAGCTCCACCGCCAAAGACTGCTGAACAACTGTTCATCATGATATCGGGGATGGATTATCGTAAGGATCCACCCAAGATCGTGGGAAAACCCCATCCCACCAACAAACCGGATACGGCATACCTGGCGTCACTGGGTAAGCATGCTTGGTCAATGAAGATGCCTATCGTCAAGACGACCGAACCCTTTAGCCAGAAGAAAGTACTGCCTGATAATGCTATGCTGCAGGTGCATTATTTGTCACAGTTTTGGAGCGAGAATCTCAAGAAAAACTTGAACTGCGGACCGGCAGCATCGGAAACGGCGGCGGCGTATGCATTAGATCGCTGGCCAACGGTTGAGAACATCAAGAAGCTGAATGAGCTGATGGGGCACAATAAGTTGCATGGGGCGATGACCGGCTATGATGAGTTGGTCAAAGCCAGCTGCGAGTTGTATGGCTTGCCTATCGAGCGTAAGCATTTGACGCTAGAGCAGGCGTGCGAGTATCTGGACAATGGCGAACCGGTCGTTGTGGCAGTAAAGTACGGTCTGCTTTCCGAAAGAGGCGATAAGTACTTCAAAGTCGGGCATTTTCTGACTCTTGTTGGGTGGGAACCCGAGAATGTACTGGTCAATGATCCCGATAATATCAGGGCGCCCAGTGCTTCGCGAACCTACAACAGAGAGGAATTTGTCAAAGCAATGGCCGGAATGAATAATAACTGTCTGGTTGGTTATCGCAAGAAGGGAGCTCTACCGCCAGAACAGGGACGAATCATAACTGGTCATCGCACCAAACTCCGGCTAACTTCTCGCCAGATGACATTCAATGCAAACGGCGTCGACCAGAGACTGATCTGGTGCAGAGAGTTCACACTAGATAAGTCGGATCTAGAGAATGTTGACAATGTAGCTGTTATGATCAATGTATTAGGAGTGGAGGGAGCGCTCATCAAAATCAGTGTAAACGGTTGCCTATTGTTTTCGCTCCCCTTTTCCAAACAGTTATTCGACTATAAGGCGTTTGGAGAGTATAAGCTTTCGAGCAAGCTTTACCCCCTCTATGCAGGCAAGAATATGCTAGATCTAGAGATCAGCTATCCAGCCGTCAGGCAGGATGGCATAGGTGTGCAAATCCAGGAAGTTACTTTCTCGTTGGGCTATCCGCCTGAGCCTATTACTGACAAGTCAATCATATTATGACTATTAAACCGGCAGATTCTGCCGGTTCTTTTAGCCCCAGATATTAACCTTTTGGGCAAGGGTAAATCAGATAGGAATACTGGTTTTTTTATTAAAATTATTTGAGACTGCGAGATCTTATATCGCCGGTTTTGAGCAATTCTTTGATTAATTCTTCAGTGACTTTTCTATCTGACCAAGGGATGCGTTTATCACCTACCGCCATAGTTTCCTCTGCGCCTTTACCGGTAATAATGACGACATCGCCGCTTGTAGCCAAAAGCAGGGCTTGCCTTATTGCTTCGCGGCGGTCGGAGATGCGCCACCACCATTCCCCTTCTCCCATACTTTTAGTTTTGAAGATTTTGAATTGAGACTTTTTATATTTTGTCTTGGGTTTGCGGGAACGAGTCAGGCCAGAAGCAATTTGATCAATTATAGATTCCGGGTCTTCTGTGTGCGGGTCTTCGTTGGTAAAAATAATATTATCGGCAAAATGAGCGGCAATTTCGCCCAAGAGCGGACGTTTGGTTTTGTCGTGATTACCGGCCGAACCCAAGACGGCAATCAATTTACCTTTTGTGCCATTTTTTATTGTCTGGTAGGCGTTTTGTAGAGCTTCGGGGGTGTGGGCGAAATCAATTAGAACTGTAAAATTTTGCCCTGAGTCAATTGATTCCATGCGACCGGCAATTCCCTTAACCGATAATAAACCGCTTTTAATTCTATCAATCGGTATGTGCTGGGAGAAGGCAAAGGCGGCGGCGGCGAGAGCGTTGTAGACATTGAATTTACCGGGAATATTTAAGAAAATCGGTGTTTGTCCGTGAGAACCAATGATAGTAAAGGAAACACGATCCGGGCCATATAAAATTTTCTTGGCAACATAATCGGCTTTACTATGAATCGCATAAGTAAGCTGGCTTTTTGTCGTATGTTTCAGAAAGGCAACGGCGGATGGGTCGTCGGCATTGATTACCGACACATAGGGCGATTTAGCGAATAATTTTTCTTTGACTAGCCGATATTTAGTAAAGGTTTTGAAATAGTCCAGATGATCATGGGTCACATTAGTAAGGACGGCGGCTTCAAAAGGAATACCCCAGATACGATATTGGGAAATAGCATGAGCGGAAATTTCAAGGATAGCATAAATACATTTTTCCTTGGCGGCTCTATGTAAAAATTTCTGAAGATCATAAGGATCAACTGTAGTCATATTTTTTTTATTTTTTACTACTTGGTCGCCGATTTGAAAATCAATTGTGGTTGCCATGGCGACTTTGCAGCCAGCTTGACGGAGTATCGAAGCAATTAAATGACAGGTGGTAGTTTTCCCATCCGTTCCAGTTACGCCAATAACTTTAAGAGAGGCACCCGGGTAACGGAAAAGAGAGGCAGCGCTTTTGGCACGTATTTTATGATATTTTAAAATAGTTCCCTCCGATAGGAACCGTTGAATTATCCGTTTTATACTCATTATTTAGATGACTCCGTGCCTTCTTCGTTTTTGGGCTAGACAGAACATCTTATAATAGATTGGATTAAATATCAAATCAAACGAACCGAGCAGGTGAACATATGAGCCGCCAAATTGCTCTTTGAACCGAGCAAACCCGGCATAAGGGTGGTTGGGCTGATCGGGCGGAGCAGCTCCGAGCATATCGTAAGTCTGGCAATTGCGTCTTTTGGCTTCTTGTATTACTTCCCAATGAGCAAGGTAGGGTGCCATCGTTTCCTTGTGCTCAAAAGATGAACCGCCATAAAAATAACTGGCTACGCCATCATAGTAGGTAATGATCAAAGCCGCAAGTGGTTTGCCTTCATATTTGGCGAGAAATAAAGCTCCTGAATCATTGTCGTAAAGTACGGAAAGTAAGTCTTTAAAATATGCTTTTTCCCGCACGCCGAAGTTTTTTCTACCGCCGGTACAGGCAATGAGCGAATAGGCAATGTCCGTGTCTTTATCCAGGTTGGCAGTGTCGTTATGGGTTTCAACTTGAACGCCGTGTTTTTCGGCTACTTTGATATTGTAGCGGCCTTTTGGCTTCATTTGGGCGAGAATTTCGTCGTTAGTCCCGGAAATATCAATTATTCTTCGATGGTCAGGCTGAACGAATTCGAAGGATTTTTTGTAATGATTTGCAGTTAGTTCTTTTTGGATGTCTTGGCGTTCGGTTGGTTCGAGAATTTCCAGGCGGGTAAAAATCAGCTTGTGGCTCTTAGTATATAATTTAATTTCTTTGGAAAATTGGGGAATCCAAGACGCCCAATCTTTATTACTCACTTCCGGAATATAAGCCATCGAGTAATCTTTAAAAATTTTCTTAATTAAAGCCGAGGTGTCGGCAATATTATACTGTTGCCAGCCGCTTTTGGCTTTGAACTGGGCCCAAAACGGGGTTTGAAGAATGCTTTTTGACATATGATTATTATAGAGTAAATTTTGCGGGTTGGGAAGTGATGGAATGGAAACGGATGTACGAAAAAACCGCCCGAAGGCGGCATACTGATTAAGCAACCAGTTGGATTTCTCCAGTTTGACGGGAAATAAACTCAAGGAGAAGATCTATTCGACCCAGACTGAGGTCGAGATCCGCTCCACATCTATCCGAGGTGCGAGCCAGATATTCTTTGGCCCTTACCTCCGTCAGCGCGACAGTTATCCTGGGATCGGTGAGCTGGACTCTACCTTCTACGAATGCACGATGGAGCGGACGGTAGAAATTGTACTCCACTATCACCTTTTCCAGCTCCCTGTCTATCCTGGCGAGCTGGTGGTAATTTATCCATGCCAGCACTTGCATGATCCAATTGCCCTGTTTCTTGTCAGCTATCTTTCCTTGCAGATCGTTTGCCAGGTTGATCAGCTGACATTGCCGGATATTCAATCGGTAGAAAGCGTTCTCCAGAATGCTGCGGACGTCGTTTTGCACGTCAGACAAGGTCAGTTCCACGACAACCCCCTATATGTATTAGTGGCTGTAGTTTACCTTGAATTCGGTTGAATGTCAAGGGAGTAAGAGATATAATTGGGAATATGAGTAAGATTTTAGCAATTGAGACTTCGTGTGATGAGACGGCGGCAGCGGTTGTGGAAGGAAAAGAGGAAAACGGCAAAAGTAGATTGTCTATTTTAGTAAATGTAGTATCGAGTCAAATAGAATTACATAAAAAATTCGGGGGCGTTTATCCTGAAGTGGCATCAAGAGCCCATGCGGAAAAAATCATTCCGGTAATTGAGGAAGCGTTAGAGAAGTCCGAAACTCAATCCGCCAGCCGGCGGACAAATGTCAAATTCAATCTAAAAGACGCGATGAAAGAAATCGACGCCATCGCTGTCACGTATGGGCCGGGCTTAATCGGCTCATTGGCAGTTGGTCTGGCGGCGGCTAAAACTCTCGCTTATTGTTTTGATAAGCCAATAATTCCAGTTCACCATTGGGAAGGACACATTTACTCGAATTTTATTCGAGAAAAAGCAAAAAGTAAAAAGCAAAAAGTAAAAATACCGGGGTTTCCGAGTTTAATATTAACGGTTTCGGGTGGGCACACGAGTTTGATACTTATGAAGGATCATGGCAAATATGAAATTCTGGGGCAAACCCTAGATGATGCGGCTGGAGAGGCGTTTGATAAAGTAGCGCGGCTTTTGGGACTTCCTTACCCCGGGGGACCGAGTATTTCCGCAGAGGCGGACAAAATTAAATATCAAATAGTAAATAGCAAAATTAAGGAGCGTTGCACGCAAGAATTCAATTTACCAAGACCAATGATTAACTCCAAAGATTTGAATTTTAGCTTTTCCGGCCTTAAGACAGCTGTTTTATACAAAATTAAGGCACTGGACAAACTAGATGAAAAGCATAAGGCGGCTTTAGCGGCGGAATTTCAGGATGCAATAACTGATACTCTTGTTTCAAAGACAATTCAGGCAGCAAAAAAATATCATCCGAAGTCAATTTGTTTAACAGGCGGGGTGGCGGCAAATAAAATGCTAAGAGAAAAATTTTTAGATATTGAAAAATACTTAGAATATCAGCCAGATATATATATTCCGGCCGCGGAATTGACTACAGATAATGCGACGATGATTGGGGCAGCCGGCTACTATCATTTACTTTTGGGTAAGACTAGCAAGTGGTATGATATTAATGTAGCTTCAAACGCTACATTAAATAGCAAAGAGTAAATAGAAAAAAGTAAAAACAAAGGGAAAAAGTGAAAGAAAGAAATCAAGAATTTATTTTAAGGGTTGAGAACTATACATTAGCTGTTATTGATTTATTAAGAACTCTGCCGAAAGATTATATTTTCGATACTATTGGAAGGCAGTTAATAAGAAGTGCTACCAGTATCGGAGCAAATATTATTGAGGCGCAGGCAGCGGCAAGCAAGAAAGACTTTGCTAATTTTTTTAATATTGCCCTGAAATCAGCCAATGAGACAAAATATTGGATAAGAATTCTCAGTAAATTAAAGAAAGGGCTCACTGTTGACCGGATCTACAACGAAACTGAAGAAATCAGTAAAATTCTAGGCAAGAGTTTGTTGACAATGCGAGGAAAATGATTTTCGATTCAGTTTTGTTTTTTCTTTTTGCTTTTTTATCTTTTATTTTACCGGAGGTATGGTGAAAATTCCAATTACTTATTTAATTTTAGCGGTTGTTGTGCTACTCACTATCAGCGCTACGAGGCAGAATTTTATAAAGATAAATAAGGAAGCGGAAAGTCTGGCGCAGATCCAGCAATCAAAAGATATCCAGTTATATGCAGAACATGTAAAAACATTAAATGATGCCAGCTTCATTACCAAAAGAGGTATTGGTTTTTTGAAAAAGGGGCAGATAGAATTGGCCTGTGCGGCATTAGAACAAGGGGCGAAATTGGATAGTAATTACCGAGATGCCAGTTTTTATTTGGGTTATGCATATTTAAAAGAGTTGCAAAACAGACAGAAGGAATTATCACTCAATGAGAGGCAGGATTTACTGGCGAAGGCAAAGAAGGCACTGATGAAAGCGCAAAGTATTGATCCTTTGTATCCAATGACTAACAAGCTGTTAGCGATTATTAGCGATAGCCAAAATAATGACAAGGAAAAACGCTTGTGGTATGCTCGATATGACACAGTAACCGGCAAGAAGGTTGATATTGATCTAATATCTGTCAAATAGCCGGCTAAGGAGGGGTTCGTGAGGAAGTTTTCTAAAATAATGATTTTCCTGGTGCTAATAACATTAGTGCTGGGAAGTTTTAGTTTTGCTAAGACTATTCCTAATGCACAAGCGGATGCATCAGGGAGAGTCAGTAATCTAAAAGCAGTAACCGGCCAAGAAACTGGTTTTTGGAATGGCGATAAATGCTACATAATTCTTTACTGGCAGCCGCCTTCCGCAGATGGTAGTTATGTTTATAAGGTAACAAATCAAAACAGCGATTTACAAACGAACATAAGCGAAACTTACTCAAAAAAGCTGCATAAAACTTGCGGCAACACATACACATTTAATGTTCATACAATGCTGCAATCGTCAGGCAATTACGACCAAGATGTCGGCGTAGTTGAAATTACAAAGCAAATGAAAGCCGAATCTTTTTCTGGAACAGCTTCGGGTGGTAATTATGCACCGACAAAGTTTAAAGTATATAAAAGCTATCAAGAGGATGGTTGTCCGTCATTATTGTTTAAATGGGACTGGCCGGAAGAAAAATCCAACTTAGACCACTATAACATTCGACATGGCCAAACAGTAATGAAACAAAATATAGAATCAACTACTTTTGAATATACGGCTGATAAAGGCAATGGTTGGAGTAATTTGCCCGGGAGTTTCAGTGTGGACTCAATGTACGAAGGGGGGTCTTTCGGCTCTGGCGTAAAAAAGGGATCCTCCACAGCGACAGTTACGGGATCGGTTTGTGTGAATTTAAATACAAATGCTACAGGCGGCACAGGCGGTGGTACGGGTGGAACCGGTGGAACGAGTGGCACCGGAGGTAGTGGCGGTACTGGTACGGCAACTGGTGCTTCTGGAACCGGTGGAACGAGTGGCACCGGAGGTAGTGGGGGTAGCGGTAGTGGATCAGGACCGGCAAGTTCAAGCGGAAAGTGTGAAAAAGCAGGTTGGTTGAAGACCGTCTTTGATCCTTTGGGCACGTCTATTCAGTATATGCAGTGCGCAGTGTTGGCTGGGATTGATGATGCGATGGGATGGGTTATTAAATATATGGATGAGGTATTACAAGTTTCCAGCGCAAAGGATGGCAGCCACCGTGGCTGGGGAGATAACTTGGCTTTCTGGAAAGTTAACAGAGCGCATGCCAGCTTGTCGTCGGCATTAAACCCCGATCTTAATGTAGCGTCTACGTGGGGTACGAATTCTAAAGCAACATTTGTGATAAAAATATGGGATACTTTGCGCGCATTTATTAATTTTTTTGTTATTTTTATAATTATTTTCATGGCTTTTGCTAATATATTCCGTATCAATATTGATAAGTATGCAGTTAAAAAAGCTTTGCCTGGTCTGGTATTAGGGATTCTACTGGCTAATTTCAGCGGATTTATATGCAGAGAAATATTGGATATTTCCGAGTTGCTACAAAAGTTTGTTACCGGAGGACATGCACCGGCTACCATAGTATTAGGGGCACTGAAAGTATTCGCTGTGCCAACGTTATTAACGATAATCGGGGGTATAGCGTTAGGGGCAGGAGCAATTTTACCTTTTGTTTTTATATTGGTATTAATATTTGGCATTGCTTTATTACTTGCCGGGCTAATCATTCTATTTGCTTTAACATTAAGGGTCGGGATTATTTTTGCTCTTTATGCAATTTCACCTCTGGCTTTTCTCTGCTTGGGTTCGCCTTTGACGACAAAGATGTTTCAGAAATGGTGGAATGAATTTATAAACTGGGCGTTTGTACCGGTTGCGATGTATTTTGTATTGTCGCTAGCGATGCAAGCCGGTGATGCATTAGGTAGCTATGCGATTATTCGGATGGTGATGGTTCTTGCTTTGATCTGGACGGCAGTTTTTATGCCATTCAAATTAAAGGGGTGGCTCGGCGGAGCGGTGGCAGGCTTTGCGATGGGGAGTCTGTTAAAGCCGGCGGGAAAATATGGCTTAGCGGCAGGCAAGGGTCTCGCCGGCAATACAATTGATAATAGCTCATTGAAGAAGATGTCAACTGGTGCAACTGCGAGAGGTCTTGCCAATAGATTCCAGGGGAGAGGACGGATTGGTAACTATATTGGTGGAGGTTTAGATAAATATGCAAAGTCTTTGGATAAGATTTCGTGGGCTGACGTACTAACCGGTCGAGCAAAAAGGTCTTATCAGAAGGAGAAGAAGCGTTTCGAGGGAGAAAGAGAGGAGTTAAGCGGAGCTGGTGCAGCAGCACTTGCCAATGTGGTAAGAACGCGTAACCCTGATTCAGCGGGGAGTGCCTATCGTGTGGCCTGGTCGCAGGCAATTAAGAGAGCGGCGGCAAGGACTCCGGGTTATAATAAAACAGCGACAACAAATGAAATAGCGGTGAATGGCGAAGATATGTCAGATGCGACTTTTGCAGATTATTTAGGAAATAGGTTTTTAAAGAATGCAAGCCATGATGACAATGATTGGATGCAAAGCGTACTCGATGATGATATTCGCAGTCGCACAGGCGCAACTCCACAAGAGAGGGCTGCAGCATTGAAAAGGAGAGATGGTTTCTTGCATAGACATAATTTTGGAAAAAACGACACGGGCATGACTGATTTTTTAAACGAAGTAAAGAACAATGGCGGATTGACAACGATTCAGACGAGTGCCATGCTGACGAGAAGGGCAACCAGGTTACAGCAAGGGTTGGATGCTTATGGTCAGGATCCAAGCCGGGCGAGCTCACCGGAGGATACGGAATTAGTAAACATAGCAGTAGAGGAAGTGGCCAATGCGGCAACAAGTAATGCGCAAAATAGACAAATGTCTCACACCAATGCGATTGGTATTGATCAGACTACCGGTCAGCCGAGAATCGCAGGTGCCCTTGAGCAAGCGCAAGCGTCTCTGGCGGATAAGAATAAACTATATTCCCAAGGCGGGGCACGCGGTGAATCGAGGCTTGACCAGGTAAATGTCGAAATAGAGATGACAGATGCCGCTGGTAAAGTGACCACAGATCGTATGCAGGCAGTAGATACTAGACAAAAAATCATAGACGGAGAAGCAGGTTTAACCAATGTGGTAATACTGCAGGTAGCGCAAGATGCAGATATGGCCAGTAAGCAAGAAACTGAACAATGGGCCCAGGCGCATCCCTTGACAAGAGAAATAAAGGGACAGATTATTGCACGAAAGATCATCTTAAATGAAGGTAATGAAGTACATCTGCACGATGGAACGCCTTTGGCCATTGACACTAATAGTAAGGGTAAATATAGGCAAAATGTAGCGGCGGCAGTGAACGACCCAGCTAAAAAAGAGTTCAGAGCTGATTTGCTGGCAAATGGGGTAATAGTTCCAGACCCGGCAAGGACTGGACAATATCTTTGGGGTGGCGTAGTAAATGGATGGGATCTGGGGAATGGTCAAGTTTGAGCTTAAGTTTCAAAATATGGCAATTGACACGCATGTTTGGCTTGGTAAATAAATTAGGATCGAAATTGGAGAGCAAATGGGAGACTTCGCTGTTGGGTTAATGATAGAGCGATTAAGGACAACTGGAAAGTACGATGACAAAGTACTGGATTTATTTAAGTTACTTGTTTATCGGGAAGAGGATGAAATAGATGAATGCAGAATGTTAATGTTAGCCCAGTATGAAAAACTCTGGGATGAGTTGGATTACTATTTAGTAGCTGAATGCCTTGATGAACTCGGTGAAGAGATAGGCAAGGTATTGTCCCCAATGCTTGATGAAACAAAAAATAGCAGGGATCTCTCAGGAGTCCTAGGAAAAATATCGGAATTAGTAAATGCAAGTCAGGACAGTTTGCTAATTGGGAAGTTGACCCAATGCTCTGAAAAGCTGACTACATTAAATCAGACTTTACTTTATACGAAGCAAGTTATGAGCATAAACCCATATAAAGTATATTTAGAATACCTTATCTCCTTTCGCTTAGAAGATGGAAGTTATATTACTGATAATAAAATTCTTGTTAAAAAAGAGGTGGACAAATTAATACAAACTAAGAAACTTTTGATTAAGGCGGGTGAGCGAACAATTGGCGAATTTACAAATGTAAAGTCGCAAATAAAAGAAACGCCATTAATTCCACCAGGAGTAAAAAGAATGATCATGGACGGCATGACGGCAAAGGTCGTGGCGCTGATAGTAGATCGGGCAATTGGTGTGACAAATTTTCTTATTGTTGGCTATATTGATTATTGGGATTGGCAATTCGAGTAATCTATAAATTAATTTAACCTGGATATCTTCCAGTTAATTTTGATACGGGATGTCAACGCAAAATAGAAATGTCCGCTTTTAGCAATTTAGAAATGTCCCTTTTTTGGTGCACAATGACAAACTTTTTCCATGGATGATTTGCTTTCGGCGTCCAGGGAATTTGCGGATTTTCTTTCTCCTTTCTTTTTAC